>USAL01000053.1 GCA_900552545.1 uncultured Sutterella sp. | reverse complement strand
GGCTCTTGATGCGGCGCACCGGCATGTGCTTGACATGCTTCTGGCCCATGAGGCGCCCGAAGCCTACATGCGCAGCAGCCATCTCATGCCCGAGGTCGTCGCAGATACAATCAACGAAACGTTTTTCGATGTGGTGGGCGACAGCGTGGTGCTCTGCGAAGACGACAAGCTCTCGCTCGTGGAGGACTACCGGGGCGACGTTGAGGCGCTGCTTGGTTCCTGACCTGCATCGACAGCTAGTAACGACAGATTTTCTATGACGCAACTTCAGAAGAAGCTTTCGGCAGCCGAATGCGCCCGCAAGGTGCCGCGGCGCATTGCACAGGCCATCATCAACTCGCTCAAGGGCGGCGTGGTGCCCCGCGTGGGGCTGCCCTACATCGCCGTGGGGCGCACCAATGAAATCGCCGCGCTTTTGCACGACGTCGACATCATCGCCGAGGGCGGCGCCTCGTTTCGCTTCATCGTCGGGCGCTACGGCGCGGGCAAGAGCTTTCTGCTGCAGACGATCCGCAACTACGTGATGGAAAAGGGCTTCATCGTGGTCGACGCCGATCTCTCGCCCGAAAGGCGCCTTCAGGGTACGCGCGGGCAGGGGCTTGCGACCTACCGCGAGCTCATCGGCAACCTCTCGACCAAGACCCGGCCCGAGGGCGGGGCGCTCACGCTCGTGCGTGATCGCTGGATTTCGAGCGTGCAGGCCAAGTGCGCACAGGAAACGGGGCTCACCGCGGGCGAGGCGGCGCTCACTGAAGCCGTTGACCGCGAGATTCTTGCCGTCACCTCGGCCGTGAGCGAACTCGTGCACGGCTTTGAGTTCGGCCGACTGCTTTCGATCTACTACCACGCCTACGTCGAGGGCGACGACGACATGAAGCAGCGCGTGGTGCGCTGGTTTCGCGCTGAGTACACCACAAAGACCGAGGCCCGCCAGGCGTTGGGCGTGAACCTCATCATCACCGACGACGACTGGTACGAGTACCTGAAGCTCTTTGCGGTCTTTTTCCGGCACGCGGGCTATCAGGGGCTCATGATCATGATCGACGAGCTCGTCAACATCTACAAGATCCCCAACGCAACGAGCCGCCAGTTCAACTATGAAAAGCTCCTTGCGATGTACAACGACGCCCTGCAGGGCAAGGCCCGGTATCTCGGGATCATCATGGGCGCAACGCCTCAGGCCGTCGAAGACAAGCGCCGCGGCGTCTACAGCTACGAAGCGCTGCGTTCGCGCCTCGCCGAAGGCCGCTTCTCGCGCCCGGGCGCACGCGACCTTCTTGCACCCGTCATTCGTCTTGATCCCTTGACGCCCGAGGAGATGGTGGTGCTCTGCGAAAAGTTGGCCGACATGCACAGTGCGCTTTACGGCTACGCGCGCACGGTGGGCGAGAAGGAGCTCTCGGACTTCATCCGCATCGAGTTCGGGCGCATCGGGGCTGATCAAAACATCACGCCGCGTGAGGTGATCCGCGACTTCATCGAGCTTTTGGATCTGCTCTATCAGCACCCGGGCACGGCCGTCGACGAGCTTCTCAAGTCCGAAGACTTTACCTACGCCAAGTCCGAGGCCGTAAGCGATAAGACCGCGGGCGAGTTTGCGGAATTTACGATCTAAGGTCTCGGAGGCACGCCCATGAATGCCTTCGAGCGCTATGCGCCTTTTATCCAGGACTACATCTACGCAAGCGGCTGGAAGGTGCTGCGCGGCGTTCAGAATGCCGCGGCGCAGGCCAGCTTCGAGACCGACGACAATGTGCTTCTGACGGCCTCGACCGCTTCAGGCAAGACCGAGGCGGCGTTTTTTCCGATCCTGACGCTTCTTGCTGAAGATCCGCCCAAAAGCGTGGGCGTGCTCTACATCGCACCGCTCAAAGCCCTTATCAACGATCAGTTTGAGCGTCTCGGTTTTTTGTGCGAGGCGGGCGACATCGCCGTCACGCGCTGGCACGGCGAATCCTCGCAGGCCGCCAAGAGACGGCTCATGAAGCACCCCTCGGGCATTCTTCAGATCACGCCCGAGTCGCTTGAGTCCCTCTTGATCAACAAGCACGCCGATCTCGCGGCCCTCTTCGGAGACCTGCGCTTTGTCGTGATCGACGAGATCCATTCGCTGCTGCGAGGTGACCGGGGGCTTCAGACCTTCTGCCTCATCGAGCGGCTCTGCCGTGCGGCGGGCTGCAATCCGCGCCGCGTGGGATTGTCGGCCACGATCGGAAAGCCCGAGGCCGCAGGGCGCTTTCTTGCCGCAGGAAGCGGCCGCCCGACGGTCATCCCGCGCTTTGAGGCTGCAAAGGAAGTCTGGCGCGTGTCGCTTGAGCACTTCTTTACGACGGCGCCGCAAGCCGATGAGGGAGAGGAGGGAACCGCACCCGCACCGGCCGCGCTTTCCGTAGAGCCTGCGAGCGACGTCGCGCCCGTCGGAGCCGATCCGGGGCTTGCGTACATCTTTGAGCACACCCGCGGCCGCAAGTGCCTCATCTTTACCAACTCGCGCGAGGAGTGCGAGGCGGTCTGCCAGAGCCTGCGGCAGTACTGCGAGGCGCGCCGCGAGCCCGAGCGGTTTTTGATTCACCATGGAAACCTCTCGGCCTCCTATCGCGAAAGCGCCGAGGCCGAGATGAAGGACGACGCGTCGCTCGATAGCGTCTGCGCGACCGCAACGCTTGAGCTTGGGATCGACATCGGGCGCCTCGAGCGCGCCTTTCAGATCGACGCGCCCTTTACCGTGTCGGGGTTTTTGCAGCGCATGGGCCGCACCGGGCGCCGGGGCAGTCCCTCGCAGATGTGGTTTGTGATCCGTGAGGACCACCCCGAGCCGCACGCGATGCTCCCCGAAGCGATTCCCTGGTACCTCATTCAGGCCATTGCGCTTGTGCAGCTCTACGTCGAAGAGCGCTTCGTCGAGCCGCCGCGCGAGGGACGACTTCCCTACAGCCTCCTGTACCACCAGACGATGAGCACGCTTGCCGCCTCGGGTGAAATGACGCCCGCCGAGCTCGCTAGCCGCGTGCTCTCGCTCTTTTGCTTTCGCGGTATTACACAAGACGACTACCGGATGCTCCTGCGGCACTTGATTGAGATCGAGCACATCAGCCGCACGGAGACGGGCGGGCTCATCGTGGGGCTTGAGGGCGAGCGCGTCGTCAACAACTACAAGTTCTTTGCCGTCTTTCAGGAAAACATCGAGTACACGGTGCGAGCCGCAAGCGAAGAGCTCGGCACGATCTGCCGGCCGCCGCCCGTGGGCGAAAAGATCGCCATCGCAGGCCGCGTCTGGGCGGTCGACGAGGTCGACCACGAGAGACGCGAGGTCTACTGCACGCTTGTGAAGGGCAATATCCCTGCCTATTTCGGCGATGTGGCAGGCGACATCCACACCCACATCCTTGAGCGCATGTACGGCGTTCTCTTTGAAAACGCGCAGTACCCCTACCTCATGCGGCATGCGGTAAGGCGCCTTGCGCAGGCGCGCGTGACCTTTGCGCGCTCTGGGATGCGCGAGCGCCCGCTCGTGCACTTGGGCGGCAACATGTGGGCGCTTTTCCCGTGGTTGGGAAGCTACGCGTTTCTTGCGCTTGAGCGCTTCTTGAAGCGCCGCTGTGCGGGGAGGTTGGGCTTGAAAGGCCTCACCTCGGCGCGGCCCTACTACATGCAGTTCACGATGAAGGTGACAGAGGAGACCTTCTACGCGGTGGTGGGAGAGGCGGCGGCAACGGGTTTTGATCCGCTGGAACTCTTGTATCCCAACGAGGTGCCCGTCTTTGAAAAGTACGACGAATTCGTGCCGCCCGAGCTCGTGCGCAAGGGCTTTGCGCGCGGGGTGCTCGACATCGTCGGCATGAAGGCGCGCGTTGCGCGCTGGCGCGAGCGCTGCGCCGGGGGTGCCACGCACCGGTTCACGAGCCCGGCGGGCGAGGCGGTGGAGCACGACAATGGTACATCGAAAGTTGCGTCTGCCGACCGAAGGCTCTATGCTAGTCGTGAGGCAGTCGCAAAACTTGCACCCTCTCACGATACGTGAGGCGGGCGGCGACTGACCAACCCCGGCACCAGGAGAGCGAAAGCCAACAGCATCATGCCCACGGGATTTTTCACGCACGATCTGTGCGGCGTCTACGATCAGGGACGCGGCAATCCGGAGACCGCTGCGCGCTTTGAGGCGATCCTCGACCAGATGATCGCAAGCGGCCTGTCGCGCTTCGTGGTGCCGCTCACAAGTCCAGAGGCAAGCATCAAGGACGTGCTTCGCGCCCACGACAAGGACTACATCGAGCGGCTCGAAGCGGCCTCCGAGCGCCTTCGTGCGGCGGTCGCAGGCGGCCGCGCGGGCGCAAGTTCGCCCAAGGACTTGCCTCAGGAAATGGTAAGTGCCGACACCTCGATCAACGCCCAGAGCTTTGAGGCGGCTTTGAAAAGCGCCGGTGCGGCCATCGAAGCCGTGCGGCAGGTCTGCGCGGGGAAATTGCGAAACGCCTTTGCCTGCATCCGTCCGCCCGGACACCATGCCGGACGCAGCTTCGGACACGGGTTCTGCCTCGTCAATTCGGTCGCCTGTGCGGCGCTGCATGCGCTTGAGGTGATCGGCCTCAAACGCGTGGCCATCCTTGACATCGACGTGCACCGCGCCGACGGAACGGAGGACATCGTCAAGAACGACCCTCGCATCAGGCTTTTCAGCCTCTACCAGGAAAGCGCCTTTCCGTTCGGTCTGCCGCAGGCGACGGCCGAGAACATCATCAATACGCCGTTGGCCGAAGGCGCCGAGGGCGAGGAAGTCCTCAAGCGCATCAGCCGCGAGTGGATGCCAAAACTTCTTGACTTCAAGCCCGATCTGATTCTGGTCTCGGCCGGGTTTGACGCGCACCGCGACGAGAAGACGGCCTTGATCAAGCTCACCGAGTTCGACTATTCGTACCTCACGTGCGAGATCATGCGCGTGGCCCGTTCGGTCTGCGGCGGGCGCATCGTGAGCATTCTTGAGGGCGGCTACAACGTCCGCTCGCTCGCACGCTCGGCCGTGGCGCACATCACGACGCTTGCGCGCGCCGTGCGCGATTAGTCGTTCCTGTCAGCCGTTCCTTTTTCTGGACGCGAGCGTGCACAAATACCCGTGCATCCAGGGGTTTTTCTCGCCCCCATCATACGCGCAAGCTATCGAGCGGTTTTCCCGGGGGCGGGTGAATTGCACAACATTGAAAAAATGCTAGGATAAACTGGGCTTGGACGAGACGCAGCACGTCCTCGTTTTCTCATTTTCCTTGTATGCAGCAACGTCTTCTCACTGCCGTTTTGGCGGGCGCTTTTCTTCTGGCCGGCTGCCAGAGCGCGCCGCAAAAAAGTCCCTATGAGTACCGGTTTGCGAAAGCCGCCGGTCAGGAACTGTGCCTGCAGACTGAACCTGCGGGCGAGGTGAGTCTCGCGCTGATGATTCGTACGGCGCTCGAGCAAAAGGGCTTTTCCGTGCGCAACGTCACCGATTTCGACGATGCCGACTGCCGGCAGTGCGTTCGCTTTACGGCAAGAATGGAGGAGTGGTCGAACCACCGCATTCGCAGCGCCACGCTTGAATATTTCAGCGGCCACGGCAGCCGCCCGTTGAGCGTCTCGACGCGCGACGACGAAGGCGCGGTCGGACACGTCTTCGGCAGTCCCGCCGACGATCAGAGCATCATCATCTGGTCGCTCGTCGACCGGCTCTTCCCCGATCCCATGCCCTGGCGCGACGAATAGGACGCGCGCATTCTTCCTTTGGGAATTCCGTCGGATTCCTGATCAATTCCGATCAATTTCTATTGATTACAGTTCTCTTTCCCGGCCGCCTCAAGCTGCTGCCGGGCGCTTTCGTTTGCGTCCGGCTGCGTTGGTTTCGGCGTTACTCGCGGCACCACCGTTCGCGCCATACTTCAACGGCAGCGCGCCAGAAGGCATCGACCGTGTCGGCGCCGATGGCGTCAAATCCCAGATGCACCCAGAGGGCGTCGAGCGTCGCCGTGCGGTTTTCCGTCGTCACGGCAGGCGCACAGCGCTGCTTGGAGAGCTTTTCGCCGTGTGCGTCGGTCACAAGCGCAATGTGCATGTAGCGCGGCGTCGGAACGCCGACGGCGCGCTGCAGCAGCATCTGCCGCGGCGTGTTGTCAAGAAGATCTTGGCCGCGTACGACGTCCGTGATGCCCTGATCGGCATCGTCGACCACGACCGCGAGCTGATAGGCCCAGAGGCCGTCGGCGCGGCGGACGACGAAGTCGCCCACTTCCGATTCAACGTTCTGCGACTGCGGCCCGCACTGCCGGTCGATGAAGGAAACCGGCTCCGAGGTCGTTCGAAAGCGCCAGGAGCGCACGGCCTTGCCGTGGGTGCCCATGCGGCAGGTGCCCGGATACACGCCTCTCGGAAGCCCCATCGCCGCATCGGCCGCAAGGATTTCGTGGCGCGAGCAGGCGCAGCCAAAGACCGCGCCCTTCTCCCGCAGGGCGTTGAAGACCTCCTCGTAGCGGTCGAGTCTTGTGTGCTGCCAGAGCACCGGCCGGTCGCTCGTCATGCCGTAGGCCGCGAGCACCTCGAGGATGCGCTTGTCGGCGCCCGGCATGTCTCGCGGCGGATCGATGTCTTCGATGCGGATCAGCCACGTGCCGCCGTGGGCGCGCGCATCGGCCCAGGTGGCCATGGCGCAGGCAAGGCTTCCCATGTGCAGCGGCCCGGTGGGCGAGGGCGCAAAGCGTCCGACGTAAGGGGTGCTTGAGTCGTTGGTGAGAGACTGTTCGGACATGGAAAGCGGGCGGTAAACGTTGGAGACTTGGAGAATTTTTCTGAAGGGCCTCAATCTTACTGCCCGCCGCAGGCTGTTCCCAAACGGGCGTGTGCCGCGTAAAAATCGACAGGGGAATGGCCGGTCAGGAATGGTTGTTTCACCAATGCGACGGGATTGCGGGCGTTGAGGGGTACAATCGCCGCACTTTGGAAATCTTCTCTATTTTTAGGCGTTAGCGCTCTTTTTGCGGCTTGAAGGCACTCGGGACGTGCGGGCCGCAGGGGGACGAGCGCGCCGAAATTTTGATTGTGTGATGATGAACGACGATACGAAAACGAACGCAAACGACGGCACGCAGCGCGCCGAGTCCGCGAAGGACGCCGTGCATGACACCGCGCACGACGCCGCTCATGACGCGGCTCCGGCTGGCGCCCCACACGTGAACGTGAAGCTTCTCACGTTTCTGCTTGCGGCCTGCTCGATGATCGGTCCCTTTGCGACCGACATGTACCTGCCGAGCTTTCACGAAATGATGGCCGAGTTCGGGGTGGGGCTTGAGGCCGTGCAGCAGACGCTCACCTCGTACCTGATCGGCTTTGCCGTCATGACGCTTTTTTACGGCACAATCTCGGATCTGATCGGCCGCAAGCCCACGATGGTCGGAGGCTTTGTGCTCTTTGCGCTTTCAAGCCTCGGCGCCGCATTGTCTTCAAGCCTTGAGGCGCTCATCGTGTTTCGCGCCTTGGAGGGCGTCTTTGCGGGCTGCGGTATGGTAGTCGGTATGGCCGTGATCCGCGACCTCTACGGCGGCCCGCAGGCGCAAAAGCTCATGGCCTACGTCGCCATGGTCTTTGGCTTCGGGCCGGCTCTGGCGCCCATCATCGGCGGCTATCTCGCGGTGCACGCGGGCTGGCAGAGCCACTTCTGGGTGCTTACGGCAATCAGCTTTGCGCTGGCGTTGATGTGCCTTTTCTTCCTTCCGGAGAGTCTTCCGAAGGATCAGCGCACGCCGATTGATCTCAAGGTCCTTGCCCGCGGCTACTGGCACTGCTCCAAGCACGCGCCCTTTATGCTCGGCAACATTGCGCTGGGCCTGGCGTTCCTCGGGCAGGGCGTCTTCATTGCAGGCGCGGCCGACTGGTGCGTCAACGTCGTGGGGCTGGCGGCCGACGAGTTCTGGATGCTCTTCATCCCGACGGTGACCGGTACGGTCGCGGGGAGTTGGGTGGCGACGCAGCTAGCGGTGCGCGTGGGCACAACGGGCTCGATTCGCATCGGGTTTTTCGTGATGATTGCAGCGTCCCTTGCCTCGACCGCGCTCATTGTCTTTAGCGTCAAGGCCGCCATGCCCTGGGCCGTGATTCCGCTTTGCATCTACACGGTGAGCATCGGCATCATCCGTCCGGGCATGTCGCTCGTACTCATGGACTGCTTCCCGCAGAGCCGCGGCATGGCAAGCTCGGTTCTGAGCTTCATCCAGACCCTCTTGTTTGCGCTGTGCTCGGCCGTCGTCGTGCCGATGCTCTACGGCTCGGGCTGGAAGTATGAAGCCGCCATCATCACGTTTGCCGTCACCACGATCCTCTTCTGGGTGATGGGCGGCTACCTGCGGCTGCGCAGAGGAAGCTGTCACTGGAAGTAATTTTCCTTTTGCGTGCGCCGCAACCCCCTGCGGCGCACCCCGCAAGGGTATTGGTGAAAACACCTATATCTTGGCGGATTTGCTCCTGTGGAGTCTGTGAATCACATTGTTATTTCGTTGTTTTTAGAGGGCGGTAGCGACCTCGTTAGCTCGAGATGTTGGGGGAGGAGAGAAAAATTTTTCAAGAAGTCCTTGACAGGGCTGATCGGTCCTGTACAATACGCATTCTTCGCAGAGCACTGCGGGAGTAGCTCAGTTGGTAGAGCGCAACCTTGCCAAGGTTGAGGTCGCGAGTTCGAGACTCGTCTCCCGCTCCACATTCTTTCTTCCGGTGTTCTTCCGGAAAATCTCCAGCTTTCAAAAAATCGATGCTCTGACGGGCAGTTTTGTCGCGTCCGGACCTTTTACACGGGGCCTTCATTGCCTCCTTCTATTGCGTCCGTCTTTTTCGGCACGCCCACGTCTTTTTTCCGCGTCTCTTTGGGCAGACGCCGAGGTCTCTAAATTCCCTTCAAGCCCATCTGCAGTCGGTCGGCTACAATAAGCCAATTGAGCCTTCGGCAGAGGGGGTGTGCGGCAAGGGCAGAAGTTCCTGGTTGCGAGCCCCTCGATCCGCAAGGACTGCTGAGTTTTAGAAGAAAGACGTTATGACCGACAAGAAGGATCAGCCGACGTTTGAGGAGGCCTTGAGCGAGCTCGAGGCGATCGTAGGCAAGATGGAACAGGGGGCGATGCCGCTTGAAGAAAGCGTCAAGGCCTTCACCCGCGGCACGGAGCTCGTGCGCATGTGCACGCAGAAGCTGCAGGCGGCCGAAAATCAGATCAAGAAACTCGAAGCCGACGGCACGCTTGCCGATTTCGAAGTCAAGGGCATGAGCGAGGGAGGCCTGTCGTGATCGGACAGTTTGACTTCTGCTTGAGCGACCCCGAGCGCTGGTCTTCGGACGAGGCCTATCGGGCGCTCTCGACGCTCTCTTTTCACGACTGGGCCGAGGCGCTTCGCGGCCGCTTTGAATTCAATGCCGATGCGGCGCTGCCCAAGGGCGAGGGCCCGTTGGGGCTTCTCTGTGAAGCCATGCGCTATGCCGTCATGGGCGGCGGCAAGCGCGTGCGCGCGCTTTTGGTCTACGGCGCCGGCGCCTTGACGGCGGCGCCTGCGAAGGCCTTGGACGAAGCGGCCTTGGCGGTTGAGTACGTGCACGCCTATTCGCTCGTGCACGACGATCTTCCCTGCATGGACAACGACACGCTGCGCCGCGGCAAGCCCACCGCGCACGTGAGGTTCGGCGTCGCCGAGGCGATGCTCGCTGGCGACAGCCTGCAGCCCGAGGCCTTCGAGCGTCTTTTGTCGACGGGGCTGCCGGCCGCGCAGATCAATGCCTTGACGCTTGCCCTTGCGCGTGCAAGCGGAGCGCGCGGCATGTGCGGCGGTCAGATGATTGACTTGGAGAGCGTAGGCGAGCGCATCGACATCGACGTGCTGCGTCAGATGCATCGGCTTAAGACCGGGGCGCTCATCAGCGCGGCCGTGCGCATGGGGGCGCTTTGCGGCGATCCCGCGCGCTTTGCGGCCTTGGAAGCCGACCTCGGACAGTACAGTGCGGCGATTGGCCTCGGTTTTCAGGTGGTTGACGACATTCTCGACGTCACCGCGTCGACCGAAGAGCTCGGCAAGACTGCCGGAAAGGATGAGGCGACCGACAAGCCCACCTACGTGTCGCTTTTGGGGCTCGAAAAGGCGCGCGAGCTTGCCGCCCAATGCGAGGCGCAGGCGCTCGGTGCCCTCTCGCACTTGAAGGCGCTTGCCGAGGCCGAAGCCCTCGGCATCCAGCGTCTTGAAGAGCTCTCGCACTACGTGATCCGGAGGACGCACTGATGGCACTCAAGGATCTCGTGGGCGCGCCGCTTACCGACTTTCCGACTGAAGAGGACTATGCGCTTTTAAAGCGCATCGAGTCGCCTGCGGACCTCAGAAAGCTCCCGGTCTCGCAGTTGCCTGAAGTCTGCCGCGAACTGCGCGCCTTCATGCTTGAGAGCGTGAGCCGCACGGGCGGGCATTTGTCAAGCTCCCTTGGCGCGACCGACATCGCCGTGGCCCTGCACTACGTCTTCAATACCCCGCAGGATTCCATCATCTGGGATGTGGGTCATCAGGCCTACGCGCACAAGATTCTCACCGGGCGCCGTGAGGCGATGAAGACCCTTCGCAAGAAGGGCGGCATCTCGGGCTTTCCCAAGCGCTCCGAGAGCCCCTACGCCGCCTTCGGGACGGCGCATTCGTCGACCTCGATTTCGGCTGCACTCGGCATGGCCATTGCCGACAAGCTTGCAGGCCGCTCCGACCGCTGGCACATCGCAGTGATCGGCGACGGGGCGCTCACCGGCGGCATGGCCGTCGAAGCCCTCAATCACGCCGGCGTCTACAAGGAAGGCCTGAAACTACTCATCATCGTCAACGACAACGACTGCTCGATTTCGCCCCCTGCGGGTGCGCTTTCCGGGCACCTTGCCAAGCTCGTGAGCTCGCGACCGGTGTGGAAGGCCCGAGAGCTCAGCAAGTCGGTGCTGCGGCCGCTGCCGCGCCTGTGGGACTTTGCCAAGCGCATGGAAAAGCAGGCGGTGAACTTTTTGAGCCCGCCTTCGAGCCTTTTTTCGAACTTCGACCTCAACTACTTCGGCCCCTTTGATGGGCACGACGTCGAAGGGCTCGTGGGGTTCCTCAAGAACTTGAAGAACCTCGACTGCCCGGCGGTGCTGCATCTGAAGACCCGCAAGGGCATGGGCTACGTGCCGGCGATGAACGATCCGACGCTTTATCACGGCGTGAGTCCCTTTGATCCGAAAAAGGGCATCGTCAAGAAGCCCGCCGATCCGGCGCACCCGACCTATACGCAGGTGTTCTCGCACTGGATCTGCGACATGGCCGCAGCCGACGAGCACCTCTACGCGATCACCCCCGCCATGCGCGAGGGCAGCGGCCTCGTGGAGTTCGAAAAGAAATTCCCCACGCGCTACAGCGACGTTGCAATCGCCGAGCAGCACGCGGTGACCTTTGCCGCGGGCCTCTCCTGCCAAGGCATGCACCCGGTCGTGGCGGTCTACTCGACCTTTGCGCAGCGCGCCTTTGATCAGGTTGTGCACGACGTGGCGCTGCAAAACCTTCCGGTGATGTTTGCAATCGACCGCGGCGGCATTGTGGGCGCCGACGGCGCAACGCACCAGGGTGCTTTTGACATTGCCTTCCTGCGCATGCTCCCCAACAAGACGGTGATGACGCCTAGCGACGAAAACGAGTGCCGCAAGCTTCTCACCACGGCCTATCGGATGGCAA
>USAL01000052.1 GCA_900552545.1 uncultured Sutterella sp. | reverse complement strand
GGCTTGCCCAGCGCCTTTGCGGCCTCGATGTGCCGCACGAAGCGCTCCTTCTGCCAGGTCAGATCGCCCTTGCACCAGTAGTAGTCAAGCCCCGTTTCGCCCACGGCGACGATGTCGTCGGCCGAACAGATTCGAATGATCTCTTCGACCGTGGGCTCGCGTCGCTCTTCATACTCGGGGTGCAGCGCCCAGGCACCGTACAGAAACCCCGGCGCAAGTCCGACGACCTCGTGAAGCTTTTCAATATCATCCCAATCGCAGGCAATCGTGATGGCGCCGACGAGCCCCGCCGCGCGCATGCGGCCGACGACCGCTTCGCGGTCGCCGTCGAACTCGGAACTGTTGATGTGCGAGTGCGAGTCAAAGAGCGGGCCGAACGCCTCGGGTGCGGTGTCGACGATGGGATTGACGGATTTCTTTGCCATGATCCGTACTTTTAAGCTCCGTGTCCCTTGTAGAGGTTTTCGATTTCGGTTGCGAAGTGCTCGGCGATCTGGCGGCGGCGCAGCTTCATCGTGGTGGTGAGAAGCCCGTTTTCGACCGTCCAGGCCTCGGGTACGATCGTGACGTTGCGCGGCTGCCCGTAGCGCGGGAAGTCCTTCGTGGCTGTGCGCACGCGCTTGAGGATGGCGCTTCTCACGTCTCGGCAGCCCATCGTCGCCGGATCATTGGGATCAAGCTGCATGTCCCGGCAAAGCGCCGTCCAGCGCTCGTGGTTGACCACAACCAGCGCGGCGATGTAGGGGCGGTTTTCGCCCACCACCATCACCTGATCAAAGAGGTGGTCTTCCTGGATGGCAAACTCAAGATCGACGGGGCTTACCTTTTCGCCCACGCTCGTGACGATGATTTCCTTCAAGCGTCACTTGAAGCGGATGCGGCCGCCGACGCTCATGTCGGCCTGATCGCCCGTGCGAAGCCACCCGTCCTCGGTAAAGGCGCGCTTGGTGTCCTCCTCGCGCCCCCAGTAGCCCTTCATTACCTGGGGACCGCGCACCTGCAGCTCGTCGTTTTCGCCGATGCGCGCCTCGATTTCAGGCAGGGGCCGTCCGACCGTGAGCGGGTGGTTCCCTTTGGCCTCGCACAGCGAGATCACGGGCGAGCTTTCGGTAAGGCCGTAGCCCTGGCGAATCGGCACGCCCATGGCGCAGAAGAACTTGGCGACGGCATAGTTGAGCGCTGCGCCGCCCACAAAGAGCACGCGGATGCGGCCGCCGAAGAGATTGGCGATGTGCTCGCCAATCTTGCGCTGCAGATAACCCGCAAAAAGAAAGTCGAGGCATCCGCGCGCGCTGTGCTCAACGGGAAGCCCGTTGGCGCGGCAGAAGCGCCGCCAGCCCGTCTCCACGGCCCAGTCGAAGAAGTGGCCCTTCTTGCGGGGCATCTTGCGGCGCACTTCCATCACCTGATTGTGGATGCGCTCGAGTACGCGCGGCACCGAGCACATGATGGTGGGCTTGACCTCACGCAGGTCGTCGAGAATGTGCGAGACGTTGCGGCAGAAGGTGAGCGTGGCGCCCGTGGCAACGCCCATGTAGTAGGTGGCCGAGCGCTCGAACGTGTGCGAAAGCGGCAGAAACGAGAGGTAGCGGTCCTCTTCGGTGACGGGCATGTAGCCGTAGATCTGACGGACGTTGGCGACCACGTTCTTGTGCGTGAGCTTCACGCCCTTGGGGCGGCCCGTGGTGCCCGAGGTGTAGACGAGCGCCGCGAGGTCGTCCTCAGTGGGACCCTCGGGGAGGTCGACCACGTCGTTGCCGGTGGCTAACCACTCTTCAAGGCCGCCGTAGGGGATGTGGTCTTGGCTTACGCCCGACTCGGTTTCGGCCGTGAGCACCACGCGCTCAAGACTCGTCAATTCAGTGCCGCTTGTGGCAAGCGAATTCCAGCGCGCGAAGTTCACGGTAACGAGAAACTTCGCGCCCGAGTTGTTGAGAATGAAGCAGGAGCTGCCGGCGGTGTCGATTGCGTGCAGCGGCACCGGCACGAGGGCGTTGGCAAGCGCGGCTTGATCAAACGTGAGGGCGTCGATGCTGTTTGGGAGAAGCATCGCCACGCGGTCGCCCCTTTTGAGCCCCATCTTGACGAAGGCGCGCCTCCAGCGCAGCACGCGCTCGGAAAACTCCCGCCAGGTGAGCGACACCCAGCTGTTGGTGCAGTAGTCGTACCAACGGTAGGCTTCGTGGTCGGGGTAAAGACGCGCCGTACGCTCAAGCATTTCGGGCAGGACGCGGTAGTCATCGATGTAGCACGACAAGATCGCTCACTCCTTCGGGGATGATCGCGCAGGCCGAAGAGCCCGGTTAGTAGCCCGGTGTAGAGCCTGGTTAAGGGCCCGGTTTCTTGCCGTTGCCCTAGGCTCGTGCCTTGCGCAGTGTTTCAATCAATCAAAAAAATTTATTTTAACTCGGAACACCGGCGCTCCCGCAATGTCCGGGCGAGCGGGCAAGGCCTGCTTTGCGCGGGAACGTCAAAAGCCCGTCTTTAAAAGCGCTCAGCCATGAAAAAGCGCCCGAAGCCGGTTGTGGGCGACGGACGCTGATTCCAGGTGATTCCAAGTTATTCCAACCGGCGGTGCCGATCAGACGTTCGGTTCCACCTTTCTGATTGATTCTCTGCTTGAGCCCTCAGGCGCAGTGGGTTCGCCCGTCTTTTCATCAAGAAGCGCAATGAGGTGCTTCAAGCGCGGCTCGACGACCACGCCCTCGCGCACGTCAAGGCCGCAGCGGCAGGTGTAGTCGATCACGTCGCTTGCAAAGACGACGGCGAGCCCTACCGCCGCCTCAAGCGTGAGACCGCGCAGCAGCGCCCCGGTGAGCACGCTTGCAAAGAGGTCACCCGTGCCGCAGGTCGATAGCGGCAGGCGCGCGACGCAGTACTCGTGGTAGGCCTTGGAGGCCTTGTCAAAGCAAACGCCCTTGATGCGATCGGGCCCGGCGGGCACGCTCGTGATGACGATCGACCCGGGGCCGTCGTGGGCGAGTTCCTCGCACATGGCGCGAAGCTCCGCTTCCGTCGGGATCGGCGCTTCGGCGGGATTTTGAAGCTCGCGCCCGAGAAGCAGGCACGCTGCGGTGTAGTTGGGCGTAATCACGTCGGCCTTTGCGGTGAGGGCGCGCATCGTCTCGACGATCGAGTGATCAAAGACCGGATAGAGCTTTCCGTCGTCGCCCATGGCCGGATCAACGACGACGAGCGTTTTTTTGCCGTTTTTGGATGCCGCAAAGCGAGAGATGGCGTCCGAGACCACCGCAGCCTGTCTGCCGTCGGCAAGAAAGCCGCTGTAGATCGCGTCGTAAGTGAGGTCTAACTTCTCCCACCGGTCCATGAAGCCCGTCATGTCGGCCGTGAAGTCCTTGAAGTCGAACTGCCCGTAGGTGAGGTTGTTGCTGAACCACGCCGTGGGAAAGGGGCAGACTTGCACGCCCATGGCCGAGATCACGGGCATGGCCATGGTAAGCGAGCAGCGGCCGAATGAGCAGAGATCATGGATGGCGAGAACGCGTTGCGTCATGGTGGGCAATCCTTTCAAAAAAGGGCAGGAGGAAAGAGTGGAATTGTAGTGCCGGGCAGCGCGCCTCAGGTGCGCCGCACCGGTGGATTTCAAGTCCGGCCGGGTTTTCGATCGGGTTCATGCCGCAGCCTGATGCTCTGAGACTCCTGTGGCGACAGTGCCGGACTTTGTGTGCTTTTTTGCGCGCGGGGTGTGGGTAGAAATCGTCCGCGCGGCCTACCAAAAGATTGAGCTGCGCAGCTCAAGCCGCGGCGTGCCGTCGGCTTCAAGCTCAATCCAGCCGCGGTGCGGGGGAGCCCCGTGCTCGCCCGTGAGGTTCCAGTCCGGGAGCACCCAGCGCTCAAACTGAGGGGTCTTGTGGTGCGCGGCCTTGTGCGTGTGACCATGAATCACCGTGTGGCAGCCGTGCCGCAGACAGTCGGCGGCAATGGCCTCGTCGACCACGTCCATCACCTCGGCCGTCTTGACGGTCTTGTTGTGCATGCTTTCGGCGCGGGCTTGCTTTGCAAACGCGATGCGCTCCTCAACGCTCATCTCAAGCCCACGAACTTGAAAGGCGGGATCGCGCACTTCTTGTCGGAAGGCCTGGTAGTCAGCGTCAAGCGTGCACCACTCGTCGCCGTGCGACAAAAGGATGCGGCGGCCTGCGACCGTGATCACCACCTGCGGCCGGATGCGCGTGGCACCGCAGTGCCGCGCAAAATCTTCGCCCAGCATGAAGTCGCGGTTGCCCTGCATGAGAAAGATCCGGTGGCCGCTCGCGGCGTAGTTTCTGAGCACGCGGGCAATGGGCTCGGCGGGCGAGCAGGCGTCGTCGCCGATCCAGTATTCAAAGAAGTCGCCCAGGATGAAGAGCTCGCGAAAGCGCCGCGCCCGCGTCTGCATGAACCACCAGAAGGAGAGCAGCGTGCGCTTGGAGCGCCCCGACAGATGCAGGTCGGCGATGAACACCGGTCGGCGCACGTCGTCGACGCAGTCGACGCCGCTCATGGCGGGCGCCTTGAGCGGGCGGGCAAGAGTCTATCCGGTGAGCGACATGATGGTTTGAGCAGTTAGTTCGAAGGCTCACTATTGTAATTGCGAAATGCCCCTGACTTTGGGCAGAGGAGACGCCGTCGGGCAGGAATGAATCAATATCGGGAGCCCAAGCGCGCTCGTGATCGCTTCAAAATAGGTGAGAAAGGCATGAAGGTCGGACAAAAAAGGCCGCTGCAGGGCGGTGCGGCACCTGAAGCGGCCATTTGGGAGCCCATGCACGCGAGAACGCTTCAAAAGCGATTCCGTGCGAGAGGGCTGTGAGGACGATCAAGCAAAATCAGACCTCGACTTCCTCGATCTTTTCAATCACGACGTCTTCAACGGGGACGTCGCCGTAGAAGTTGCGCGAAGCGGTGCGCACGCGGCTGATGGCGTCGACCACGTCGGTGCCGCCGATCACGCGGCCGAACACGGCATAGCCCCAGCCGCGGGCCGTCGGAGCGGTGTGGTTGAGGAAGTCGTTGTCGGCGACGTTGATGAAGAACTGGCTCGTTGCTGAATGCGGATCATTCGTGCGGGCCATGGCGATCGTGTACTTGTCGTTCTTGAGGCCGTTGTCGGCCTCGTTTTCGATCGGATCGTGCGTGGGCTTCTGCACGAGACCCGGCTCAAAGCCGCCGCCCTGGATCATGAAGCCGGCGATCACGCGATGAAAGATCGTGCCGTTGTAAAAACCCTCGCGCACGTAGGTCAAAAAGTTTTCACAGGTCTTCGGGGCGGCCGATTCGTTGAGCTCAACGTCGAAGACGCCCATGTTTGTCGTAAAACGGATCATGAGTTTTCTTGCCTTCCTATGAATAAAAGGATTGCCCGCGTCAACACGAGGTAGGCTCCCGAGGCGCTTTTGATCCCCTTGCAAGGAACCCTCGCCCGAGTCCATCGCGCTCATCTCCGCCGGCAAAAGCCCGTGGTGTGATGAAGCGCTTTTCGCGCTTTCGCTGACGACAGAAAGCGCTGCCGGCGGAGACTCTCGGGTCTCACCCGGGGCATCGGGCGCAGGTCTTTGCTTGACGAAAAATTCGCCAAAGGCTTAAGTGTTAACGAGTAATCTTTACGGACGTGATTGTAACCGTTTTTTGAGGCACGTCGCTCATGCCGCGGCGATTTGCGGTCTTCACCGCACCGATGCGGTCGACCACGTCCATGCCCTTGGTGACGCGGGCAAAGACGGTGTAGCCCCAGCCGTCGCGCGCCTTGCTCGCATCGAGAAAGTCGTTGTCGACGAGATTGATGAAGAACTGGCACGTGGCCGAGTGCGGATCATTCGTGCGCGCAAAGGCAACGGTCCCGCGCTGGTTGGAAAGGCCGCCGCGGGCTTCGTTCACGATGGGCGAATGCGTGGGCTTTTGCTTCATGTCGGCCGTAAAGCCGCCGCCCTGGATCATGAAGCCGTCGATCACGCGGTGAAAGATCGTGCCGTCGTAGTGGCCTTCCTCGGCGTAGCGCACGAAGTTTGCGACCGAAAGCGGCGCGCGGCCCGACTCAAAGCGGATTTCAATCGTTCCCATGTTCGTTTCGATGACCGCGCCCTTGGGAGCGCCGGCGGCGTACGCGCCGGAGGTCATGGTTGCGGAAACGACAAAGGGCAGGGCGAGAAGCCCGAGGCGAATACGGTTGGAGGGCTTGAGGAAACGTTCCAAAAAACTGGTTTCAAAAACGGGTTTGAAACCAGAAAAGTATTTTGAAAAGGATTACTTCAGAATTGCATCAACGGCACGCAGCTTCTTTTCGATCGTGCGGTTGCCGGGGGCGTTGGCAAGCGCCGAGTCAAAGGCGTTGCGGGCCTTGGCAAGATAAATCTGCCCGAGGTTGTCGTAGGCCAGAGCAGACGAGGGCCGCAGCGCGAGCGAGCGCTCGACGAGCGACTGCGCGCGGTCAAGGTTTCCTTGCGCCGCAAGAATCGCCGCAAGGTTGTTGTAGGGCTCGGGGATATCGGGGTAGCGCGTGATGAAGTCTTCATAGAGCTTCACGGCACGGGCGGTGTCGCCCTTTTTCTCGTAGGCGACGCAGCGCTGAAAGCGCAGCTGCACCGAAAGCGGATTCTTTGCGAGCGCCTCATCGATCACGGCAAGCGCCTCGGCATAGTCGCCGCGGGCGATGAGCTTGTCGACGAGCGCCGGGTACTGATCGGCCGCAACGATCTTTGACGGGTCGTCCGGGGCGACGATCACCGCTTCGGCGGGAGCGGCAAAAAGAATCGACGCGGATAGCGCTGCGGTCACAGCCGCATAAAGAGTGCCGCGAAAGGGGTGTTGCATAGTCTTTTTAAGAAAAACAAAAAAGAAAGCGCCTTGCGCCCGGGCGCTGCGCTTGGGCGACCCCGCAGCCTTGGTGGTTCATCAACGGCCGTGGGGCGCAACTTTGTTACACTTCACTGATTGTATCGCATCGCCGCGCGCGCTTTGGCGCGGGCGCCGGGCGATTGGCCTATTGAACCGGTTGAACCGGCGGCTGTGGGGCTTTGAAGAATTCCCGGCCGCGATCCCACCTGACCGATCGACCGCAAAAGGCCGCAAAAACAAGAACACTTGCGCCGGCGTGCGCAGCAAAGGGGCTTTTGTTTGTATATGCAAAGGTTTCCTTGCGCACGGTGGCATTTTGACTTCAGGCACAGACAAACAAGCATGACGCTTCAGATCTATTCCACGCTCACGCGCGACGTCCGCCCCTTCACCCCGATTCATCCGGGCAAGGTCGGCATGTACGTCTGCGGCGTGACGGTCTACGACTACACCCACATCGGCCACGGCCGCACGTTCGTTGCTTTTGACGTGATCCGCCGCTGGCTTCAGGCCTCGGGCTACGAGGTCACGTTCGTGCGCAACGTCACCGACGTCGACGACAAGATCATCCGCCGCGCGGCAGAAAAGGGGATCTCGACCTCCGAGCTCACCGAGTACTTCACGCGCGCCATGCAGGAGGACATGCTCGCCCTCGGGTGCCTTGCGCCTACCTACGCGCCGCGCGCCACGCAGTTCATTCCCAACATGCTCAACCTCGTTGAAAAGCTTGAGCAAAAGGGCCTTGCCTATCCGGCCGCCAACGGCGACGTCGACTTCGCCGTGCGGCGCTTTGCGGGCTACGGCAAGCTCTCCGGGCGCAATCTCGACGAGATGCAGGCAGGCGCCCGTGTCGAGGTCGCCGAGGCCAAGCGCGATCCGCTTGACTTCGTTCTCTGGAAGGCCGCCAAGCCTGGCGAACCGGCCTGGGACTCGAAGTGGGGACGCGGCCGTCCGGGCTGGCACATCGAGTGCTCGGCAATGAGCCGACATTTCCTGGGCGAGACGCTCGACATCCACGGCGGCGGCCCGGATCTGATCTTTCCGCACCACGAAAACGAAATCGCCCAGAGCGAGGGCGCCAGCGGCAAGACCTTTGCCAACTACTGGATGCACTCGGGGCCGTTGCGCGTGCGCTCGGCCGACGGCTCGGAAGTGAAGATGAGCAAGTCGCTCGGCAACTTCTGGACCGTGCGCGATGCGCTCAAGGAAACCAACACGCACTATGGCGAAGGCAACGGCAACGAGGTGCTGCGCTTCTTCCTTCTGCGAAGCCACTACAGAAGCCCGATCAGCTTCAATCCTTCGCTCATCGAGGAAGCCCACAAGGGGCTGCAGCGCTTCTACAGCGCCTTGAAGGGCAAGAATGCGCAGACCGCGCCCGTCGACTGGAACGAGCCCTGGAGCGCGCGCTTCAAGGCCGCCATGGACGACGACTTCAACACGCCCGAGGCCGTGAGCGTGCTCTTCGAGCTTGCCGCGGAAATCAACCGCACGGGCGACGAGAAGTTGGCCTCGATCCTCAAGAGCCTCGGCGCGGTGATGAACATCCTTCAGATCGAGCCCGAGCAGTTTCTCAAGGGCGCCACGAGCGACCTCAATGAGGCGCAAATCGATGCGCTCGTTGCCGAGCGCGTCGAGGCCAAGAAGGCCCGCAACTGGGCGCGTGCCGACGAGATCCGCAACACGCTCACCGCCATGGGGATCGTGGTCGAGGACGGTCCGCAGGGCTCGACCTGGCGGCGCGCCTGATGCCTGAGCTGGTGTCCGAGGATCCCTACGTGGCTCAGTATGCGGCTCAGTACGCGGCCGCCTCGCAACCGGTCGCCTGGTGGGAGAGGGCGCTTGAGGCGCTTTCTGCTCACCCGGAATTCACGGAGCTCGTTGCGCTTTCCCGCAGCCGCGGCGAAGCGCTTCTCGCCGCAGGCGACCTCATGCGCAGCATTGTGCGTGCGGTGAGCGGCCAGCAGGTGAGCAACGCCGCCGCGCTCAAGCTCTCGAGCCGGGTTCTTGCGGCCGCTGGCGGCGCCCGCGGCCAAATCCTTGCCGAGAAGCTTGCCGCGCTCGGTCCCGAGAGGTTGCGTGCGCAGGGACTTTCGCGCACGAAAGCGCAGGCCTTGAATGATCTTGCCCTGCGCTTTGCCGCAGGCGAAATCAACGAGGCGGCGCTCGCGAACCTCTCCGACCACGAGGTCGCCCTGAGGCTTACGGCCGTACGGGGCGTGGGGCCTTGGACCGCGCACATGATTCTCATCTTTGGACTCGGGCGGCCCGACGTCTGGCCCCTGGGCGACTACGGGCTTCGAAAGGCGCTGCAGCAGGCCGGAATTTCCGAAGGGCCCCACGAGGAGTACGCGCCCTGGCGCACGGCTGCGACGTGGCTTTTGTGGCGCAGCCTCACGCAAAGTCCTGTACAGTACAGTGTGCACTCAAAAATCATTGATGAATGAATGAACGGGGGCGCCCGCAGGCGCTCCTGCTGCGGCGTTTTTGCGCCGCAGCCCACGGAAGAAGAAATTACAAGGATCGACGTATGGCCAAAGCCGTTTTTCTGGAATTTGAAAAGGATCTGGGCGAAATTGCCGCCAAGATTGAAAAGCTCGAGGCCGAGGAGCTCGACAGCGGCAAGTCCAACCGCGACGAGATCGCCAAGCTTGAAAAGTTGAAGGCGCGCCGCACGGCTGAGATATACCACGACCTCACGCCCTGGCAGACGGCGCTCGTGGCGCGCCACCCCAATCGTCCCTACACGATGGACTACATCAACACCATCTTCGAGGACTTCCACGAACTGCACGGCGATCGGACCTTTGCCGACGATCAGAGCATCGTGGGTGGTCTTGCGCGTCTTGCCGAGCACGCCGTGATGGTGATCGGCCATCAGAAGGGGCGCGACACCCGCGAGCGTACGCGCCGCAACTTCGGCATGAGCAAGCCCGAGGGCTACCGCAAGGCATTGCGCTTGATGAAGCTCGCCGAAAAATTCAATCTGCCCGTCTTTACGTTCGTCGCCACCCCGGGCGCCTATCCCGGCATCGACGCCGAGGAGCGCAATCAGTCCGCGGCCATCGGCCGCAACATCTTCGAGCTCACCAAGCTCAAGGTGCCCGTGATCGCCACCATCATCGGTGAAGGCGGCTCGGGAGGCGCGCTTGCCATCGCCGTGGCCGACGCGGTCTTCATGCTGCAGTACGCCACCTACTCGGTGATCAGCCCCGAGGGCTGCGCCTCGATTCTCTGGAAGAGCGCGGCCAAGGCCTCCGAAGCCGCTGAGGCGCTGGGCCTTACGGCCGACCGCTTGAAGAAATTGGGCTTGGTCGACAAGGTGATTTCCGAGCCCATCGGCGGCGCGCACAGCGACCCCAAGCTCATGGCTTCGACCCTGAAAAAGGCGCTCGTCGATCAGTTAAAGATCGTCAAGAGCCTCACCGTGGAAGCGCTCCTCGAACGGCGTCTCGATCGACTCTTGAGCTACGGCCGCTTTGAATGCGAGGGCCCGCACGCGGCCGTTCGCATCGCCACGCTCTTTGGCGACGACCCGACCGAGGCCGAAGCGGCCGTGAAGCTTGCCGTTGCCGCAGGCGACGCTGATAAAGCCGCCTCTGCTGCCCCCGCAGGTGCCGAAGCACCGGCTGAGGCCGCCTCGCAGGAAAAGCCCGCCAAGCGCCGCACGACGCGCAAAAAGACGCAGGCCAAGGGTCAAGCGCCCGAAACGGGCGCAGCGGCTGCTGCCGAGATGGCTCCTGACGCGTCCGAAGCCTCCGACGCTGCTCCTGCCGCGCCTGCAGCGGCTGAATCCGCTTCCGAGAAGCAGTCTGCCGCCAAGCGCACCACCGCCGCAAAGAAGACGACGAAGTCGACCAAGACGGCCGCAAAGAGCACGTCGCGTACCCGCACGAAGGCGGCTGCCAAGGCCGCTGAAACCGCAGAACCGGCCGAGGCCGCCGCTGCGGCAAAGCCTGAAGAGGCTGTTAAGACTGCTGCGGCCGCCGAGGCTGCAGAGGCCAAGAAGCCTGCTGCGAAGACTGCTACCAAGGCGCCCGCGAAGAAGCCTGCTGCCAAGCGCACGACGCGCACCGCCAAAAAGGCGGCTGCCGACGACAAGGCGCAGCCTGCCGTGGCCGCGCCCGAAGTGCCTGAAGAAAAGGCAAAGTCCTAAGCCCAACGTCAACGACTTTGTCGAGCGATCTTCATGGCGCAAGTGAAGACTAAACGGACCGCGGGTGCCCGTAGGCGCCCTGGTCTTGAGCATTTGAGGGGGCTGGTCGAAGCCTGCATCGAGGCCGTGCGCGAGCGCAACGCCGCGCACCCCGACGCCTCCTTTACGCTTGAGCCCGTCAATCCCGTACGGATCGTCTACGCCTTTTCGGGCGGACGCGATTCGACGGCGCTGCTTGACGTGCTCGCGCGCATCTACCACAAGGCGGGGCAGACGCGCATTGCCGAGCTCACCGTCGTGCATGTCAACCACGGCTTGAGCCCCAACGCCGAGGCGTGGGTCGAGCACGTGTGCGAGTGCTGCGCCAAGCGCGCGCTCGCGCTTGAGGTCGAGCGCGTCTACGTCAACCCGCGCGCTTCCGAAGGCGTCGAGGCGGCGGCGCGCCAGGCCCGCTACCGGGCGCTGCTGCGCATTGCCCGCGACAAGCGCGCCGACATCATCATGACGGCGCACCACCAGGACGATCGCATCGAAACGTTCCTCATCCAGTGGCTGCGCGGCGCAGGGCCCGAGGGCTTGAGCGCCATGACGCCGGTGAGAAGCCTTGAGTCCGTTTCGGGCCCCGAGCCGATTGTCTTGATGCGCCCGTGGCTTACGGTCTCGGGGGCCGAGATCGAGCGCTATGCCGTTCGCGCCAAGCTCGACTGGGTTGAGGATGAATCCAACAGCGACACGCGCTTTTTAAGAAATCTGATCCGCAACGAGGTGCTCCCGCATCTGGATGCCGCGCGCCCCGGCTGGCGGCGCGCCGCGGCCCGCTCCGTGGGTCTTGTGGCCGAGGCAGCGCAACTTATCAGCAGCATCGGTGAAGAGGATCTCGCGCTTTGCGCGGGAAGCAAACCTGGGACGGTTGCAATTGGAAAGCTCTTGAAGCTCTCGGCGCAGCGCCAGGCGCTCTGCGTGCGGGCGTGG
>USAL01000051.1 GCA_900552545.1 uncultured Sutterella sp. | reverse complement strand
TGCGCGGATTTCGCCTTGCGGGCAAGCTCGTTGATGTGGTCAATTTTCGATTGCTCCATTACCCGTTCACGACCTTGATATAGTTCTTTTTACCCTTGCGGAGCAGCTTGCCCTCCGCCAGATCCGTGGGCGTGAGCACTGCCTTGACGTCGGTGATTTTCTCGCCGTCCCGCGTTACGCCGCCCTGCGTGATGGCAAGCGGATTGCTCGAGCACTTCTGGTGACGGATGATGTCGTAGCGCTTCAAGAAGAACGCGCGGATCACCTCGAGGCGCTCGTCGAGCATCGTCCAGAACGAATCCTTCCAGCCCTCGGGATCGCGCAGCTGAGCGAGCTTGAGGATGATAGGGAGGTTCAAGGACACGGCGCCGATATTGCAGCGGCCGATCGTGATCGCCTCACCCTTTTCATTGCGCCACAGCGAAAGGAACGCACGGCACCCCATTGGGCTCGTGACGGCGCCGTACTTCTGGAAAATTTCAGAGACAGAGCCGTATTCGCTAGACAACGACAGGTAGTCCGGGTACATGCACTGCGTCGAGGTCTTCACCGCCTCGTCGAAGAGCCCCGCGGAGAACGGGTCGGCCGCGATCTGCTTTTCGTCGTAGAGGAACACGAGCTTGGGGAAAACCACGGGCTTGTGATCCTTGCCATGGCCGTTGCGGCGCACCTGCAGCATGATCTTGCCGATCATGTAGAGCCAGCTCTTTTCGCGCTCGCTGTACTTGTCGACATTCCACTGACCGAACGTAATCGTCGTGAAGGCGAAGTCGCCGCGGCTGCAAGGCACGGTGTTGAGCTTCAGTTCGAGCGACTGGAAGCCCTGCTCAAGCTCGCGCACGACATCCTTGCCGGCGTATTCCATCGCGCGGGACTCGTCGATCCCCATGGCGGTGTACTTGTCGACCGCGGCCTTTTCGCTCTTTAAAACATAGGGGAGCAGCACCTTGTCGAGCTCGGCAAGCGTAAAGCCGCCGAACTGCTGGGCGGTTGCGACGAGCGTGATGTCGCCGATCACCTGCAGGGCGCTCAGCACACTCTTGGGCTCGGTGTACTGGACGTTGGACATCTCAAAGCCGCCCTTCAAGACGTTGCCGATATCAAAGAGGCAGCAGTTGATGCACCCGAGGATCATGTCGCGCATGTCGTGGATGTAGATGTCGCCGCGCTCGATGAGTTCCTTCTCCTTGCCGGAGAGGTAGAACTGCTTGTAGAGGCTTTTGGTGAGGTAGCCCTTGATGAGCGAGCCCTTGGTGGACACCAAGGAGCTGTCAAAGTTCGCGTTTTCGCGGTCCCCGAGACGCAGCACGTCATCGGCGTCCTGGCGCAGCTGCTCGAAGGTCTTGGCATAGGTCGTCTTGTAGTAGCGGTACTCGGCGTAGGCGTCGGCCACGTCCTTGTACTGCAGGAAGGCGAGAACGGCGATCACGAGCTCGTGGAGCTCGGCCACCGTCACCGTCTCGTGGGTCAGAAGGCGGTTGTGCACCTCGTCGGCGATCTGCGTGAGGTGATCGTGATCAATGACCTTGTCGCAGCGAAAGGCGGCCTTCTTGACGGCGGCAATGATCTTCTCAGCGTCAAAGTTCTCAACCGAATTGTCCTTCTTGATAACCCTCAGCACGGTGATTCACCTCTACATTAGTTTTCCTTGCGGCGTTTCGTCAGCATGCGCCGTCATGCACCTCGAACCCTAGGATGGCGGCCGCAGGCATCGGCCAAAAGCCCTGAAAATGCGCCGTCGCCAGGCATGCGGAGGGTACGGAGGAAAAAACACCCGGTCAACACTATCTAGCGATCACCCGGGCCCGCAAACACAATGGGTGGTATTTTACGAAGAGCGACCGTTTGGTCAAGCAGGTTTTCTCTGGGCGCGGACGGCATCCTTTCAGTCGCTTTCGGACCCATGTTCGCCAATGCCCTGATGACAGGGCAAAAACAACGAGCCGGGGGTTTTCCAGATCGGACAAAACACCCCTTCTAGGGAATTACCCGAGGTGTACGAAGCGGCCCCCATGCAGCCCAACTGCCGAACAACCATCGAGCAGCTATCGACCAAATGTCGGGCAAGGCAGCGACAACCCTCCCCTTCGGAGACGACGGCTGCGGCCGCTGGGGCAAGGCCGCATCAGAGCCATGTCAGAGCCATGTCAGAGCAAAATCAGAGCCCTGACGGCCTTGAAGGCCCATGCCTTGCGCACGGGTCTGGACGCCTTCTTTAACGGTTGCCGGCGTGTGCCGCGAGCCACTTGCGGGCGCGCACGCGGGTGTCGGCGTCAAGCGCCACGATGTCGTCAAGCCCTAAGAGCGCCGCATCGTCGTGCGTATCCATCATCGCGCGGCACACGCGCGCGATGTCGGTAAATCCCGCCTGCTCGGCAAGGAAGGCCTCGACGCCCACTTCGTTGGCGGCGTTTAAAACAATCGCCGCCCCCTGCCCGCGGCGGACCGCCTCGTAGGCGTAGGCAAGCTGCACGAAGCGCTCCATGTCGGGCTTGGCAAAAGCAAGCGCCGAGAGCTCGGTGATGTCTAGCCGCTTTGCAGCGCCGGAGAGTCGTTCGGGGTATCCGAGGCAATAGGCAATCGGGGTCTTCATGCTGGGCGTTCCCAACTGCGCGATCACCGCGCCGTCGGCAAACTCGACCATCGAGTGCACGACCGACTGCGGGTGAATGACCACGCTGATCATCTCGGGAGCCTTCTGAAAGAGATGATGCGCCTCAATCACTTCAAGGCCCTTATTCATGAGGGTGGCCGAGTCGATGGTGATCTTTCGGCCCATCGACCAGGTGGGGTGCGCAAGCGCCATCGCAGGCGTCACCGTCGCAAGATCAATCTCGGGCTTGCCGTGGAAGGGCCCGCCCGAGCAGGTAAGCCACAGCCTTGCCTTTTCCTGATCCTCGGGGCGCGCCGCGTGCAGGCACTGAAAGATCGCGTTGTGTTCGCTGTCGACCGGAAGAATCGTCGCGCCCGTCTTTCTTGCGAGGTCCATGAGCATGCTTCCCCCGCAGACGATGCTTTCCTTGTTGGCCATGAGGATGCGTTTTCCCGCCGAAACGGCCGCAAAGCTCGGCACCACGGCCGCCGCCCCCACGATCGACATGATGACCGTGTCGACCTCCGGATCGCAGGCGGCGCTGCGGATCGCCTCGGGGCCCGCGACCACCGTGAGGTGCTTGACGCCCAGCTGCGCCAGAGCCTCTTTCAAGGGCTTGCAGGCGGATTCATCGGCCACGCCCACGATTTCGGGCTGCCAGACGCTTGCAAGCTGCGCGAGCTTGGCCACGTTCGTGTTGGCCGTCATCACGCGCACGTGATAGCGCTCGGGATACTGGGAGATCACGTCAAGCGCGCTGGTGCCGATCGAGCCCGTCGCGCCGAGCAGAGCAATGTTTTCCATCGCAGTCAATTCCTCGTTTTACGGTCGGCCGGCTTAAAGATCCCTTCTGGTTCCCTCGGGTTCCCGATTGCGGAATCCTGCGTGAAATCCTTCCGGCCGACTTCCTGTTTCTCTTGTGTTGGTCTTGGTTTGTTGTTCTTCTTAAGCGCCGCCCGCTTTTGCCTTGATCTTGGCATTGGATTTGGCATCGGCTTCGGCGCCCGCGGCTTCCTCGGTTTCCTTCTGAGCCGCCTTGAGCATAATGAGCGTGATCTCGTCGGCCGTCCCGAGGCGCAGCAAAAAGCCGTTCCAAACGTTGGTGCCCGGACTCACGTAGAGCTTGACGCCGTCCTTCAGAACATAAAGGCCGCTCACGAACCCGTCGTTGAGTTTAGAGACGATGGGGTTGAGAAGAAAAATCTGTCCGCCGTGGGTGTGGCCCGAAAGGATCAGATCCACGCGCTCAGCAATGCGGGGCGCGAGTTTGGGCTGATGCGCGAGCATGAGGCGAAACGCCGCCTCAGGCGCCCCCGCGAGGGCCTTCGCCGCATCGGGCTTTTCGCGATCAAAGCGCAGCGCCCCCATGGGATCGAGCACGCCCGCGATGACGACGGGCGCGCCGTTCACTTCAATCGTCTCGTGCGCGTTGTAGAGCATCTTGACGCCAAGCTTGGGCAACTCCTCGCGCCAGCCCTCGTAGTCGACGTAGTGCTCATGGTTGCCTTCGCACCCCCAGACGCCGTAGGGGGCTTTCAGATTCTTGAGCGCCGCAAGATCGTCCCTGCGCTCTTTAACCGTGCCGGCGACGAAGTCGCCCGTGATCGCGATGAGATCGGGCTTCAGAGCGTTCGATTCGTTGACGATGCGCGCGAGGCGTTCGCCTCGGAAGGCGCTTGAGATGTGAAGGTCGGAAAGCTGCACAATGCGCGTACCTTCAAGCCGCGGATCAAGGCCCTTCACATCGATTGTGACCTCGCGCACGACGAGGCTTCCCGCGGCAAGCCAGGCGCCGTAGAGGGCCGAAAAGACCGCCACCGCGATGATGGATAAGGAGAGGATCCGCAGACGTCCCAAGGCCGCCAGCGGAAGCCCCAGGATGCGCGCCGGGATGCTTGCCGCCTCGCGGATCACCGCCTGCGGCAGGTCGGGCGCAACCATCGAGCCCCCGATAAAGCGCGCCACGGCCGGAAAGAGCGCGCCGGGGATGATGGAGGCAATGAGGATGGCGCGCGCCTTTTTCCCATGGAACGCAGGCAGAATGAGCCGCACGATGAGAAAGGCCGCAATCAGTGGGTAAAGAACGGCAAAACGCATGAAAACTCTTGGCTCTGTGAACGGAAAAAATGGAACCCCCGCGACGCTCGATTCCGGCCTGACCTGCACCTGAAGACAGACTTGAAGCCAGACTTCAGGCGCAGCCTTCAGGCATGCGCTCAGCGCGACTCCGCCGAGATCGTCAGGCGCACCGTGGTGCCCGAGGGATAAAGCGCCGGATCGGCCTTTTCGATGCTCACACTGGCGCCGATGCGGGAGGCGCGCTCACGCATGATGTTAAGCCCCACGTGGCGCTTGCTGCGCGACTGCAGGAGCTTTTCATCGATGCCGATGCCGTTGTCGGTCACGGTGAGCTCAAAGGAAGCGCTGTTGTTGATCGCGACCTGCACGAGCGAGGCCTGGGAGTGCTTGCGCACGTTGGCAAGCGCCTCCTGCATGATGAAGATCACCTGCAGCTTCTGCTTGTCGGTGAGTTCGGCCCCGGACCCGGAGACCACGAGCCGGACCTTCAATTTGGTCTGCGTCTCGAAGCGGTCGATCACGGTGGCGATGCCTTCGCTGAAGCTTTCCTTGTGCAGGCGCTCGCGGAAGTTGAGAAGAAGCTCCCTCACGTCCTCGTAGCACTCCATGACGCCCGTCTTGATGAGGGCCACGGTGTCGGTCACAAGCTTTTCATCCTTGTTCGCAAGGCCCGACTCGAGCAGCTGCACCTGGAGATTTAAAAACGACAGGGACTGGGCGATCGAGTCGTGCCGGCCCTGGGCCATGAGCGTGCGCTCCTGGGTCACGGCGTACTGCTGGTCGCGGTCGATGAGGCGCACGTTGTCAATGGCAACGCCCAAGTGCGTGCCGAAGTTTTCATAGAGCCGGTAGCTTTGCGTGGGGAGCTTCGTGAACTCCTTGAAGTAGATCACGAAAAAGCCGATGTCCTTGACGCCGTTTCGGATGTGAAAGACGTAGGCCGTCTTGTAGGCGTTGGTGTCCGGCAGCCGCAGCTCGGGCAGGAAGTCGCCCGGCATGTCGACCGTCACGCGCAGCGGCATGTCGCTTTTGAAAATCGACTCCACGAGGTCGATTGAAATCGGATTGACCGAGAGGTCGGCAAAGGCCTGCGCCGGGAGGTCGGCGCTTGCCGCGAGCTCCACCTGCTTGCGGCGACGGTCGATCAGATACACCGCGCAGCCGTCGTTGCGCATGAAGCTCATCAATTTGTTCGTAAAGCCCTCGCAGAGCTCGTCGACCGAGTGCTGCTGCCCGAGGAACGTGGTCATCTCATAGAGCTGCGAGAGGTTGCGGTTTTGAATCTTCACGGCCTCGGTCTTTTCCTTCACCTTGGCTTCGAGATTTTCAACGAGATCCTGCAGGCGCCCGACCATGCGGTTGAAGCCCCGCCCGATCGCCTCGAACTCGGCGCTGCCGGTGAGCTCAACGCGGGCCTTCAATTCCCCCTGCATCACCTTCGTCATGGCCTGACCCAGGCGCTCCGTGGGGCGGATCACCCACACGAGCAGAAGCCACATGATGACAAAGAGGCTCCCGACGGCGGCCGTCACGAGAAAGATCTGAAGCCTTCTCTGCACGGTGAGAAAGTGCGCGCGGTTTTGCGTGATCGTCCCCTGCAGCTGCATCAAGTGCTCGACGTAGCGCTCGATTTCAGGCTGCTGCGTAAAGAGATGTTTCGCACGCATATTCTCAAGAAGCGGCCGGATCATCGAATTCCAGTCGCGCCTGAAGCCTTCAAGCTCGCGCTCATCACCCCCAGGAGCGGTGACGAAGCTTCTCGCAACCGGCATGTCGAAGAGATTGAGCGAATTCTCAAAGGCCACCATCTCGGCTTCAAAGTTCGCCTGCGGATAGCGCTCGTCGATGAGAATGATCATCCGGTAGATCTGGCCCGGCATCTGCCCCACGAGGCTTTGCGTGCGGGCCGCGTCCTCGATGCGCCAGCTCAAGGCCATCGTGTAGCCGATGGTGAGCACGATGAAGGTCACCCACAGTGCGGTGAGTGCAAGTAGGCGCGTTGAGAGACGCTTTGAAAAATCCTTGACCTGGCCTTGCTTCATAGGTTTGCCGGCGCAAAGGAATCGTCGTCGCCCGAGTCTTCTGATCAGGCTCCCGGCGACAAACGCCTCGCGCCGCCTCCGTTCAATGGTTCTTGTTTTTGTCCGTCCCGGGCCTGCCCTTCCCTACTGCTCTCACAAATCCGCGGGGCATGACTTGGGCATCACCCGAGTCGATCAGCCGAGCAGATCGGGCTCGTCGTCTTCTTCAACGGCAGCCGCAGTCGGTGCGGAAGTCGACGGCGTCGCCGGCTGATTTCCAGCGGGTTCGGCTGCGGGCTTGGCGATCGCTTCAATGGCTTCGACGACAAAGCGCACCTCGGGCTCCTTGCCCTTGCGCGCACGGTGCGCGTTGAGGCGCTCGAATTCGCCGCGCACGATCGTCTTGGCCTTGGCGCTTGAGCCGCGGGTGCCGCGAACGACAAGCCCCTCGTCGGTCACGGGCACGACCGAGGTAAGCGTCTCGCCCGGGTTGAGGTCCATGAGCCTCACGCCCTTGCCGCCGTCGGCCAAGCGTCGCAATTCGTCGAGCGCAAAGACAAGCACGCGCCCTTCGGCCGAAAGGCACGCCAGACGCGTCTCTCCTTCATGCACCATGACGGGGGCAAGCATCGAGGCGCCCTCGTCAAGAAGCATAAAGGTCTTTCCGGCACGCACGCGCGCCTTGAGGTTCTTGATCGTGCCGGCAAGGCCCAGCGCCTGCGAGGTAGCCCGCGATGCCGCTTCCGACCTCAAAGTCGATAACGCGCGTAATGGGCTTGCCGCCGCCGCGCGCAGACGGAAGCTGGTCGACCGCAACCGAATACACGCGGCCGTTGCCGCCCACGACGATCAGGGTGTCGTCGCTGCTGCACTCGTAGGCCGCAAGCAGCCCGTCCCCGCGCTTGAAGCTCATGAGCGTGGCGTCGTGCCCGTGGCCCAGGCGGCTTCTCACAAAGCCCTGGCGGGAAATCACCACCGTCACGGGTTCGGCTGCGACCGTCACCTCGAGAGCGGCGCGCTCGGCCTCTTAGAAGAGCGTTCAGCGGTCGCGGGTTTCGCGGGCGATGAGGTTCTTGAGCACCTTTTCGTCGGCAAGGATCCGGTTGAGTTCTGCGGCCTCCTCTCTGAGATTCTTCATTTCGGAGAGCACGCGCTCGACTTCGAGGTTGGCCAACTGCCGCAGGCGCAGCTCGAGGATGTCCTCGGCCTGCGCCGCGGTGAGGTGAAATTCCTTCATGAGGCACGCCTTGGGGTCCTCCTCAAAGCGCACGATCTCGATCACACGGTCGATGTTGTCGACGGCAATGCTGCGGCCTTCGAGGATGTGAAGCCGCAGCTCCACCTTTTCCAGGCGCGTGCGCGTTCTGCGGCGCACGGTCTCTTTTCTTGCCTCAAGCCACTCGGAGAGGATCTCAAGGAGCCCCTTCTGGCGCGGTCTGCCGTCGGTGCCGATCATCACGAGGTTCATCGGCGCATTGCACTCAAGCGACGTCTTTGAAAGGAGCAGGCTCACGAACGCCTCGCGCTCGATGCGGCTTGAGCGCGGCTCAAACACAAGGCGCATGGGCGTGTCCTTGTCGCACTCGTTTCGCACGCCCTCGAGCATCGAGAGCATGAGCGTCTTGTCGGCCTGCTGATCGGCCGTCAGCGACTTCTTTCCTGCCTTGGGCTTGGGGTTGGTGAGCTCTTCGATCTGCGAAAGCACGAGCTCGGCGTTGGCCGCAGGCGGCAGTTCGTCGACCACGAGCTGCCAAAGGCCGCGCTGCAGTTCTTCAAAGTGGTAGCGGGCGCGCACGCGCAGGCTCCCGCGGCCCGTGCGGTAGAGCTGACGGATGTCGGCGCAGCTCGTGATGATCTGACCGCCCCCCGGATAGTCGGGGCCGGGCATGACCGCGAGCACGTCGTCGAGACTCGCCTCGGGGTTCTTCAAGAGCAAAAGCACGGCCTCGGCCACCTCGCGCAGGTTGTGCGAGGGAATTTCGGTTGCCATGCCCACGGCAATGCCGCTTGCGCCGTTTAAGAGCACAAAGGGCAGGCGCGCCGGCAGGTGCGTGGGCTCCTTGAAGGCGCCGTCGTAGTTGGGAATGAAATCGACGTCGCCGCTGTCAAGTTCCGACAAGAGCAGTTCGGAAATCTTCGTCAAGCGCGCTTCCGTGTAGCGCATCGCCGCGGGGCCGTCACCGTCGCGCGAGCCGAAGTTGCCCTCGCCGTCGACCAGCGGGTAGCGCAGCGAAAAGTCCTGCGCCATGCGCACCATCGCCTCGTAGGCTGCCTGATCGCCGTGCGGATGGTATTTGCCGAGCACGTCGCCCACGACGCGCGCGCACTTGACGGCCTTGGCGGGCGGGGCCAGGCGCATGCGGTCCATGGCGTAGAGAATGCGCCGCTGCACGGGCTTCATGCCGTCAAAGACGTCGGGCAGCGCACGACTTTTCACGACCGAGAGCGCGTACTCAAGGTAGGCATGCGCGGCGTAGCGCGCAAGCGTCAACATCCCGTCGTTTTGCACCGCACCGCCGTCGCTCAAGACCGCGGGCAGTCCTGCGTCGTCGAGCTGTTCGGATCCGGACGCGGCATCGTCAGAAGCGGACGCAGGCCCTTGCGCAACGGCACCGGCCTCTTCTTCAGCATCGGCCGCCGCATCGTCTGCGGTCTGCGCCTCCTCGGGAGCTGCAGCTTCAACATCGGACGTGGTCGCCTCGGGCGCACCGACGGTTGCATCCGACTCAGGCGCCTTCTCGGGCGTTACCGTTTCGGGTGCCTTTTCGGGTGCCATTTCGGTCGCCTTCTCGGACTCGTCGGACTGCGGAGCAGAAAAATCAAACAGATCGGGCGTTGCCGCCGGCGTCTTTTTCTTGGGCATCAGCTGTAAGCAAAGGAAAGGAAAAACAAAACGTGCGCCGCATGCTCAAGCGCCTTGCGTGCTCAGGATCTGAATCGGCGCGTGATGGGCGCTATTGGCTTTATGGGCTCGGTACGGCTGGCCTCTTGAGACAAAGCAAAGAGCTTGAGGCCGGCGCCGCATTGTACCGCAGGGGGCTTGCGCCTCCCTTTTCATGGATTTCCACCGATTTTGATCGGTTTTCTGTCGGCTGCCGCAGGCTGATTCGGTCGGCTTGCGCCTGCGGATATGAGCAAAAACTAGAGGCTGAATCCGGAACTCTCGGCCTGCGGGGGGCTGGCCTCGCCACCCTCGCTGCATTGAGGAGCAAGTGCGGCCTTGTCGGAGGCATGCCTCTCGATCTCGACGCTCCTCAACCTTCTGCTCATGACGTTGGTGCGGGTGCGCACGGACTCAAGCGCCGAGCGGATCGCCTCGACCTTCTTTTCCATGCCCGCCACCGATTCGCTGAACTTGCCGAATTCGGACTTGATTTCGCCCAGAAGCCGCCAGACCTCGGAAGACTTGCGCTCGATTGCAAGCGTGCGAAAGCCCATCTGGAGACTATTGAGGAACGCGGCCAAGGCCGAGGGTCCGGCAATCGAGACGTGGTGCTCTCGCTGCACGCGCTCAACGAGGCCCGGTACGCGCAGCACCTCGCTCCAGAGGCTTTCAACGGGCAGGTACATGACCGCAAATTCGGTCGTGTACGGGACCTCGACGTACTTGTCGTGAATTTTCTGCGCCTCAAGAAGTATGCGCGTCTGAAGGGCCTTCAAGCTTGCGGCCTGGGCCTTGGCGTCGCACGCCTCGCTTGCGGCCACAAGCCGCTGGTAGTCCTCAAGCGGGAACTTTGCGTCGATCGGCAGCAGCACCGGATGCCCCTCCTCGGCGCCGGGAAGCTTCACCGCAAACTCAACGCGCTCCGAAGACCCCGGGCGCGTGGCGACGTTGACCTCGTACTGATCGGGCGTGAGAATCTGCTCAAGCAGAAGCGCCAACTGCGTTTCGCCGAAGACCCCTCGCGTCTTGACGTTGGTGAGCACGCGCCGCAGGCCGTCGACGTTGCGGGCCATCTCGCGCATCTCGCCCAGGCTCCTATGGACTTCAGCCAACTGCTCCTCGACCGTCTTGAAGCTTTCGGTAATGCGCGTGTTGAGCGTTGCCTGAAGCTTTTCGTCCACCGTGGCGCGCATCTCGCCCAGGGCCTGTTCGTTGGCCGTCCGAAGGCGCGCAAGTTCAGAAGCCATCGCCGCGTTCATCTGCTGCAGCGACCCGGACAGCGTCTGCGTGAGGCGCTCCAGACGCTGCTCCTGGCTGTCGCGGCCCGCCTGCTCGATCTGCAGGAAGTTTGCAAAATTGTTGCCCTGCGTCGCGTTGGCGTGCAGCAGCTCCTGCTTGATGCGCTCCAGGCCCGCATCAACGAGCTCGGCCGAGGCTCGCTGGCCGGTCGCAAGCATCTCGACGCGGCCGGTCAGCGCCGTTTTCATGCCGTGAAGCAGAAAGCCCATGACGACAAGGGCAATGATGAAAATCAAGACGGCAGCCGCAAGCAGCAGGGCAAGCACCTGCGGGGTCAGGACGGTGGCTATGGTCATAGGGACACGTTGACGACAAATTCACAAATGAAAATTGTCCCGCAAGCCTAGCAGTCCCAAAGAAATTGGGAGAGGCTTCAAGAGAACGCAAGAGCGCCGCCGGACGAAGGACAGCAAAAAACGGCCGGATCGTCCCGGACGCAGCTCTTCTATAGAACCTCCGCCCTCGACAATGCCGGCCGCTTAAAGCGCCCTCGAGCGTTCCTTGCGGGAAACGGTTTTGAGCCTTCCCTGCGAGGAAACTTCAAAGCGCTTAGTTCATGAGTTCATTCATGAGCTTGAGGAACGCGTTGGGATCCTTCAGAGCACCCTGCTCGGACAAAAGCGCCTGGTCGTAGATGTATTCGGCCCACTTTGCAAAGCCCGCGTCGTCGGCTGCGGCCGCAGCCTTCTTCACGAGCTTGTGCTCGGGGTTGATTTCAAGGATGTACTTCATCTCGGGCACGGTCTGTCCGGCCGCCTCGAGCATGCGGCGCATCTGCGCCGTGAGCATCTGGCCCTGCTTGGAGACGACGCAGCTTGCGGTATCAAAGAGTCGGTCGGAGACGACCACATCCTCGACCTTGTCGCCCAAAGCAAGCTTGAAGCGCTCGATCAAGGCCTTGTTTTCGGTCTTGGCAGCTTCGGTCTTTTGCTGCTCTTCCTTGTCGGCCAAGTCGCCGAGCTCGAGGTCGCTAGCCGTCACCGGGATGAACTTTTTGCCCTCGAACTCGGTCATGTTGCCCATGAGCCACTCGTCGATGCGCTCCCACATCAGAAGCACTTCGATGCCCTTCTTGCGGAAGGTCTCACGGTAGGCGAC
>USAL01000050.1 GCA_900552545.1 uncultured Sutterella sp. | reverse complement strand
CGAGCTGGTAGACAACGCTGTCGAACGTTCCGATGTTGCAGATGTCCTGCATCGTCTCGTGATACCACCCCGAGAGGCGCTTTTCGAACTTGGAGTGTCCGCGCATGAACGACTGCACCTGCTGTGGGGAAATCTTCTTTTCAACGACAAGCGCGGCCGGATAGTCGTTGACGTCCTTGTATTCGCGCCCAGTGAGCATTTCAAGGAGCGTAACGACGCGCTCCTTGTTGCGCGGCAGCACGCGGCGCGCCTCGGGCTGGTAGGCCTTGCGGAAGCTGAAGTCGGAATAGTCGCCTGCCTTGGCGGGCTTGTAGGCCCCCTTCTCGATTGCATGCTCGATGATGTCAGGGCTCGCCAGGACGTTCTTCGTGTCCGTGAAGTCAAGCTTGTCAAAGGAGATGGCGTTGGCAAGGAACGCCACTTCGTTGTCGGCCACGCGCCGCGCAACATAACGATGGCCGCGCATGAGCACGATCTGCCAGGCCTCGTTTCGGTCGGCGATGGTGTACGTGCGGCCCATGTGGAAGTACCCGTACTTTTTCTGCAGGACGATGGCGATGTTGACGCCGTCGCGGGCGGACTTTGCGCGCTCTGCCACGATGCGGCGGATGCCGTAGCCGATGCCGCCCTCGTTGAACGTTTCCTTTTCCTCGATCGTGACGTTGCAGTTGTTCGAGACGACGACAACGCCGTTTTCATTGATGAAGCCGTCCGAGAAGCTGTAGCCGTCGGGAGACAGCGTCTGGGTCCACCAAAAGCCGAACGTCTTCTCAACCTGCGGAATCTTGGCGGCGGAGGCCTCGAACTCGATCATTTCGCCCGTCTTGTGCGTCGCAGCCGGCACCCAGTACTGATTGGTGATGATGCGCCTGTCGTTGTCCTCGTTGTGTCCGACGAGGATTTCTCCGGTGCTTGAGGCGTCCTTGCCGACGACGACGGTAAAGCACGCCTGCGACGGCATGCTCAGGGCGGCCAGAACGGCGCAAATACTTGCTGCTATGAGGCTCTTTTGCATGGGAATACTCCTTTGGACTCGCGTCCGGTGCGGTTGTCAACAAGGACGTAAGGCAAGCTGCCTTTCGAGCGGCTACCCTGCGCGTACCGATCGATGCTAGTGTCGGCGCGAGGTGCGGGGCGGCTCTTTGTGTGCTTCAACCGACGGGGACTTTCCGCTAAGGAGTATGTCGATAAGGGAAATGCCGCACGTCATCCCAAGTATTTTGTGAATGGCAACTTCCGATCTGCATTTATCTTACAGCAGACGGCGAACGGTTCAGAGAGACTCGGGAAAACCAACACATTTGCCTCCTTCGCCCTCCGCAGAACTGGACTCGCCAGCCCCAGCTGCACCCCAATGCAAAAACGCCGCCAAAGTCACAAGACCTGACGGCGTTGAAGTATTTTCAGAAAATTAGAATTCGATTTGCGTTAACTGTTTTGATCTGCCCTGCACGTTCAAATCCCAAGGATTTCGGCGCGCCTGGCGCGCTTCAAGCGGCCGGAATGGGCCGAAACCAATGCAACTCAGTCTGCAACGACGGGCACGCGGTGCGCCACGCCCACGATGAGCTCGTAGCCGATCGTGCCGCAACGGGAGGCGATGTCGTTGATCGACACGTGCCGGCCCCAGAGCTCGACAACGCTTCCGACGTGCGCCTCGGGTACGTCCGTGACGTCGATCGTGAGCATGTCCATCGACACGGCGCCGACGATGGGCGCCGTCTTCCCCTCAGCCCAGACGGGCGTGCCGTCGGGCATGCTGCGCGGATAGCCCTCGGCATAGCCGCAGGCAACGACGGCAACACGCGTCGGTTTCTCTGCGCGCCACCGGCTGCCGTAGCCCACCGCATCGCCTGCAGCCACTTCGCGCACGGCAATGACGCGCGCCGCAAGCGTCATGGCGGGTTCAATGCCCAGCGACTCTTCGCTGATGCTCTTGTCGGGGCTCACGCCGTAGAGAACAATGCCCGCGCGCACCGCTACGCCCTTGACAGCGGGCTGCAGCATCGTCGCTGCGGAATTTGCAAGACAGAGCTCCACGTCCTTGCGCTCAAGTACGGGCTTCATGCGCTCGAGCTGTTCGGCGACCGACACGTAGCCTTCACCCTGCGCATTGCGTTCCGAATTGGCAAAGTGCGTGACGATTCCGACGACCGATACGCCCTTGATCGCGTTGATTTCATCGATGACTGCCGCGGCCTCATTGGGGTCGAAGCCTAAGCGGTTCATGCCCGAGTTGAGCTTTAGATGGACTTTGAGATCCGTATGCCGGGTGTTTTTCAAAAGTTCAATCTGCTCGCGGTTGTGCACGAGCGTCTCGACGCCGAGCGCTTCAAGTTCACCGAGATCGTCGGCATCAAAAAAGCCTTCGATGAGAAGAATGCGCTTTTTCCAGCCGGCCGCGCGGGCGCGCCGGGCCTCGGCGATCTCGAGAAGCGCAAAGCCGTCGGCCTTGGCAAAGCCCTTGACGGCGTTTTCGATGCCGTGCCCGTAGGCATTGGCCTTGACGACGGCCCAGACCGTGCGGCCGTGCGCGCATTCAATCACGCGGTCAAGATTGTGCTCCAAAGCCCCGGTGTGGATGGTGAGCGAGATCGGTCGGGTCATACATCTGCCTCTTGGTCGGTCAAGGATGTCGGATATCGTCTGTCGCGAGCGCCGCCGGAAGCGATCTTGGAAAGTCCAACGGCGCACGGGTGTTAATCCTATGCTCAAATTTGCCCATCGGCGTGTCTTAAACCCGACTTTTCTTCCGCGTCCTTTTGCAACACTTGTCCCCGCCGAGACCGCGCATTTGTTGTTGCTCTACAAAACAAAGCGCTGATTCCACCTAATGTCGCGTATGATTGACGAGGTGGAAACGTTAGTCAAAAAAGACAAAACAGCCATGAATCAATCGACTATTTCCGAAGAAGTCCGCCTGGGCAACGAGGCCTTGAAGAACCGCGTCATCGCGTACTGGCGCGCCCACCCGGAGCTCAACTCCGTCGAGCTTCCCATTGCCAACCTCGCCTATCACGTCTTCGAGAAACCGATCAAGGATTACAACTGCTTCTACACGCTTTCGACCGGCCTGATCCTGCAAGGCTCCAAGCGCGCCAACGTCGACGGCAAGCGCTGGGAGTACGGGCGCTGCACGTGGATTTCCACGGCGGCCGATACTCCCTCGTCCTACGAAATCCTGGAGGCCAGCCCCGAGAGCCCGCACGTGGCCTGCGCGTTGAAGCTCAATCCCCTCGTGATCTCTGATCTTGTTCAGAACCAGCCCGAGATTGTGCAGCGCCACGGCAAGGCCGACTCTCAGCACACCTCGCGCATCTTCACGGTGTCGACGGCGACGCTCGACATCATCGACTGCTTCATGCGGCTTTTCAGGCTCCTGGAGAAGCCCGAGCAGATCTCCGCGAGAGCGCCGCTCATCGAGCGCGAGATCACATATCTGCTGCTGATGAGTCCTCAGGGCGAAGGGTTGACCCACTTCTTTACGCAAAACAGCATCGCGAACCGCATCAACAAGACGATCAACTGGATTCGCAACAACGCGGGCAAACCTTTCGACATCGACATGCTTGCCGAAATGGCGCACATGACGCGCTCGACCTACTACCGGCACTTCAAGACGATCACCAAGCTCTCGCCCCTGCAGTACCACAAGCGCCAGTGCTTGTACCAGGCCCAGCACCTGATGCTCACCAAGGGCTACAGCGCCACGCAGGCGGCCTTTGAAGTGCGTTACGCAAGCCCCAATCAGTTCAGCCGCGAATACAAGCGCGCCTTCGGCATGCCGCCGCGCCAGTACGTCTCCGAACAGTCCAAGCAGGCTGCGCCGATCGGGCTCTCCTGATTCTTTTACTCTTCCTCAAATCGTTAAACGTGGCCGGAGTCGAGAACTCCTGCCCTTTTTTCTTCGCCTGCCTTGCTCTGCCCTGCCCCGCTCTACGCGCGAGCTGCGCAACGCATACGGCCCGCGTAGCGCTTTTCGATCAAGGCAAGAACCAGGTCAATCGCGCGGGCGGCCTCGGCTTCAATTTCGTCCTCGGTAATGCCCTTTTGCGGCAGGCACAGCGCCTGCTGAAAAAGGCGCCCCCGCAGCGCTTCGAGAAAGAGCGAGGCGGTCTCCTCGAGCTCCGTGAGCGGCGCATCGACGTGGTTTTCAAGCACCTTGGCAAAGCCGCGGTAGCTCGCAAGGATCCCCTCGTTGTAAAACCACTCGCCCACCTGCGGCAGTCGTCCGGCCTGGGCATAGATGAGGCGCATCACGGCCACCGACCGCGCGGCAAGAATCCCCCTGAGATACGCGCGTCCAAAGGACTCAAGGTCTTCAAGGAGCGTGCGGCCGGGCTTATAGTCGGCCACGCACGCCTCGTAGAGGTCATCAGCCATCATCTCAAGCGCCGCGATGAAAAGCCCCTCCTTGTTGCCGAAGCTTTGGTAGACCGTCGTCTTCGAGCCGCCCGAGCGGGCGATGATGCGGTTGATCGAGGCCCCTTCGTAGCCCATCTCAACGAATTCGTCGATGGCGTGCTCAAGAAGCGAGCGGATGCGCTCGCGACCCTTTTCGGTCTTGGCCGCTTTGTAAAGCATGTGCTCTCTGACTTGCATCGTCGTCTTCCGTTGCCTGGATTGTGTTTGGGTTCGATTGTGGTGATCAGGGCTTCATTTTCTGCCGTGCGCCCCCTGCGGCAGCCCCTTCCGAGGATTTTCCCATATTTTGTACCAATCGGTACGAACAGCGCGTATACTCGCGCTTTGTACCATCCGGTACATAAACCGGTACATAACATCAACCAACCTCAGACCACACACATGATGCAGCGCAGACAATTCCTCACCGTTCTGGGTGCCCTGGGGCTCGTACCGACCGCAGGCATGCTTGTGGGGTGCCAGCAAAAGACCAATATGACCGTCGTCGTTCCCTTCCCGCCGGGAGGGGGCGGCGACGTGCTTGCACGCATCATCCTGCAGCCGCTCTCCGAATCCACCGAGCGCTCGGTCGTGATCATGAACCGCGCAGGCGCCGGCGGCAACGTCGGCACGCGCTTTGTGTCGCGCATCACGCAGGGTGAAGGACAGTACCTGTACGTCACCAACGGGACGCTCTGCGTCAACAAACATCTCTACGGCTCGGGCGAGCCGGGTGCTTCTGGTGCGAAAGCCGACGCCGCGGGCGGGTTCTTTGATCCCGTGAAGGACCTCAAGTTCGTTGCGTCCTTTAGCCGCATCCCGCTTGTGATGGCCTTGAACGTCAACGCCTTGGAAGGCGTCACGGATTTTGATACGCTCATCGGCTACGCCAAGGCCCATCCGGGTGCGCTTGCTTGCGCCTCGGCGGGCGTGGGAACGACAAGCCACATCGCCAGCGCCATCTTCTCGAAGCTTGCCGGGGTTGAAATCAACCACATCCCGCACGCAGGCGGCGCTGCGGCGGCAAAGGAAGTGCTCTCCGGACGCATTCCCTTTTTCATCGACGTCGCGCCCAACGTCCTGCCGCTTGTTCGTGACGGTAGACTAAAGCCCCTCGCCGTCACCTCGCGCACGCGATCGACGCTTCTGCCCGAGGTGCCGACTCTGATTGAACTGGGCCTCAAGGACTTCGACCTCACGGCCTGGGACGGTCTGGCCGCTTCGCGGAACGTCTCGGACGCGGAAATCGCCGGCGTGCACAAGGCCGTGAACGACATTCTTGAGCAGAAGGCGGTTGCCGAGCGCCTCTCGCGCCTTGGCGCTGAACCCTCCATGATGCCGCGCGAGGGCTTTGAACAATTCATTGAAAAGGAAAATCCGCGCTGGGAGTCGTTCGTGAAGACGTTCGTGCGTCCCCTCATGGATTCCAAAAAATCCTGATGATGGCCTTACCGCGCCCTTCAGGAATCCGACCAACAAGGAAACAACAAATGCAACCCATGCTTGACACTTCGCACCTGCCTCCGATTCCCGAGTGGAAGTCCGCCGGCAGCTACACCGACATCATTTATGAAAAGTGCGACGAAGGTATTGCCAAGATCACGATCAACCGCCCCGAGGTCCGCAACGCCTTCCGACCGCTCACGGTGCATGAAATGAGCATGGCGCTTGCCGACGCCCATCAGGACGAAAATATCGGCGTCATCATTCTCACGGGCATGGGTGAGAAGGCCTTCTGCTCGGGCGGCGATCAGAAGGTGCGCGGCAACGGCGGCTACGTCGGGGGCGACGGCGTGCCGCGCTTGAACGTTCTTGACTTCCAGCGTCAGATCCGCACCTGCCCCAAGCCCGTGGTCGCCATGGTCGCGGGCTGGTGCGTGGGCGGCGGCCACGTGCTGCACATGATCTGCGACATCACGATCGCTGCGGAAAACGCCATGTTCGGCCAGACGGGCCCCCGCGTGGGGTCTTTCGACGGCGGCTGGGGCGCAAGCTACATGGCGCGCATCGTGGGCCAGAAGAAGGCGCGCGAGATCTGGTTCCTGTGCCGCTTCTACAATGCCAAGGAAGCGCTCGAAATGGGCCTTGTCAATACGGTGGTGCCGCTTGAGCAGCTCGAGCGCGAAACCGTGCAGTGGTGCCGCGAGATGCTCGCGAACTCCCCGCTCGCGATCCGGTGCCTGAAGGCGGCACTGACCGCCGCCTGCGACGGCCAGGCCGGTCTGCAGGAACTTGCGGGCAACGCCACGCTTCTTTACTACATGACCGAGGAAGGCCGCGAAGGCAAGGAAGCCTTCCTTGAAAAGCGCCGTCCCGACTTCTCCAAGTTCAAGCGCCTGCCCTAAGCCCGCAAAGGACATACGCAAAAAAGCCATCCGCAAAAGCGAATTCAAATGACTTTTGTTATTGATCCTTTGCATCCGGACGCGGCGCTCTCGATCTACGAGGCCGCCCGCGAGCACCCCGAGGGCGTGTGCCTGCGCACGCGCGAGGGCGACATCACGTTTGCCGAGGCGGCGGAGCGCGCCGCGTCGATTTTCCCGACGCTCACCCTCCCCGCTCCGGGCCGTCCCTACGTGATGACCGCAAAAACCGACGTGCACACGATGCTCGTCTTCTATGCGCTGCTTGCGGCAAAGGTTCCGATGCTTCTGCTCTCGCCCAAACTCACCGAGAGCGAGACGCAGGCCTACATCAAGGCGGCCGAGTCGATCGGTGAACCCCTCCCCGCCGATGCGGCAGTGGTGATCTTCACCTCGGGGACGACGGGCCCGAGCAAGCCCGCTGTGCTCTCGCGCCGTGCGCTTGCGGCCAATGCGCTTGCCGTTTCAAGCCACATTGCGATGGATGAGCGCGACGTGTGGCTTTTGTCGCTTTCGCCTGCGCGCGTCGGGGGCCTGGGCATTCTCACCCGTGCGCTTTCGTGCCGCGCGGGCGTGGCGCTTGGGGCCAAGTACTCAGCCGCGGGCTTTGTGTCCGAACTCACGGACATGAAGGTGACGATTGCTTCGCTCGTGCCGGCGATGCTGATCGACGTGCTTGAGCACTTTCCGGACTGGACCCCGCCTGAAGCCTTCCGACTTCTTCTTGTGGGCGGCTCGGCCTGCCCGGTCTCGGTAAGGCGCCGTGCGCTTGCCGCCCGGATTCCGGTCGTGACGACCTACGCCATGACCGAGACCGCAAGCAGCGTCGGCATGTCGCCCTACGAGAATCGCCTCACGGAAAACTTCTGCGCCGACCGGCCCTTGAAGGGCGTCGAGTTTCGCCTGACGGATTCAGGTGAAGTCGAAGTGCGCGGCAACATGCTCATGAACGGCTACTGGGGCCGCAAGCCCCTGGCTCCTGGCGCCTGGCACGCCACGGGCGACATCGCCGTGATGGACGATGCGGGGGGCCTTCGCATTCAGGCGCGGCAATCCGAAGTGCTCATCACGGGCGGCGAAAAGGTCTATCCCTCGGAAGTCGAGCTTGCGCTTGAAGAAATCGAGGGCGTAGCGGGCGCCGTCGTTGCCGGCATCCCCGACGAAAAGTGGGGCGTCATTGTGGGAGCGCTTTTGGTCGCCTCCCCCAACGCTGCGGCAATCCCTGCGCAGACCATTGCCCGCGCGGTGCGCTCGCAGCTAGCGGCCTACAAGTGCCCGCGGCGCATTGCCTGGGTAAAGGCGCTGCCGCGAACGCGCGAAGGGAAGCTTCGCCGGACGCCCGACATCTTTGAGTCGATTGCGCTTGAGACGCTGCACTATACGACGCTTTAGTCGTCCAGGCGCAAAGCCAAAACCCAAACAAATGCCCCGCCGGCGGTTCATCCGTCAACGGGGCTTTTGTTTGGGCTCGCTTTTTATTGGTTCTTTGCCGGCTCTTTGCTCTGCTCTCTGGTCTATCGCCTCAACGGTCGTGCTAGGCGCTAGCGTACTGCTGATGCAGGTCGCGGCGGCGCAGTTCGTCGGCAAACTGCTTGGCGACAAGGCGAAGCGCGATTTCATCGTCGGCGTTCTGCCGGGCAAGCCACGAGGTGAGGCCCGCACGGGCAAGGAACATCGAGTTGCCGAAGAGCTCGATGAGGATCAGGGCCGAGAGGAGCCGCTCCTCGTACGGGGTGTGCACGCGGCTCGTGAGGCTCTCGACGAGATCCTCGTCGACGCCGTTGGCCTTGAGGTAGTTGAGCGTAATCGGCAGCGCCAGGCGCTCCGAAGTCCGGTAGTTGGCAATGATGCGGTTGAGGGCGCTGGGAACCAGCTGGACGAATGCTGATGTCGTTAACATTGCTTGCTCTCTTGACAAAACACTTGTGGATCAATGATTGATCCTATTATATCTTTGCCAAAACTCCTGAAAATAAAGCAAATTTGCCTAATTCAAGGTTTGCTGAACAAACGCAATACTGACGAATCATATTTGATCCATGCGACAAAACACGTCGCATAATTGATCCTCCCCGCGTTCCCTAGCAACAACGGTGCTTCACGCGGGATCAACGTGTCCGTCGCGCACCTTCCGTTCCTGGATTCGCCCTCTCCCTCTCCAACCCGATCATTGATTTCAAAGAAAATTTTTCTCCGGGGTGGATCAATCCTGAAAAAGGTGCTTTTTTCAAGTTTTATCCTCCCGGCCTTCATGATCCTTGAGCCGGTCTTTGTCGGGCGATCCGTGCGCTCGCCGGCACGCAATCGACAAAAAAAGAGCCCGCCGGCACAAAACTGACAAGGCTCTCTTTGACGTCCTTCTATTTTGAACCGCCAGAGGCGTCAGGGCTATCAGGCGTTCTTCACGAGCACCGCGGCGAAGAACCCGTCGGTGTCATCGCGGTTGGGCAGCATGACGAAATCGTCGCCCGCAAGTTCCTTCTGGTTCTCGGGGAGATTGACGCCCTGCTTGGCGAGAACGTCCGTGGCGTTCAAACGCGTGAACTCAGGGTGGCGCGAGAGGAAATCGTCGACCACGGCCTGATTTTCCTCATGAAGCATCGAGCAGGTGGCGTAGACGAGTCTGCCGCCCGCCTTCACGAGCTTGGAAGCTTCCTCAATCACGGACTTCTGGACGGTGTTGATGCGCTTGAGCTCGTCGACCGACAGTCTCCACTTGAGATCCGGGTTGCGGCGCAGCGTACCCGTACCCGTGCAGGGAGCGTCGACAAGTACGCGGTCAAACTTGCCGCGCAGGCGCTTGATGAGGATGACGTGTTAGTCGCGGATGGCGATCGGGTGCACGTTGGTGAGGCCCGCACGGCGCAGACGGGGCTTGATCGCCATGAGGCGCTTTTCGTTGATGTCAAAGGCGTAGAGTCGGCCGCTTGAGCGCATCAGGGCGCCGAGCGCCAAGGTCTTGCCGCCCGCTCCGGCGCAGAAGTCGCAGATCATCTCGCCGCGGCGGGGCGCCACGAGTCGGGCGATCAACTGGCTTCCCTCGTCCTGGACGTCGATGCGGCCTTCCTGATACATCGGCCAGCGAATGAGACCGGGCTTTTCAAGAAGGCGGATGCCGTCAGGCGAAAAGCGCATAGGCTGGGCGCTTACGTGATGTTCGCCCAATTCCTCAAGCACCTCCTCGCGCTTGGCCTTCAACGTATTGACGCGAAGATCGAGGGGCGCCCCCTGAAGGCTCGCCTCAAAGATCGCGCTCGCTTCGCTGCCGTACTGCTCGCTCACACGCTCGTAGAGCCACTCGGGCATTTCAGCCTGCACGTGTGCCGGGGCCTTCTTCATGTCGACGGCAAGCATGTTGGTGACGGGCCCCTTTTCGCGCCCGAGCACCGGGTCGATGATCGATTCGCGACCGTACTGCAGAATCAGCGTGATGAGCGCCGCCACGCGCGGGGCGCGCTCCGGGCGCACCGGATGCATGCGGTAGGCGATGCCTGCGAGGTGCCGCAGCCCGTAGAAGATCGCTTCGGCAAGAATCGTGCGGTCGCGGCTTCCGAGCTTGGGATTGGACTTGAAGAAGGCCTTCATCAGGCGATCGGCAGGGCCGTCGAGCTTCAGAATCACCGCGTAGGCGCGGGCGAGCTCGTCGACGATGAGATTGGTGATGCGCACCTTGCCGGGCTCAAGCTTCACGGCGCGGCCCGACTTTCCAGGGTGCGCCGCGGGATTGCGGCGGTTTTCCTCGAGCTGGCGGCGCCGTGCGGCGAGCTGCCGCTCGGTCATGTGCTTTTCCTTTTCGTCGCGCACGGGCTTGGAGCGAACGGGCCGAAACGGCATCTTGCGGGATTTGCTTTCTGTCATGGATGTGAACCGCGGGGGTTGACCGCGGCTCCTTACTGTGTGTTGGGTACGAGGATGGCCTCAAGCGCTTAAGGCTTGAGCTTTAAGCCTGATTGTCCATCAGGGTGAGCGAGGCGGCGGTTTCGTCATCCATCACCGCCCTGCCCTCGACAAGGCGCACGGCGCCCGTTGCGGCCGCATGCACGGCGCGCGGATAGAGGATGTGCTCAAGCTTCAAACCACGGTGGGCCAGTGTATCGGGATCGTCGCTCGGGAGCACCGGCACGACGGCCTGGCCGATGATGGCGCCCGAGTCGAGCTCGGGGCTCACGAAGTGCACGGTGCAGCCGTGCACGCGAACGCCTGCGGCGATGGCGCGCGCATGGGTGTCGAGCCCCTTGAAGAGCGGCAGCAGCGCCGGATGAATGTTGAGGATCTTGCCGGGATAGCGGCTCACGAAGTGATCCGTCAGCACGCGCATGAAGCCCGCGAGCACGATCACGGCCGGATCATAGCGGTCGATGATCGCCATCAGGGCGTCTTCGAAGGCTTCGCGCGTTTCGTAGAGCTTGTGGTCGACGACTTCGGCGTGAATGCCCATCTCTCGGGCGCGATCAAGCCCTGCGGCATTGGGACGGTTGCTGATCACGCAGGAGATGGCCACGCCCTCGGCGGCCCAGTTCTCACGACGGGCGGCTTCGGCAATGGAAACAAAGTTCGAGCCGCGGCCCGAAATCAAGACGACGATGTTCTTCATGATGAAAATGTGTGACGAATGCGCGCAGCCGTCGACGATTCGACGGCTGATTTTGACGGCAGATTCTGCCCGATTCTTCTTGAGGCGCGGCGTTTTCTTTTCACGCGCCGGCCCTGCCGGTCCGATAAAGGAGCTCTCGGCAATTTGGCTGGCCTCATTTTAACGGTTTGGGGGCGTCTTTCGCTTTTGTTCGGCATCCGCACCCTCTCTTGCTGGAGTCGGCTTTCGTGCGCACTTTTTCTGAAAGCGTGCCCAAACGCGGCAAAGGCAGAGCGCTTCGCCTTCAGGCCCCGCAAACGACAGTAGAGTCCCGGTGTGATCAATCCTTTTTTTCCGCGAGGTGAACACTGATGAAGCAGCGCAAGCTTGGTCCCCTGACCGTTTCGGAAATCGGTCTGGGCTGCATGGGGTTCGTGCAGAGCTACCCGCCCTTTCCGACGCAAGCCGAGGCGATCTCACTCATTCACAAGGCAATCGGCCTGGGCTGCACGTTTTTTGACACGGCCGAGGTCTACGGCCCCTATCGCGACGAGGAGCTCGTGGGGAAGGCTCTTCAAGCCCACCGCAACGAGGTCGTGATCGCCACCAAGTTCGGCTACGAGATCGGCGCCTCACGCACGGACTCGCACGGCAATTCGCTAGAGCTCAACCGCCGGCCCG
>USAL01000049.1 GCA_900552545.1 uncultured Sutterella sp. | reverse complement strand
CCTTCCTGAGGGTACCGAGCTCACGCTGGTTCTTGCCTGCAACCAGAACTGCGGCAAGACGACGCTCTTTAACCGCCTCACAGGCTCCAACCAGCACGTGGGCAACTTCCCGGGCGTCACGGTCGACCGCAAGGACGGCCGCATCATCGGACACCCCGATGCGCTTGTGACTGATCTGCCCGGCATCTATTCGCTGTCGCCCTACACGAATGAAGAGATCGTCACGCGCGAATTCATCCTCAAGGAACACCCCAAGGCAATCATCAACATCATTGATGCAACCAACATCGAGCGCAACCTCTATCTCACGATGCAGTTGATGGAGCTTGATCGCCCGATGGTGCTCGCGCTCAACATGATGGACGAGGTGCTCGCCAACGGCGGCTCGGTACGCGTCAACGAAATGGAAGCCCTTCTCGGACTTCCGGTCGTGCCCATTGCCGCGGCCAAGGGCGAAGGCATCGGAGAGCTCATCGACCACGTGCTGCACATCGCCCAGTACCAGGAAAAAACAGCCGTGCAAGACTTCTGCGACGCAAGCGACAACGGCGGCGCGGTGCACCGCTGCCTGCACGGCATCATGCACATCATCGAGGACCATGCGCGGCGCGCGGACATTCCGCTGCGCTTTGCCGCAAGCAAGATCGCCGAAGGCGACCAGCTCATCCTCGATCAGCTTGAGCTTGACGACAACGAAAAGGCCACGATCGAGCACATCTTGAAGCAAATGGAGGCCGAGCGCGGTCTGGACCGGGCCGCGGCCATGGCCGACATGCGTTTTGCCTTCATCGAACGCATCTGCAGCCAGACCGTGGTGCGCCCGCACGTGAGCCGCGAGCACATCCGAAGCCTTGAAATCGACCGCGTGCTCACCGGCAAATACACGGCTATTCCGTCCTTCATTGCCATCATGGCGCTCGTCTTCTGGCTCACCTTCAACGTGATCGGCGTCTGGCTGCAGGACGGACTGGACTTTCTGATCGGCAGACTCACCGACTGGACCGACGCCGCGCTCACGGCCGCTGAAGTTAATGCATCATTGCACTCGCTCATCATCGACGGCATCTTCAACGGCGTAGGAAGCGTACTGAGTTTTCTGCCCACGATCGTGACGCTCTTTTTCTTCCTATCGTTCCTGGAAGATAGCGGCTACATGGCGCGCGTGGCGTTCGTGATGGATACGCTGTTGCGAAAGATCGGCCTCTCGGGCCGCAGCATCGTGCCGATGCTGATCGGCTTTGGCTGTACAGTGCCTGGCGTCATGGCAAGCCGCACGCTTCCTTCCGAGCGGGACCGCAAGATGACGATTTTGCTCACGCCCTACATGAGCTGCTCGGCAAAGCTTCCGATCTACGCCTTCTTTACAGCGGCGTTTTTCCCCGGCAACGGGGCGCTGGTGATGGTGGGGCTTTATTTCACGGGCATCATTGTGGCGATCCTGATGGGCCTTCTGATGCGCAGCACCCTTTTCAAGGGCGAAGCAGTGCCCTTCGTGATGGAACTGCCGAACTACCGCATGCCGGGCGCGAAGAACGTCCTGCAGTTGCTGTGGGAAAAGGCCAAGGACTTTATCGAGCGCGCCTTTACGGTGATCTTCATTGCCACCATCATCATCTGGTTCCTGCAGAGCTTTGACTTTCACTTCAACCCGACGCCCGACTCGCAGTCGAGCATGCTTGCGGTGGTGGCCGGATGGATCTCGCCCGTCTTTGCGCCGCTGGGCTTTGACGACTGGCGCATCACGACCTCGCTCATCAGCGGCTTCATGGCCAAGGAAAGCGTCGTGAGCACGATTTCGGTGCTCTTTGGCTCAACCTCGGCGATCGCGGCGGTGCTCACGCCTCTGGCGGCACTGGCGCTTCTCGTGTTCTGCCTGCTTTATACGCCGTGCGTGGCGGCCATCGCCACCATCAAGCGAGAGCTAGGCGGCTGGTGGGCGAGCGTTGTCGTTGTTGCTCAGTGCGTCGTCGCCTGGATTGCCGGCTACGTCGTCTACACTGCGGGGAGCCTTTTGGGCTTTTAACGGAGACCCCCATGAACACTGCAAGCTGGATCGTCGTCCTCATCCTCGTTGCCGTCGTTGCGGCTGCGCTCTGGCGTATGCGCCGCGGCGGCACGGGATGCGGCGAGTGCAAAACATGCGGCTCAAGCGCCTGCTGCACGACGAGCGCGGTCAGGCGTACTTCGAAAACTTCAGAAGCCGCGAAGACGCCGACTTCCTGCGGCTGTACCGCGCCACGCGAGCAACCGATTGCGTTTCATCAGAAGCGCAGAAACTGAAGCCATCCGACTACCTCTGTTCAACCGCCTCGTTCGAAATTTCGAGCCGGGGCGGTTTCGTTTTGATGCTAGGAACCATTCCTGCGCCCTTGCCTTTTTTCTCCAACAAAGCCTCAAGAAGTTTCCACCAAGAGCCGGAGAATCCGAATTTCCTGCCGCCCAGTCAGGACGACAGGATTGTCTCTGGGAAAACACCATGGCGTCTGGAGCTCTGGCATGGAAACTACTGCCTCCTTCAGCCTTTGGCGCATCACGTCGAACCGACCTGAATCCCAATCCGCGTTTTCCGCATCCCGGCACGCAGTCAAACTTCCCTGCGTCGGCAGTATCCTATTTCCGGCTATTCATTGGCACGATGCCCCGATCAGCGCCCGGGCCCGTCTCGGGACGCCATCCAGGACATCCTTGCGAACATCAACCCAACAGACCTTTACAGGGAGGCAGTCATGACTAGGCTTCTGATCGCAGGCGGACGCGTTGTCGATCCCTTGAACAACCTTGACGGAACAGCCGACGTTCTCATTGAAGCCGGCAGAATCGAGCGCGTCGCGGCAGGCATTGACGCTGCAAGAGCTGAAGTTCTCGACGCCCGCGGCAAGGTCGTGATGCCCGGCGTCATCGACATGCACGCGCATCTGCGCACCGTCCTCGGCCACCCGCACGCGCAGCGCATGGTGGCTCTGGCCGGCGTCACCACGGTTCTTGACATGGCCGGCCCCCTCGAAAACATCCTTGAGTCCATCCCCACGAGCGGCTCGGGCATCAACATGGCCATTCTTGAGGCCGCACGCGCCGGCATGACGTTGAGTTCCTCGCGCCCGGATGCCGCAGAGCGCAGATCTTTCATCGAAAAGACGCTCGAGGCGGGCGGCATCGGCATCAAGCTTCTCGGCGGACACTTCCCGATGGATCTCGACATCAGCGCTGGCTTCATTGAGGAGGCCGCCAAAGCCCGCGCCTGGGTCGGCTGGCACGTCGGCAATACCGTGCACGGCTCGGATATCGAAGGCATGCGCGATGCGGTTGAAGCAGCCGACGGAAAGTTTCTTCACATCGCCCACATCAACAGCTACTGCCGCGGCAAGGTGCGGCCGGTGGTCGACGAAGCACTTGAAGCGATCGACCTTTTGAAGTCGCACCCGCAGATTTTTTCCGAGTCCTATCTGTCGCCTCTGAACGGCACGCGGCTGACGATCGAAAACGGCGTTCCCGCCACCGAGGTCACGAAGACGTGCCTCAGGCGTCTGGGATACGAGGCGACGGCGGCGGGACTGGAAGCGGCCATTTTCGAAGGGCGCGCCGGGGTTCTTGCCGACGACGGACGCATCGGACGCCTCATCTACGGCCCTGAGGCCGTACGCTACTGGAAGGAAAGAAAGACGATTACCGTGGGCAGCTTTGCCGTCAACCCGGCCGAAAGCCGCTTTCTGCTGGCAACCGCAAAGCGCGAGGACAAGAGCTTCGTGGTCGACGCCTTCTCCACCGATGGAGGCTCCTACCCGAGAAACGTGATCGTTGAAAACGGCATGCTGCTCGTGCTCTTCGGTGCGCTTACGCTTTCCGAATTCGTCGCGAAGGCTAGCCTTGCCGGTGCCCGCGCATTGGGGCTTCCCGCCAAGGGACACCTCTCGGCGGGAGCCGACGGCGACGTCACCGTGATTGACGTTGAAAATCGAAAGGCCGCAGCAACGATCGTCGCCGGCAAGGTGATCATGAAGGACGGCGTTCTCATGGGACACGGCACGACCATCATCTGCGACGAGCGCGGCGCCAAGGCACTTCAAAAGCGCGGCATTGCGCATGTCGTCAAAAAGCCTCTGGCACCGGAAAGCTTCCGGCGGCGCTTCGTCTGCCAGCCCTAGAAACGGCGTCAGAAAACGCCCGAAAAAAAGAGCTCCGGGAAAAACATCCCGAAGCTCTTTGGTATCACACCCTTATAAAACCTGTTTTCAGCGCTTCTGCCAGTCGGCGATTGCACGGGCGCACTGCGTGATGAGTTCAGGCCCCGTGTAGATGAAGCCCGTGTAGAGCTGCACGAGGCTTGCGCCCGCCTGCATCTTCGCCACGGCGTCGTCGGCGCGGATGATGCCGCCCACGGCGAAGATGGGGAGTTCCCCCTTCAAGTGGTCTGCGAGAATGCGCACGACTTCGGTCGAGCGCTCAAAGAGGGGCTTGCCCGAGAGGCCTCCCGGGTTGTTGCTCTTTTCAAGATCGGCAACGCCCACGCGCGAGACGGTGGTGTTGGTGGCCGTCACGGCATCCATCTGATACTTCACGAACAGATCGCTCATCGCGAGAATCGTGTCGTCGGCAAGATCAGGGCCGATCTTGATCGTAATCGGCACGCGGCGTCCGTACTCGGCGGCGAGACGGTCGCGCTCTTCGGCAATGCCCTTCACAAGCGGCTCAAGCGCGTCGACTTCCTGCAGGCGCGTCAGTCCCGGCGTGTTGGGGCACGAGATGTCAATCGCAAGGTAGTCGCCCACTCCGTAGAGCTTTTGCATGCACTTTTGATAGTCAGGAAGCGCATCCTCGACCGGGGTGGAGTTCTGCTTGCCGATGTTGATGCCAAGAATGCCGCCTTGGGCGCGGAAGGGCCGGGCGCTGTTTAGGTTTTCAATTGCCTGATCCGCGCCGCAGTTGTTGAAGCCCATGTGGTTGATCACGCCCTCGGCCGGAATCAGACGCCACAGACGGGGCTTGGGATTGCCCGACTGCGGGTACGGCGTAAACGTCCCGGCCGCGATGTGGCCGAAGCCCAGGTCGCCGAGCGAGGAGACGTGCTCGCCCGTCTTGTCCATGCCGGCCGCAAGGCCCACCGCGTTGGGGAACTTGAGCCCCATGACCTCAACCGGTGCGCGATAAGGCTTGGGGCACACCAGACGAATGAGATTGGTGGCGGCCGCCCAGTCGATGTTGCCCATGATGAGATGGTGGGCGGTTTCCGGATCGAGCTTAAAGAGCAGGCTGCGGATGAGTTTGTAGAGCATGACGAGTGAAGGCTCCCTGCAGTTGGTTCTTCGCATCCCATCATCTGAAGGGGCGAAGACAGCCAGAAGGACAAGATGAAAAGGAAAACGATTGCGGCCGACGAAAGAAAAAATCGCAAAAACCGGATCCAACAAGGAGTCGGCTCAGACACGCTGATATCGACGTCCACTGTACGGTTTTTCTTCAAAAATCGCCGGCTTCTTTCAACAGGCACCATTCTAGCCGAGCCGCAGCGCAGGCATTGGTGAGCATCCTCTTCCCGCCCATGCCGGAGGGCGCAGAAACATGAATTGTGAGGAAGGAAAAAACGATTGTTCAATCAAAAAAACGGGAACCGCCGGCGCCCGCCGCAGACTGCGCGCACCGTACGGTTCCCCTTGCTTTGCTTCCCTTGCGACTCTTTAATCCTTCTTCAGAGCCTCACGCAGGGAGGCGATGTCCTGCCGCAATCCCTCAACCTCGCGGCGAAGCGAGGCCACCTCATCGGCTGACACAGCACCTTGCGAAGCCGAAGCACTCGCAGCAGATGTCGATGCGCGATATGCAGCCGCAGATCCCGCGCTCTTTTCGCTTCTGCAAACACCGCTGCAGGCTTCGGCCGGCTAGGTGCGGCGCACCAGCAGATAGATGATCACGCCGGCTGCGATGATGAGAAACAGCGATCCCCAGGGAAATCCGAAAAAGCCCGGTCCGCCCCAGAATCCCGGACCACCAAACATGTGATGCATGGAGCACCTCCTTTACCTGTAATCGCCGACAACTCGCCTGACGACGCCAAACCTGCCGAGTCTTCATCACCCCGGAGATTGAGCGGCACTGCATCAGCCGTCTTCTTGCCGTTAACGATACTCATGAAAAAAGCGCCCGAGCCCGAAGCCTTGCAACCTTTACCTAAATTTACTCGGGAGATGGATTCAATCGTCTGAATTTCCTTTTATTTCAAAGGCTTCGACATATCACGCCGCAGAAGAACATCCACGAAATCATTCCGGACACAAGCAACCTCACCCATTGTTGTCAAGGGGCTGGACCGTCATCACGATGTCTGAGCGAAAAGCTCAACAAGCAGACAAAGACGTGGCGCAGGCACCTTGCGGTATTAAACTTGCGCGCGGCCTGAAATCCGGGGCCGCAGACGCAGCAGAAACGCCGAGGAAAACCAACAAAACAAGAACCTGCATCCAAGGCCTGCGTCCGCCTTCCGTGGTGTTTCCCCTCAACCCCAACTTTTTCAAGTACCTCCGTGAACAACCTCATTCTTCAAGTCTGCGGCATCGCCGTCGCACTCTCTCTAGATGCCATGATCGTCGCCTGCTGCTGGAGCGCCACGCAAAAGCACGTCACCGGCGGGCACGTTCTCAAGTTTGCTCTGACCTTCGGCCTCTTTCAGGCGCTGATGCCCGCCGTCGGCTGGCTTGCGGGCGAAGCCTTCTCCTCAATCATCAATGCCTGGGATCACTGGATTGCCTTCGCCCTGCTGGCAATTGTCGCGGGCAACATGTTCAAGGAAGCCTTTGCGGGTGACGGGCAAGAAGATGAAGCGGCAAAGCTTGGCGAGGCCGGGAACATCTCGTGGGGAATGCTTCTGACGCTTGCGGTGGCCACAAGCCTTGACGCCCTTGCCGTGGGCTTTTCCTTTGCGCTTGCGAACTATCCCATCATCTGGCCTGCGATCACGATCGGCGTGATCTGCTTCTTGCTCACCGCCATTGCGGTGCTCCTTGGAAAAACGCTTTCAACCAAGGCCGCGCGCCACGGTGCAAAGCTCTCCTTCGTGGGAGGCCTCATTCTTCTTGCAATCGGCGTGGAGATTCTCTACGAGCACGGCGTGTTCGACTAGATCGGCACGGCTGCCGCCCGGGCTTGCTTTTTCAAAATGTGCGCGGGCGCATGAACGCCGCCAACGGATCAGAACGTCCGGTCAAAGGCGTTCAACGCCGCCTGCAGATCGGCAAAAGGATTATTGGAATCAGCGCTGGCAGTCTTTTCAGAAGACCTGCCCGTATCGGCCGTCTGCTCGGAGTGCACGAGGCCTGCCTTGTCGGGCTTTTCCGCCCGGGCGGTTCTGACCTTACCCTCCCCCTCGATTCCTGCAGCACGCCCGCGCTTTGCGCCCGCCTGCTGCACGCTCCCGCCTTGAAGCGCATCCGCCTCGGTGCATTCCGTCGTCACAGTTTCCCGCCGGGCGGGGCTGGTCTCGCCTTTTGCATCGTCCCGAGCAAAACTCTCCACCGCACGACCGATGCTGCGCTTGCTCGCGGCACTCATGCCGCCCGCGGCATGCTCCGAGACGTGCGGACGGTGCACGTTCTCCTCGACTTCCGCCACCGCGTCCCTTTGAGGTGCACCGGCTGCCGCAAGAGCATCCGCAGCTGCCGCGGCAATGGCCTCCTCGATTTTGTCGAGTCTGGCGATCACGCGCTCCTCTTCGGCCTGAAGGCGCGAGAGCTCGGCAAGAAGCGCCTCGCGTTCCTTTTGCAAGGCGGCAGCAGCATCGGCAGAAGGATTGGAAATTCCGGCTGAGCCGGAATCAGCGGCCGCACGGCCGCAGGACTGTACTGACATGGGACAATCGCACAACGGTGAAAGAAGGAATTTCTCGCCCGGCTTGAAGGAAGCGTTCCGCGGCTGAAACCCTCCGGCGCATCTTTTTCCAAAGCACGGGGGCTTATTTTGGCACGGAGGATTCACGTCATCGGTCTCTGAACGGAAAACAAGACACGCGCCGTCTGGGTATCATATATGGACGGATAACAAGCTCAAGGCGGGCATCCGGCTTTCCGACGGCAACAAATGTCACCCGATGCCGTGCTTCAGCCCGTGCTTTACCACCGAGGACACCATGGCCGCTGCAAAATCCTCCCGCTCCAAGAAGTCTGCCAAGCCCCAGAAGCGCTTTTTCTTTCTGCCCGTGCAGAATTTCACCGAAGAGCTCGGGTACCGCATCTCGGTCGCCCGCCGGGTGCAGGGGTTGACGCAAAGCCAGCTCGCCAAAAAGAGACAGACTACGCTTACCACCTACAAGCGCATTGAAAAAGGCGACATGACGGCCTCGATCGGCACGATCCTCTCCATTCTCTATTCGTTGGGCGAACTTGAAAGCTGCGAGGGCATCCTCTCCTCAATCGAAGGCATCAAGCCCGAGGAATTGCCGCAGCGCATCCGCAAGCCCAACCCGTAGCGCTTCTCAAGCCCCGTCAGGCACTCTCAAAAAAAAACGAGCCTCTCTTCCCGTCGCCCCTAGCTTGCACGCTCGGGATAGCGCCAGAAGTCAAGCACGCGCTCGAGCCTTCTTGTGCGCACATACGGAGGCAGACTCAGCAGAAAACGCCGGGCGTAGGCATTGGCTCCCGGAATGATGCGCGTGTCGCCCACGATCAGGATTCCGCGGTCAAGCTCACTGCGAATCAAGCGCCCTGCGCCCTGCTTTAAGGCAATCACCGCCGTGGGCACCTGGTGCTCCACAAAGGGGTTCTTGCCCTGCTCCTCGATCCACTTGCAGCGGGCGGTGAGCACCGGGTCGCCCTGCGCGGCAAAGGGAAGCTTGTCGATCACCACAAGCGAGAGCTTCTCGCCCTTGATGTCGATCCCTTCCCAGAAGCTCATCGTCGCCACGAGAATGGTGTTGGGCTTCTTGCGGAAGGTGTCGATCAGGTGCTGCCGGCTGTCTTCGTTCTGCACGAGCACGGTGTAGTCCCGGTCGTTGTCGATGATCGTCTGCCGCAGCACCTCGGCCGCGTGCTCCATGGCGCGGTAGCTCGTGCACAGAAAGAAGGTGCGCCCTGCGAGCATGTCGATCACGGGCCAGCTCTCGCGCACCAGGGCCTCAATGAAGACGTCTCGCTCGACGCTTCGCGGATTGGGCATGTTCTGCGGCACGTAGAGCATCGCCTGATGCTCGTAGGCAAAGGGCGAGGCCCAGGCGTGGGTCGTTGCACCGGCAAGCCCCAGCTCGCTTAAGAAATGCGAGAAGTTGCCGTTTTCCGTGGCAATCGTGGCCGACGTAAAGATCCAGGCCGCGTCGCTTCGGGCGGCGCGCAGCCGCGCAAACTTGTCGGCGATGGTTAGCGGCGTCTCCACAAAGCGCATCTCGTTGCGGCGACGCTCGAGCCAGAAGACCGAGGGCGTCGTGCCCGAACCCTTGGCTTCTTCGGGGGCCTTCAGGCGTTCGAGCCACTCGGAAATGAGCGGCATGAGGCCCCCTGCGGTCTCCACGTGCTTTGCGATGTCGTCATTGGCGGCAAGAAAGGGCTCGCAGAGCTTGAGAAGGTTCGTAAGTCCCTCCAAAGCCTTTTCGAGAGCCGATGCCGCGTCCTTGAGCGCGTCGCCCGTAAAGTCCTTGAGATTGACGTTGGTCTCGGGGGCAAGGCCTGCGATGTCGAGCGCGAGCATCATGTCCTGCAGCGCATGCGTCACCACGTCGCAGACCTGCACCCAGGTGCTCTCCTTGGGGGCGTAGCTTGCAAATTTAGAAAGCAGCACCCCGCGCATTTCCTCGACCACCGATTTGATGGCAAAGGTCGCAAGCTCCTCGCCGAAAAAGGACAGTGCGATTTCGGGAATCTTGTGCGCCTCATCAAAGATCACCACGTCGGCGTGCGGCAGCAGCCCCTCGTCGCTGTCGACGTGCCCGATGAGGTCGGAGGAGTCATCAGATGCAGGAACCGGCGGGGGCAATCCGACCTCGGCCCAGATTGCTGCGTCGTCGTCTTGAACCTCGACGGTTGGTTTCGCATCGTCGGCGATCGAGGCTGCGACGGCCGACAAAAAGAGGTGGTGGTTGACGACCACGATCTTGGCCGCACGGGCGCGGTTTCGTGCGCGCGTCACAAAGCACTCCTCGGCATTGGGGCATCGGCGGCCGAGGCAGTTTTCGTTCGTGCTCGTCACATAAGGCCATATCACGGAATTTTCCGCCACGCCGCGGATCTCGTTTCGATCCCCCGTTCTTGTCGTTTGGGCAAAACGCTTGACGGCGGCAAGGTCCTGCACGGCCGCTGGCGACGGCAAAAACTCGGCATGATCCATGCGGTACTTGCAGAGATAATTTGACCGGCCTTTCAAAAGCGCCACATCAGCGTTGTCTAAGAGCACCCGCTTGACCGCCGGAATGTCCTTGCCAAAGAGCTGGTCCTGAAGCGACTTTCCTGCGGTGCTCACGATCACGCGGCAGTCGCTCATCAAGGCGGGCGTGAGGTAGGCAAAGGTCTTGCCGGTGCCGGTGCCAGCCTCCACGACGAGCGTGTCGTGTGTTTCAATGGCGCGGGCAACGCTCTCGGCAAAGGCCACCTGCCCCGGGCGCGAGGCGAAGCCGTCGGTGGCGCGCGAAAGCGTGCCGCCAGGCAGAAACTGGCGCTTAACGGCCGCAACGAACGCACTGTCGCCTGCGATGCTGTCGTGCGCATCCGGCGCAGCAAGCACCCCTGCGGCCTCTGAGGTTAACGAGGCTTCTGACTGATCCTGCGAGTTCCGACGAAGGGTACCCATTGACGCTCATTCCATCCCAAGCCCTGCACTGGGAAAAAAGGTTCGCATTTCCAAGAATGGCAAGACTTCCATGACGTTTTGGACATGCGGCAGGGCTTTGCTGCCAACACTTCAAACGACGCGAAGTATCTCACATTAAGAAGAACGGACAAAAACGCCCGCGGAGCACGGTCGTCCGGCTCGGGGGTGAAGAGAATCACCTCAACCCTGCGGAAAGGGGGGCGGGGAATGCTGCGGCACTGCGCAAAGCCCCCTCCCCCGAAGAAAACTCACCGGGACTTCTGTTCTTCGCGAGCCTTCTTCGCGCGCTCCTCGGCACGGGCCTTGACTTTGGCCTCGCGTTCGGCGCGGCGGATTTCGGCGTCCTTGAGTTTCTTCTCATAGGCCTCGCGCTTGGCTGCTTCCTGCGACGCTTTTTCCTGCGCCGCGGCCTCGCGCTTTTTCACCTCGGCCGCACGGTTTTCGCGAGCGGCGCGATTTTTGGCGGCCGACTCCTGCGCGGCATTGGCGGAACGCGGCTTTCGGGGCTCGACGCGCTTTGGGGGCTGCGCCGCCTTGCGGTCACGCTCGGCCTGCTTTTCGCGCTCGATGCGTGCGTCGTCGTCGCGCACGAATTTGCGCGCCTCAGTCTCAATGGCAAGCAACCGGCGCTGCTGCCGAAGCTTGGCCTTGCGGACATCCTCGATGCAGGCGTTTACAAAGAAGTTTTCTCCGCAGCGGCGCGTCGAGTACTCGACGAGCTCATTCATGCGAGAGCGGGCGATCTTCACCTCCCGCAGCGCCTGCTCGGCCTTGGCGCGCGTGACAATCGAGCCCGCCGGGAAACGGTTGACCACCGTCGGATCCTCGATCGTCTTGATGTCGGGATCAAAAGCAAACGCTGGCGTCGCGGCAAGAAGAACGCTCAGAGCGCCTGCCGCAGCTGCAGCAAACATCCCCCGCAGGCTGTAGTGGACTTTGCGCGCAAAAACTCCGGGCAGCATGGCTGACGTCAGAAAGGAGGACAAGTAGCTCACGGACTCGAATCTGTTGGAAAAGGAAATAAGAAGAAAGAAGGCTTGGCGGCGTTTTTCCGCTCGCGGCATCAATCGCTGCAATGACCGGAGGATTGGCCCCACGGATTTGCGCCGCGACAGTTTAACGCACGCGGCCTTCTCTTTTTGTTTCAGTGAAGAATGCAAGCGCGAGCGTTTGTGACCAAACGTGTGACCTGCCGTACGGAAGAAACCGAAAGAACAGACACAAGCGAAAGGGGCCTCAAAAATTCACGCAGGGGCTGCAGGTTGACAACACCCGAGGACTTCTTAAGGGGCTACCCGAAAGCCCGAAACAAAGCCCGGGCAGTGAAGCGTAAACTGTTTGCATCGGGGTGTCGCAAATCAAAACGACTAAGAAAAACCGGCACCATCCTCGGGTCCCCTTACCGCATTCACGACTATGAACTGGAAAGTTGCCTTGGGCGTTCTGACCGCCAGCGCCCTGCTCATGTCGGCCAGCTATACGATGCTCGTGCCGTTTCTGCCGATGTACCTCATCAACGAGCTCGGGGTCGCGCAGGCCGACGTCAACTGGTGGAGCAGCACGATCTTTTCGGTGACGTTTCTGATTTCGGGCATCTTCGCGCCGATCTGGGGCGCGATCGCCGACAAGAAGTCCCGAAAGCTCATGGCAATCCGCGCGTCGTTCTGCCTTGCGATCACGTACTTTCTGGGCGGCATCGTTCAGACGCCGTGGCAGCTTTTTGCCGTGCGCGTCGTTCAGGGTCTTTCGGCAGGTCTGTGGCCCGCGACGCTTGCGATCATGAGCGCCAATGCGCCGCAGAAAAAACTGGGCTTTTGCCTTGGCATCATGCAGGCGGGCATGACCGCAGGCGGCGTTCTGGGCCCGGTGGTGGGCGGCATTCTTGCTGAAACCTTCAGCATGCGCGCGACCTTTACCATCGCATCGGTGGGGCTCACGATCATCACCGTACTTCTGGCGCTTCTCATCAAGGAGCCGCCGCGCGCCAAACCCGTCAAAGGCACAGCAGCCGCCCCCGCGCGTCCGTCGCCTCTGCGCAATTCCGTCATCCTGCGCATGCTCTTTGCGGCCGGCGTTGTGCAGATGACCGTGCTGATGGTGCAGCCGATTCTGCCCTTGTACATCGCGGAACTTCAGGGCTCGATGGATCGCATCGT
>USAL01000048.1 GCA_900552545.1 uncultured Sutterella sp. | reverse complement strand
AATCTGCGCCAGCGCCGGGCCTGCCAGTAACTGCCAGAGATTGGTGAGCAGCGAGGGAAGCACCAGCAGCGCCGCTGCGGCCTGCGGCGGCATCAGCAGGCGAGGAATCGTGCTTGCCGTGAGCGCCTCAAGGCGCGCGGCGACCGCAGGATCCGAAGCAACCCTGCGGGCCGTGCCGTGCACAGCCTGCTGCATGCGGCCTGCGGCCTTGCCGGTGGGCGCCGCAAGCGCGATGCGCGCGTCGGGTTGAGCGGCAAGAAGCTTTGCAAGAACGCTCGTTACGATCGTGGTCTTGCCAGTACCCGGGCCGCCGCTTACGACCAAAAGGCGTTCGCTCGAGGCAAGCGCGAGCGCACGCTGGGCGGGATCTTTCGGCAGGCTCGCCTTTTCGGCGGCAGTCTTCCCTTCCCCCTTTTTTGCCCCTTTTTCAACGTCCGGGAAGGCCAGCGCGAGGATGCGGCGGGCAAGCCGGTATTCGTCGTAGAAGCTGCGTTCGGAATACACGTGCACCTGCGCTCCCGAGCGGTCGATGATGATCGGGGCGCTTTCAAGCGTCTCGATCCTGCCGCGGTAGTTTGCAGCGAGCCTTGTGCGCATAAGCGCCGAGGCAAGCGCATCAAACGTCACCGGCTGCACGTCGCTTGCGTTCGCATTTGCGTTTGCGTCTGCGTCTGCACTCTCGTCCGAGTCCGCTGCATGCGCTGCAATGGCCTTTTTGAGCCCCTCGGCGAGCGCGATGTAGCGCTTTACGCCCAGACACACGCTCCCCTCGTCGCGGGCGCGCTCAAGCGCCTCAAGAAGCACGGATAGCGAGAGAACCTCGTTCTCGGTCAGCGCTTCGCCCTTTCCAGGCTCTCCTGCATTTCGGCGCACGATCTCGGAAAAAAGCCTTGCCGCCGCACGCGCCGACGGCCGAACGATCGGCTGCGTTGAAACATATTGGCTTTTGCCGTCAGCGGCAGCCTCAGGCGCCTGACGCTTGTCGTCCTTCATCATTTCTTCGGTCATCATGCGCTCCCCAAACCCAAACCGGCTGCGGCATCCGTTCCCATAAGCAGGCGATCGAGCGCGTCGACCGCCTCGCGCGGACATGTGAAGAAAACGCCGTTTCTGCGGCCTGCGGCATCAAGCGCTGCGCCCGCCTCAATGCCGCGCAGGAAGACGTACGCGGCCCCGCCAATCGCATCCCACACCGTCTCGGGCGTCAACGCCGTCGTTGCCAGAAGATGGCGCTTCAAGGCGACGAGATAGATCGTGTACTGCAGCGCGTAGTTCTTGGCCTTGATTTCGTCTTCCATCGCCTGCTGCGTGTAGGACGCAGGCAACCCGTCGCCCAGAAAGTTGCTCTTCCAGTCGATGATCCAGTACTTGCCCGCGGCCTCAAACATCAGGTCGATGGAGCCCGTCACGTAGCCGCAAAGGGCCTCGTGCGAGTCGGTTTCAAAGGAAAACCCCACCGTCTTGAGCTGCGCCACAAGCCGATCAATGGATAGGCTCCCGGAGGGCGCGTGCAGCAGAAACTGCATCTCGGGCACGCACCTTGCGGGATCAATGTCGGCAATCGACACAACCTCGCCTTCCTTGGTTTTGAGAATCGGCGCAGCCGAAAGCGCCGCAAAGCGCTCGGAAACGAGTTCTTCAGCACAGCGCATCTCGTCGTCCGTGCGATTCATTATGAAATAGGCCTGCTGCAGGCGCTCGTGCGCCGAAAGAAGACTCTCGCGGCGCTCGTCCTTGGTTCCAGCATTGAAGGCACGCTGCAGCTGCCGGTGCAGCCAGTCGCCCACGCCCGCACCGCGTAAGAATTGCGCGGCACTCCTGGGAAGGTCGTGCGGGGTGTTCGGGCTCTTCGGGTTATGAACGAGGACGCCAGCGGCGTTTGCGGTATCTGCGGCGCCTGCGGCATCAAGAAGAACGCCCAAAGATGCGGTTGAAGCGGCGGCGGCCGACGCCTCGTGCGCAACCGCCTCCATCTGATCGAGCGCATCGGTGCCGGGCTCATAGTCCTCCCGTGCACCGCGCCCCTCATGCAGCAGTCGCCGGGCCATGGCCGTAAAGCTCGAGCGCCGCCAGCTCTGCGTGAGCCCCTCGGATGGGAGAGCCCTGCACTCAACGGGCTCATCCACGGCGGTGAGGCGCGCCTCGTCGGGCGCCTCGGTGCGGATTTCGACAAGACTTTCGGGCCGGCCGAATTCGTCGGAAAGCGTGAGGTTTTCTCCAAAGTCTGCGGGATCGGGAGCGCAGTCGCCAGAGGCTTTCCCCACCTGCTCCTGAAGCCCTCTGCAGGCGGCCCGCAGTTGCGGGCAGATGGCGTCGTAGGTTTGCGCCACATGTTCGCCGTCGGCCGCAAAAAGCGCCCGGTTGTAGGCGTGGTCAAAGCTCGCGCGCCACTGCTTGTTGACGGACCAAAAGAGCGGCAGCACGAGGCGCGACGAGGCGCGCGTCATCGCCACGTAGGCAAGCCGCACCTTCTCCTCGCGTTCGCGCTGATCGGCGAGCTCCTGGTACTCCGCCGCAATCTGCGTGGGCGAAGCGACGGCAAAAGGCACGTCGTCTTCCGTCCCCTTGAAAAACGCCGCGGCTCGCTTTTGCTCCTTGAGGTTAGAGGTCATCGCCAGATAGACGACGGGAAACTCGAGGCCCTTGCTTGAGTGCATGGTGAGAATGCGCACCACGTCGTCGCCCGCGACGGCCTGCACCACGCGCTCCTCAGGACAGCTGCCGACAGCAGCCATCTGCGTCTCAAGCCACTTCACCACCGACACGGCCCCGCGCAGCGCATTGAACTGCCGCTGCAGGATTTCGATCACGTGCGCGTAGTTTTGCAACGCGCTTCGACCCTGCTTGACGCCCAAGAGCCGCCGGACGGTTTCGCGCCGCTCGATCACAAGACCCAGCGCACCGGCCGGGCCCGACGTCGTCCAGCGCGAGAGCGCCTCCTCCAAAAGCTCGCGGTCTGCTACGCCCAGATCGTCGCGTTCGCGCAAGTCTCGCAGGCTGCGGCCGAAAAGGCGCGTGGCGCGCGCAGCATTGACCGTCGTGCGACTTTGCACCGAGAGCATGGCGCGCAGCACGCCCAGAATCTCCACGGCTTCGTCGGTCTTGAGCACGTCATCGTTGCTTGCGACGGCCGAGCGGATGCCGCGGCTTGCCAGAGCCGCGACGTAAATCCCCGCGGTCTTTCGTCCGGGCACGAGAATAACGATGTCGCCCGCGCGAAGCCGCCTCGAGCGCTTCAGGCGCCCTGCGACCACGGTCTTTTTCTTGATGTAGATCTTTTCCTTAAGAAGACCTGCGATGTCGCGGGCGATCCACTCAGCCTCAAGGCGCCTGACGTCGTCGGCCGACACGGGCTTTTCCTTGGCCGTCTCCCAGATGTCGTAGGAGTCGTCGTGAAGCCACAGGCTCACGGCGGGAACGGGGTGAAGCACGCCGTTTTCCTCCCGCACGAGCGGCATTGCCGATCCTCCTGCAGCAATGTCCTCGTAGAGGATGTCGGGCGAGAGGAACGCGCTTTTTTGCGCAACAGCGCCGGCATCAGAACCATTGGGGGCGCCTTGGGTCTTCTGGGCGAAGAAAGCGTTCACAAACGCCACAAGCGGCCGCGCCGAGCGAAAGTTCGTCGCAAGCGACAGCACGCCGCCCGAGCCCGCAGGCAACGCCTCGATTTCTCGGCACGCCTCAATGTAGGTCTCAAGCTCCGCCATGCGGAAGGCATAGATTGCCTGCTTGGGGTCGCCCACGAAGAAGATCGACTTCGGGGGCCGCACGTTGGGGTCGTCCGGAAAAAAGATCGTCTTGAAGATGCCGTACTGAATCGAGTCGGTATCCTGAAATTCGTCGATCAAAAGCGCCTCGTAGCGCTCGCGGATCAGTGCCGCAAGCGCGGGTTGGCTCTTCACGAGCTCATAGGTCTGCACCAGAAGTCCCGAAAAGGTGGTCGTGCGATTCTGGTGCTCAAGCGCCGCAAGGCGCTCCGGCGCTTCGTGAAGGAAGCGCTCGAAGGCCGCCGCCACCGCGGGCGACACCGGCCCTTTTTCGTCATCGACGCTGCAGCGCATATTCTCGACCACGGGACGGGCGAGCGTGAGCTTTTCGTTTAAAAGCTCAACGAGCGTGTCGCGGCAGTCGACCAACTTCATGGCATCTTCGGGGAGAAGCGAGACGCTTTCCTTGCGGATGAATTCCTCGACCACGAGCTCGACGTTGGCGGTGTCCTGCGAAAAGCTCTGCCCGAAGTCGCCGCCGCGCGTAAAGCTCAGTTCGCTTAGCATCTTCTGGCAGAACTTGTGAATCGTCAGAATCGAAGCGTCCTCAAGATCCTCAATCGCCTTCGTGAAAATGTCCGCAAGCTCCTCGCTGCTCTTGTTCCAGCCGGCGATGAGCGTTTCCTCAAGCGCGTCCGAAAGCGCCCCTTTTTCGGGATTTTCAACGCGCGCGAGCATGCGCCGCAGGAGGGCCCCCACGCGCTCCTTGATTTCGTTAGTCGCCGCGTTCGTAAAGGTCACGAGGAGCACGCGGTTGACGGCGACGTTTTCCTCAACCAGAAGCCGCAGCACGAGGTGCTCGAGCGAATAGGTCTTGCCCGTGCCCGCACTGGCTTCAAGCAGCCAGCGGCCCGCAAGAGGCGACTTGCATAAATCAAACTTATTGTGCACGGCACACCTCCAGATCGCGAATCGCCTTCTTCAGGGCGCCGAAGAGTTCTTCGGGCGAGGCGACCTTTTTTGTTGTTTTTCTCGTCTTTGCGGCAGTCCTGGTCTTCGTTTTCCCGGCCGTCACGGACTCGGTCGCAGCCGCATCAGACGCTCCCTCAGTCGCTGCTGCACCGCCCGCCGACAGCAGATAGTCTTCACTCGTCTCAAAGATCGAGCGCAGGTTCTCAATTGCCTTCTGAAGCTTTTCGGTGCCCTCCTGCATCGCCTCGCGCTCGTCGCGCCCAAGCCACACGGGCGCGCCGTTGTGAAGCTTGACCGGCTCGGGCCCGCGGTTAAACGTCTTCTCATCGGGCGTTGCAAGGGCAGGCGACTCAAGCGCCTGGCGCTCAAACACCGACACGAGCGCATCGAGCACCTCCCGGCACTGCGCTGCAACGCCCACGACCGACGCGGGTCGCAGAACGCTCAAGGCAATGCCCTCGGCCGGATCAAAGTCCGAACTCACGGAGACCTCGTCGCCCTTTTTCTTCGTTTTCTTTCCCGCCTTGAGGTTGACGACGACTGCGCCCAACGTCGGGCGCACGGCGGAAAAAGAGATAAAGCGCAGAAGCGAGCGCAGCGGATCCGTGCTTGAAATATCAAAAAAGAGAATGAAGTCGCCTGCAGGCGTCTTGTAGATCGTCTGCGGTGAAAACTTCACCCGTGCAAAGAGTCTTGCTCCCGTCGTTACAAAATCGTCCAACGCTTCGCGCTCCACGCGTGCAGCCTGCCCCGCGTTCAAGGCGTCAAGCGCCTGAGAAAGGCCCGCCCGTAGATGGGCGACCTCGCGTCTGGCGCGAAGCTCGCGCACGGGTGCCAGGCCCATGCCGGGCATCACCTTGAGCGTGCTGATGATGTTGCGGTCAATGTCGGCCGCAGACACCGTCTCAGCGTCCTGCATAAGGCCGAGGATTTCGGAGGAGGCGATCTTTTTCAGAAGCCCGTTGTCAAAGAGCGACTCAAGCGTCACGTCGGGGTTGGGCTCGACCTTGATTTCGCTTACGCCCGCGGTTTTCACAAGCCACCGGTCGGGCTTGAGCAGACAATCGCTCAACTCCTTGAAGCTCAGCGTTCGCGTAGGCGCGGCTGCCCCTGCAGCATTGGCAGCGTCGAGGGCGTCGGTCACGACCGCCTGATCGACAAAGCGCGCATCGGCGGCAAGGTAGTTGACGCGCTCGGCCTCGTTCACGGCTCGAGCAGCGGCGGCATCGTGGCTTTGCAAAAGGCCCATGTGCGACGCAAAGCTCTCGGGGCTTGCGGACTGCGTCGCCAACGTCACGCCGAAGGCCGCATCGACCGCCGCCTCGTCGCCCAGCCCGAGCGCCAACGTCTGCTTTAAGTCTGCGAGCACGACCGAGGGGTTCTTCTCGACCGGGTCGGTGCCGATCGTGTACGAGCAGTAGAGGTACTCGCGCGCGGAGACGATGAGATCAAAAAAGACATTGCGGTTGTTGGCGCGGCTGTCGCGATCGCCCCGGCGTCTCGCTGAGATCGTCTGCGTCGAGCCGTCGTCAGCCGCAACCCGCATCTCGGCCTGCATGAGGTCGAACTCCTCGGTTCGGTTGACGCCCGGAAACTGCGGGCCTTCGTTTAAGCCCAGCACGGCGACGGCGCGCCGCGGCAGCCACCGGAAGGCTTCAATGGGCGCAAAGACGACGCGCCCGGTGCTGCGCACGGGCGTCGTCCCGTCGACCACCTTGAGCGACAGCATCGTCCAGAACGTTTCAAAGTCAACGGCCGAGTCGCCCAACACGCGCACCATGCCTTCTGCCATCGCGTCGACGATGCGCCGGAAGTCCTCGACCTCGTCGCTTGCCGCAGCTTCAGGAAAAAGCCGCTCGATCACGGCGTGCGTCCAGGCCTGCCACTGCGCGGCGCTTCTCTCCTCGGTTCCCGGCAGCAGCCCCACCAGATCCTCCCAAAAGCCCAGCAGGAAGGAAAGCATCGCCGCGCCTTCGGGCGTATCAACGCGCGAGTAGCCTCCGAGCTCATCGCCTCGGGCGGCGTAGACGTCGCGATTCGTGCGCTCGAGGTCGCCGCGCGAGAAGCTTCCCAGCGCCAGGCGCTCAAGCGCGCGGGAAAGCGTTCCGTCGTAGGCTGAGAGGTTCTTTCCTTCTTCGGCGGCAAGCCCTGCATCAACAAGACATTTGACATGACCTTCGTTGAGGCCGAAGCGATAGCCCGCGCTCGCAAGCCAGCTTGAGATCGCCTCAAGGTCGATCCCGCGCGCACCGCGTCCGGCCGTTGCAACCGGGTACTGCAAGAGCTCTTCAAAGGAGCGCCGGTCGGCGCGTCCGGTGAGGAGCCTGCCCGCGGCAAGAATGGCCTGTGCGGCGCTGTTGACTTCGCCCACGGACTGCCCGACGATGCTGTAGGCAATCGCATCGCGCCCCATGCGGTTGTCGAGCACGGCGCTGATCACGGGCGCCAGGGCGTTGATATCGGGCGTCACGACGAGAATGTCTTCGGCCGTGAGCGGCTGCGCGCTCTTTTTGGTGCGCGCAATGAGGCTTTGAATCCAGTCGGCCAAGCCCTCGACTTCGCGCGCGGCGCTTGCGGCCTTCACGAACGTGATCGACTGATCGCCTTCTTCGCGCCCGCGCGGGAGCTTGCCCGCGTCGTCTTCCAAAATTGCCTGCTGCAGGGCCCCGAGCGCAGTGGTCTCTGGCTGATTGACGTAGACCATGAACTGCTGCTGGCCGCCTGCGTCAGAGGCTCGAAGTTCCAGAAGGCGCGAGACGTCAAGCCGCAGTTCAGGGACTTCGGGAGCTTTGGTGGAATTCGGGGTGCTGCCCCCCATCAGCTCGAGCTCATCGCTTGAGCCCCGCCAGCCCGGGCGCTCGACCGTCTGCACGAGTTCGCAGTCGTCTTCATAGAGCACGGGCTCGGCTCCCGTTTCCGGGTCGCGCGTGAAATTCCACAGGCGCTCAATCTGCGCGCGCTCGCTTGAGGCATTGCGCCGCAGGTACCCAAGCGCGCTCTCGCCCGTCTGCTTCCAGTTGCTGAAGACCGCCTTGGGAAGCGCCTCAAACCAATAGGCGGCCGAGGGATTCAAGCAAAAAATGAAGATGTCCTGCGTCGAGGAAAGCCCCTGCAGCATCGGAAGCGCCAGGGGCGGCAGTCCCGAAGGAAGAAAGATGAAAAGCTGCGGCCTGCGCCCGGGGCTTTCCTTTTTCTTTAAAAGCGCCTGCCAGGAGGCGGGAATGCCCTCAAGAAGGCTGCTCCCCGGCCACTCGCGCTTTTCTTTTCCCCAGAGGCGGTGCTTGATTTCGTACCACATCGCGCGCTGCCAGGCGCTGTCGGGGTGCGCCTCGAGCACCTTTTGCTCCGCGCGGCGGCGCGCGGTGTCGCCAATGCAGAAGTCTTCGGGATTGTTTCCCATCCACTCGATCACCCAGTCAAGGCGGTAGGTCGTGTAGGTCGTAAAAAGCCGTGAGAGGCGCTGCGCGAAGGTGCATTTGGCGACCGGCGTCTGCCCCGTGACGTAGTGCTTGAGCCGCTCGCAGCCGGGACGATTCAAAAACGCCTCGTCGTTGATGAGCGCAAGAACCATCCAGTCGAGATCGTCCATGAACGTTCCCTGCGCCGAGCCCGTGCGCTGCGTGAAGCGCTCAAGCCACCGGCCCACGAAGTCAAACCACAGCCCCGTGGCGACGCCGAGACTCCTCGCAAAGTACATGTTGAGGTCGTCGGCCACTGCGACCGACGGAACGAGAATGTGGTCGCGGGCAAAGACGCCCGAACTTTTTTCACGGCGCCGGCTGCAGATCATCCGGCCCATGAGCTCCCGAAGAAACTCGTAGGAATTGCTGTAGTAGGTTTCAATCAAGGATGCGCTCCGATGGCTTTTAGGGCTTTGCTGGAACAAAAGACAGATTTAACGCGGCCCTGAGGCGCCCTTGAGAGGCCCGTCTGACGCACCGCGGCCGCTCCCGCAGATCAACCCGAATTTCACCCATTCTACGAAAAAGCCCGCCGCGCCGAGAGGGTGCTTCAGCACGTCCCTCTGCCCTCCCCTTTGCCCTCCCATTGATCTTCCTTCTTTCCTCTTTTTTGAAGCCCTCGAGGAACAATTCAGGCCGCGCAGCGGCAATCCGGAACAATCAAGGCCGCCTCGGGCGATTCGTGCGAAAATACGCCCGCAGCGCAGATGCCCCCGAGGGGCTTTGCGCCTGAAATTTTTGTCCAGAGGCACTTTCGCCAGTCAATTACGTACTTTCATTGCGTCATGAGTCAGTCCACCAACAACGACACATCCAAGGAATTAGCCAAGAGCTTCGAGCCCGCCGACATTGAGGCGCGCTGGTATCCGATTTGGGAGAAGCGCGGCTACTTCGACGCTGGTCTCGACCCCAAGAAACCGGGCTTTTGCATCCAGCTTCCTCCGCCCAACATCACCGGCATCCTGCACATGGGACACGCCTTCAACCAGTCCGTCATGGACTCGCTCGTGCGCTACTACCGCATGATGGGCTACAACACGCTCTGGCTGCCGGGCACCGATCACGCCGGCATCGCCACGCAGATCGTGGTCGAGCGCCAGCTGCAGAAGGAAGGAATCGACCGTCGCGAGCTCGGCCGCGAGAAGTTCGTCGAACGCATCTGGGACTGGCAGAAAGTTTCGGGCGGCACCATCCTCAATCAGATGCGCCGCCTGGGCGACAGCCTTGACTGGAAGCGCCTTTACTTCACGATGAACGACAAGCTCTCGGAGACCGTCAAGAAGGTCTTCGTGACGCTCTATCGCGAAGGCCTCATCTACCGCGGGAAGCGCCTCGTCAACTGGGACCCGAAGCTGCAGAGCGCCGTGAGCGACCTTGAAGTCGAAAGCGAGGAGGCCGACGGCTTCCTGTGGGAAATCCGCTATCCGGGCGCCGACGGCAGCGAAGGCGTGGTCGTTGCCACGACCCGTCCCGAGACGCTCTTTGGCGACCAGGCCGTGGCCGTGCATCCCGAAGACGAGCGCTACAAGTCGCTCGTGGGCAAGATGCTGAAGCTCCCCTTGACCGACCGCGAGATTCCCGTCATCGCCGACGAATACGTCGACCGCGAATTCGGCTCGGGCTGCGTGAAGATCACGCCTGCGCACGACTTCAACGACTTTGAGGTCGGCAAGCGCCACAACCTCGCGATGGTGAACGTGCTCACCAAGACCGCGCAGATGAACGAAAACGTCCCCGAGAAGTACCGCGGCATGGACCGCTACGCCTGCCGCGAGGCAGCCGTCGAAGACCTCAAGAAGTTGGGGCTTCTCGTGGGCATCAAGCCCATCAAGCACATGGTGCCGCGCGTCACCCGCACGGGCGAAATCGTCGAGCCGATGCTCTCCGAGCAGTGGTACATGGCCATGAGCAAGCCCGCTCCTGAGGGCACGCTCTACCCGGGGAAGTCCATTGCCGAAGTCGGTCTTGAAGCCGTCACCTCGGGCGAAGTGAACATCTTCCCCAAGGAGTGGCAGGGCGTCTACAAGCAGTGGCTTGAAAACATCCAGGACTGGTGCATCAGCCGCCAGCTCTGGTGGGGCCATCAGATTCCGGCCTGGTACGACGACAAGGGCAACGTCTACGTGGCCGAGTCCGAGAAAGAGGCCCAAGCGCAGGCCGGAGACGGCGTTGCGCTCACCCGCGACGAGGACGTGCTCGATACGTGGTTCAGCTCCGCGCTCGTTCCCTTCTCGACCTTGGGCGGCCCCGATCCCAAGCCCGAGGACAAGCTCGCCTACGACCTCTATCTGCCCTCGAGCGTGCTCGTTACGGGCTACGACATCATCTTCTTCTGGGTCGCGCGCATGGTGATGATGACCAAGCACTTCACCGGCCGCGCACCGTTTAAGAACGTCTACATCCACGGCCTCGTGCGCGACGCCGAAGGCCAGAAGATGAGCAAGAGCGAGGGCAACACGCTCGATCCTCTCGACATCATCGACGGCTGCGATCTGGAAACGCTTGTGAAGAAGAACACCCGCGGCCTGCGCCAGCCCGAAAAGGCTCCCAAGGTCGAGGAGAAGACCCGCAAGAACTTCCCCGAAGGCATTGCGGCGCACGGCGCCGATGCGCTTCGCTTCACGATGGCCGCCTACGCCACGCTCGGCCGCAACGTCAACTTCGACATCAAGCGCTGCGCGGGCTACCGCAACTTCTGCAACAAGCTCTGGAACGCCACGCGCTTCGTGCTCATGAACATCGAAGGCAAGGACTGCGGCCTGGGCGAAACCGCCGGCCGTCCGATGAAGTTCTCGATCGTCGACAAGTGGATCGTAAGCGAATTCAACCGCGCGCTCAAGGCCGTGCACGAGGGCTTTGCCGAGTACCGACTCGACAACGTCGCCAACGCCATCTACAGCTTCGTCTGGAATGAGTTCTGCGACTGGTACCTCGAGCTCTCCAAGGTTCAGTTAAACAGCGGCGACGAAGATGCCGCCCGCGCCACGCGCCACACGCTTGCCACGATTCTCGAGGCGACGCTGCGCATGGCGCACCCGGTGATTCCGTTCATCACCGAAGAGCTCTGGCAGAAGGTCTCGCTTGCCGCCGGCACCCGCGCGGCCGACGAGGAGACGAGCGTGATGATCGCGCCCTATCCGCAGGTCGATGACGCGGCTCTCGACGCCGACGCCGATGCCAAGACCGCGATCATCAAGGAGATGATCGACGCCGTGCGCAACCTGCGCGGCGAGATGCAACTCTCGCCCTCCACGCGCGTGCCGCTTCTGATCGAAGGCGACGCCGCGATCGTGGCCGCCGTCAAGGACTACATCAAGTTCCTCGGCCGCCTCTCGGAAGTGGATCACGTCGAGAGCATCGACACGGTCAACCAGGGCGCCATCGCCCCGGTGGCGATCGTGCGCGACTTCAAGCTCATGCTCAAGGTCGAAATCGACGTCGCGGCCGAACGCGAACGCCTCGGCAAGGAAGTGGCACGCCTGAAGGGCGAGATCGCCAAGTGCAACGGCAAGCTCGGCAACGCGAAGTTCGTCGAGCGCGCCCCCGAGGCGGTCGTCGCGCAGGAGCGCGAGCGCCTTGCGAACTTCTCGGCCCTGCTTGAAAAGGTCTCGGCGCAGCTCGAAAAACTTCCCAAGGCCTAAGCTCGACGAGCTTAAAAGGAAGGCTCCGGCAATCGGACGCCTTCCTTATGGCTCCTGATATCGAGAGCCAAACGAAAAAGGAGACGCCTGTGCTTCATGCAGACGTCTCCTTTTTTTGATTTTCTCTGAAGGCCCGAAGGAGGATCCTGTAGCAGGATCCTCTTTAACGGGGCGCTCAGAGGTTCTTTACGAAGAGCGCGCGGATTGCGTTTAGCACCGCAAGGATCATCACGCCCACGTCGGCAAAGATCGCCATCCACATGTTGGCGATGCCCACGGCGCCCAGAAGCAGGCAGAGCACCTTGATGCCGATGGCAAACCAGATGTTTTCCTTGACGATCGCAAGGCACTTGCGCGAGATCTTGATGCCCTTGGCGATCTTGATCGGATCGTCGTCCATCAGCACCACGTCGGCGGCTTCGATGGCCGCATCCGACCCCATGGCGCCCATCGCGATGCCGATGTCGGCGCGCGAGAGCGCCGGCGCATCGTTGATGCCGTCGCCCACGAAGGCAAGCTTGCCGCCCTTGTTGTTCGCAAGGAGCTCTTCAACGGCCGAGACCTTGTCGCTTGGCAGCAGTTCGGAGCGCACCTCGTCGATGCCGAGTTCGGAAGCCACCGCATCGGCCGTCTTCTTGTTGTCGCCCGTGAGCATCACGGTCTTTCTGACGCCTGCGGCCTTCACGAGTTCAATGGCGCGCACCGCATGCGGCTTGATGCGGTCGGCGATCACGATGTGGCCGCAGTAGCTGCCGTCGACTGCCACGTGCACGATCGTGCCCGCGCTGCGGCAGGAAATGGGGTCGACTCCGAGGCTCTTCATGAGCTTTTCGTTGCCGGCGGCGACTTCATGGCCGTCGACGCGGGCGACGACGCCCTGGCCCGCAACCTCACGCACGTCGGCGACGCGGCTGCGGTCGATCGCCTTGCCGTAGGCGCGCTGCAGGCTCTTGCTGATGGGGTGCGAGGAGGCGCTCTCGGCCAAGGCCGTCAATTCGATCAACTTGTCTTCGTCGATCGTGTTGTGGTGCACGGCGCTCACCTCAAAGACGCCCTGCGTGAGCGTTCCTGTCTTGTCCATGACAAGCGTCGTGGTCTGCGACAGAGCTTCAAGGTAGTTCGAGCCCTTCACAAGGATGCCCTCCTTGCTCGCGCCGCCGATGCCCGCAAAGAACGTGAGCGGAATGCTGATCACGAGCGCACACGGGCAGCTGATCACGAGAAAGACGAGCGCGCGGTAGATCCAGTCGTTCCAGGCGGGCGCAAGATCCATGAAGGACATGCGCACGACGGGCGGAACGATCGCAAGCGCCAACGCCGAGAAAAAGACGATCGGCGTATAGACGCGGGCAAAGCGCGTGATGAACGCCTCGGACTTCGACTTGCGCGAACTTGCGTTTTCAACGAGCTCAAGAATCTGCGAGACGGTCGAGTCGCCGAAAAGCTTCGTGGTGCGCACCTTCAGAAGCCCGGTGAGGTTGATGCAGCCGCTGATCACCTCCTCGCCCTGGGCGACGCTTCGCGGCAAGCTCTCGCCCGTGAGCGCGCTGGTATTTAGGCTCGAGGCACCCTCCACCACCACGCCGTCGATGGGCACCTTTTCTCCCGGCTGCACGACGATCACGGTCCCCACATCGACCTCGTCGGGGGCGACGCGCTCGAGCTTGCCGGCTTTTTCATCGTTGGCATAGTCGGGGCGGATGTCCATCA
>USAL01000047.1 GCA_900552545.1 uncultured Sutterella sp. | reverse complement strand
ACCCCCTCCTCCATGCCAATGAGGAACACATAGGGGAACTCCAGGCCCTTGGCGGAGTGGATGGTCATCAGCACCACCTGATCGGCGCTCTCGTTGTAGCTGTCGATGTCGCTGATGAGGGCGATATCCTCCAGGTAGCCTTCCAGTGAAGCATCCTCGCCGTGCTGGGCGATTAGGAAACCGGCCGTCACTGGGCTCGTGGGGAGGAGCCGTTCTTCAAGCCCTGCTACCTTTTTGCGCTGGTGGCGGGCAACTTCGCCTGCCGCAGTCAGACGGTGACCTTGGCCGACGGCCGTCAGGCGCTGCTTGAGATCTACACCGAGCCCGAAAATGAGCCGAGAAGCGCCTACGCGCTTGAGTGCCTCAAGCGCGCCATCGCCAGGGATGAAAAGCGCATTGGCCTCATCCTCGACCTTGACCGCTTCATGATCGTCGCCACCAACGACTTCAACTTTGGGGCGATGGAAAACAAGGGCCTCAACATCTTCAACGCCCGCTACATCATGGCCTCGCCCGACGTCGCCACCGACGCCGACTACCGCGCTATCGAGTCGACCGTGGGCCACGAGTACTTCCACAATTGGACGGGCGATCGCGTGACGCTGCGCGACTGGTTCCAGCTCACCCTCAAGGAAGGCCTCACGGTCTTTCGCGATCAGGAATTCTCGATGGACATGGCGCCCGACGAATCGAGCCGCGCCGTCAAGCGCATCAACGACGTGCGCGTGCTGCGCAACCTGCAGTTCGCGGAAGACGCAGGTCCCATGGCGCACCCGATCCGTCCGGAGAGCTATCAGGAGATCAACAATTTCTACACGATGACCGTGTACGAAAAGGGCGCCGAGGTGATCCGCATGCTACAGACCATGCTCGGCCGCGAGGGCTTCAAGAAGGGCCTGAAGCTCTACATCGAGCGCTTTGACTGCAAGGCCGCCACCTGCAACGACTTCATCCGCGCCATGGCCGACGCCAACAACGCCGATCTGTCGCAGTTTTCGCTCTGGTGGTCGCAGGCAGGCACGCCGCGCGTGACCGTCTCGACCGCCTACGATCCGGCCAACCACACCTTCACCGTGCAGGCCTCGCAGACGACGCCGGCCACCCCGGGCCAGCCCAAGAAGTACCCCTTGGTGATTCCAATCTGCGTGGGGCTCCTTGGCCGCGACGGCCGCGATCTGCCGCTGCGCTTGAAGGGCGAGACGTGCGAGCCCGCTTCGACCTACAACCTGATCCTCAACCGCGAATCCGACACCTGGGTCTTTGAAAACATCAACGAGAACCCGGTGATCTCGCTCGGCCGCGGCTTCTCGGCGCCGGTGAGCTTCGACTACAACTACACGACCGACGAGCTCGCGTTCCTCGCCCTCAACGACTCGGATCCGTTCAACCGCGCCGAGGCCTTCGAGCGGCTTGCGCTTGCGACCATCAACCGCGTGGCCGACCAGATGGAAACGGGCGTTGATCCGGACGTGCCGGAGATCTTTCTCAGCGCCTTCGGCGGCATCTTCAACAATGCGCAGCTCTCGCCCGAATACCGTGCGGCCGTGCTCACGATGCCGACCGAAAAGGCGATCGGCCGGCGCCGCGCGCTCATCAATCCGGACGTCGTGCGCCGCGCGCTCGTGTTCGTGACCGAGGCGATCGGCCGGCGCTTCAGCCAGGACTTCAACGCCGCCGACCAGTCCTTCATGCTCTTTGACGAGTACAAGCCCACGCACCACGATGCGGGCTATCGCGCCATTTCGAACGTAGGCCTGCACTATTGGCTTGCGGGCGGCAACGCCAAGGCGCTTCTCTCGGCGCGCGACCGGTTCGAGAACGCCAACAACTTGACCGACCGTCTGGCCGCATTGAAGATGATCGCCAACAGCCAGAGCCCGGCCAAGATCGACGTCTTGAACGCCGCCGTGCAGATGTGGGCCGAGGAACCGCTTCTGATCAACAAGTGGTTCACCGTGCAGGCCACGGCGATGAGCTTTCCCAACGAAGCGCCCGTCGTCGACCGCATCCGCACGCTCATGCAGTACGACATCTTCTCGGAGAAGAACCCCAACAACGTCTACGCGCTCGTCGTGGCGTTCATGACCAACAACGAGGCCGAATTCCACCGTCCCGACGGCTCGGGCTACGACTTCTGGGTCGAGATGGTCCTGCGGCTTGACCGCATCAATCCCCACGTGGCCGCCCGCTGCGCCCGCGCGCTCGACAACTGGCGCCGCTACACGCCCGATCGTGCACGCCTGATGCACGACGCGCTCGTGAAGGTGGCCGAAACGCCTGAACTCTCGCGCGCCGTGCGCGAGGTCATCACTAAGGCGCTCAACAACAACTAACCGTTTTTGAAAATGCAGCAGATTACCTTGAACAACTGGCTTGCCGCCCAGGAGCACGATTTCGGGCTCGATGCGGCGCTCTCGCGCCTGATTGCAGGCGTTGCTGCCGTCTCGCGCGACATCAGCCGCCGCGTTGAAATGGGCGCCTTGGGCGGTGTGCTCGGCTTGCACGGCACGCAGAACGTCCAGGGCGAGGACCAGAAGGAGCTCGACGTCATCAGCAACGAGATGATGGTAAAGGCCATGTTCGCCACGGGCTCGATCGCGGCTCTCGCTAGCGAAGAGCTCGACCACAGCCTCGTGTGCCCCGATGCAACCGAACGCCGCCCCTACCTCATCTGCTTTGATCCGCTCGACGGCTCTAGCAACATCGACATCAACGTCTCGATCGGCACGATCTTCTCCGTCCTGCCCAATCCGCACGAGGATGCCACGGCGCCAACCGAAGCCGACTTCCTGCAACCCGGCGACCGGCAGCTTGCCGCGGGCTACGTCATCTACGGCCCGCAGACGCAGATGGTCTTTACCATCGGGCGCGGCGTGAACATGTTTACGCTCAATCCGCAGACGGGCGAATATATTCTCACGACCGAAAACGTGAAGGTGAGCGAATCGGCCAAGGAATTTGCCATCAACTGCTCGAACATGCGTCACTGGGAAAATCCCGTGAAGCGCTACATCGCCGAGCTTCTTGAAGGCACCACGGGCGTGCGCGGCAAGGACTTCAACATGCGCTGGATTGCCGCCATGGTCGCCGAAGTGCACCGCATCCTCTGCCGCGGCGGCATCTTCATGTACCCGCGCGACAACCGCGATCCCTCGCGCCCCGGCAAGCTTCGCCTTATGTACGAAGCCAATCCCATGAGCTGGCTCATGGAACAGGCTGGCGGCCGCGCCACCAACGGTCACGAACGCATCCTCGGCATCGTGCCCGAGAAGTTGCATCAGCGCGTGGCCGTGTTCCTCGGCGCCAAGGAGGAGGTTGAACGCGTGACCTCCTACCACCTCGAGGAAGACGCCGCGAAGAACGCCTGATTCCGGTAGCCAATCACGTTGGCTCAACACGAAGCCCGGTGCCCACACCGGGCTTTTGTCGTCTTGGGGCGGCCGGCTCAAACATTTTCAGTCGAAAGGTTAGGCTAGAGGCACGTCAATCTCGTGATTGAGCGCTTCCTCATTGATGGTCTGATGCCTGTATCAGCGCTCAAGCCTTCGCAAGCGCAGGACTTTTCTGATGACGATTGCTCGGGGCATCTTCTGAAGGATTTCTACAATCTCCATCCCGAGAAAAAATTCCCAATTCGTCTACAAAATTGTGGTGCGTCTGACTCACTGCGTCGGCTCGGAGATTTCTTATGAAAACCTGGCGCGGGAAGTGCTTGCAATGTTCACGGCGCTTCGTGCATGCTGCACTGCACTCGGTTTTGGCCACCTTGGCAGTGAACTTTTTCTGCCGATGGCGCACCTTGTTGTATCTAATTCCTCCGGTTCGGGAAGTTCAGATGTTTCTCAGAGCCGGACATTGAGTGAAAAAACAAAAAATCAGGGAGAACTTTCAGATGTCTCTAACCAACAGCCGGCCAACGCTTGCCCGCACCTTCGGGCTGCGCGAGGCCGTGACGATCACCGCAGGTTCGGTCATCGGCGTCGGGCTTTTCACCGTCGGTTCCAATGTCGTGGGGTCCATGGGCCCTGCAGTGATTCTTGCCACCATCGTGGCGCTCTTGATCAGCGTCTATCCGGCACTTCTTTACGCCGAGATGGGCGCCATGCTGCCCTATGCAGGCGGCACGTACCAGTTCGCCTCGCTGGGCATCGGACGCGCGGCGGGCGTGCTCGCAGGCTGGAACTTCATCATTTCACTGGTGGCGGTCACAGGCGGCGAGGCGCTCGCCTTTTCGTTCTATTTCAAGACACTTTTTGCGGCCTTCGGCGTGACGCTCCCCTTTTCGGACGTCGCGATCGCCGTTGTCATCACCGCCTGCTTCATCGTCGCCAACGTCTGCGGCGTCAAACTCTCAGGAAGGCTGCAAAACGGCTTCATGTTCTTTTTCTGGGGCGTGGCGGTCATCTGGTTTCTCACGATGATTCCGGAAGTCAATCTGCCCAACTTTGTGCAGGCTCCCTCGTTCCTGCCGAAAGACAACACGATGAGCTTTGCCGCCGGCGTGTGCATGATCTGGTGGTGCTTTGCCGGATTTGAAGCGTGCGTGGCCATGGGCGAAGAGATCAAGTACCCGCGGCTCAACATCCCGCGCGCGCTCTTTCTGGCGCCCTTTGTCGTCTTTGCCGTCAACGCCCTCTTTCAGTGGTTCCTGCTTGCCATCACGCCGGTGGAGAGCCTCGCTGCAATCTCGACCGCGCAGGCGCCCTATGCCGAAGCCATGAAGGCCGCAGGCGTACTCGGACTTCCCCTCGCGCTTCTTGCCGCAGGCATTGCCTTTGGCGGCGACTTCTCGACCATGAACGCAGCAATCGCCACAATTCCGCGCTATCTCTTCACAATGGCCCGCGACGGCGTGATGCCGCGCATCTTCGCAAAGATCGGGCGCTTTCAGACGCCCTACGTGGCAATCATCTTTCTGGGCGTGCTAACGATCGCGCTCATTGCCACCGATTCGTTGATCTACATCGCCTCGCTCTCGCTTTTTGCCGATCTGCTCTACTACGTGATCGGCATTCTCGCGGCCTGGGCTCTTCGGCGCCGTCACCCCGAACTCACGCGCACCTATCGCGCGCCGCTCGTAGCCGTCGGCGCTCCAGTATCGGCCATCATCTACCTCTACATGATGACGCAGCTCGATGCCAACGCCTTCATCACGGGCATCATCTGGTGCGTGCTGGGACTTGCGATCTACTGGTTCTGCACGAAGAAGTACGGCACGTCGGAGACGCTCACGCCCGCGCTCTCGGAGACCGGTGCGCAGGATCTGCCGCAGGACGCTTCCGAGCAGCGCGCCATGGATCGCGAGTACCTCGTCTGGCGCCTGATCGTGGGAGCGGCCTGCGTCCTCGCGCTCCTTCTTTATGCGCTTCCCTATCTCACGAATTGATGAGACATTGATGCTGCATCGATGCATTGAACGCCGGGCCCGGACGCTGAAGTCCGGGGTCCGGCGGTCAAGAAAAACGGCCGGGGATTTCCAAAATCCTGGAAATCCAACCAGCCGATTTTTTTGCATCCGGCTTACGCAAAAGCATAACGGGTGCAGCGGGAGACTAGCGGTTATTCGCCCTTTTCGATCTGGGCGAGCGCAGTTTCAGCAGCCACGCGACCCGAGGTCATGGCAAAGGACGAGGCCGAACCTTCGCAGCGCAGGTCGTAGGACGAGTCGTAGAGTCCGCCGATGTCCTGACCCACCACGAAGAGGTTCGGGATGACGTCGCCCTGCGGGTTCTTCGCCTCGAAGCTCGGCGTGACGGTGACGCCGCCCAGGGTGAGGAAAAAGCAGCGGATCGCCTTCAGAGCGTAGTACGGGCCCTTCTTGAGGTTGAACTTCTCAAGGTGCTCGGGCAGACGGTTGAAGTCCGGGTCGCTCTTTTGTTCGGCGAACTTGTTGACGCGCTTCATCGTCGCAAGGAGATTTTCGGGCGGCACGCCGATCTGCTGCGCGAGCTCTTCGATCGTATCGGCCTTGAACGCCCAGCCGCGCTTCATGCCGATTTCCCAGGTCTTCGGCAGCGCCTTGAGCGGCACGCCCGCGAGCACGATGGCGTTGAAGGGGAGCACTGCGCCCTTGTTGATCATTCGGTCCATCTTCTCCTGGTCGAAGATCGTGTACGAGACGCCGCCCGCCGAGGTCATGGCGTTGTAGACGTCCACGAACACCGAGCCGCGCGACTCGTTGAAGAAACGCTTGCCGGTGTGGTCGACCCAGAGCCAGGGCTGGGCGAGAGCGCAGCGGCCCTGCTTCAGTTCATCGGGACCGGAGAACTGGTTGATCGGGGGAACGTCGGGCAGATAGGGAGCGTTGCCCGCCACGGCGTGCATGCCGGCGACGCCGGCGCCCACGAGGCGCGCCATGTTGATGCCGTCGCCCGTACGGCCGTCGGCCACCGGGCCGCGCAGCCAGATGGGCTCGACCATGCCGAGCGCCGAGGAGTCAAAGACGTACTGCGCGAGCATCTCCTTGTTGGCCGCAAAGCCGCCCGTGGCGATGATCACCTTCTTGGCGTGAAGGATGAACTTGCCTTCCTTGGGGCTCGTGGCTTCAACGCCCACCACGCGGCCCTTGTTGGTGATCAGGCGCGTTGCGGTCGTCTCGGTGTGGATTTCGCCGCCGCGGGCCTTGATGTTCTTGATGAACTTCTCGCAAACGGCCGCGACGCCGCCCTTGAAGAGGTGCCAGCACATGAGCGACTCGTTCTTGGGGTACATCGTGCGGATGCCGCGCAACTCAATACCCATGCCCTGAATTTCATCGATCGTGCGGGTCGATTCCGTGATGAGAACGCGTAGAACCTCGGGGTCGCAGCGGTAGTGGTGATACTGCAGCGCCGCATCCATCACCTGCTGCACGGTGGTCTTGATGCCGTGCTCCTTCTGGTAGCGGGTGTTGACGCCGAGCGACCCTTCCGGGAAGAGCCCTGCGCCGCCCAAAAAGGCGAGCTTTTCAAGGATGATCGGCTTGGCGCCCTTGTTGACGGCGGCATTGGCCGCCGACAGGCCGCCCAGGCCGCCGCCGATGATGACGAGATCGGCTTTCTTTTCGATCACGGCCGCCTCGACGGCAGCAGGAACGCTCGTGACGGCAGCTGCGGCAGCTGCGGAGCCCAGAAACTGACGACGATTGAGCTTCATTTCTACTCTTTCTCCTCTTTTGCGAAAATTCGCAGTCCGATGGAAGAAAAAACCACGTGAGCCGTCACCGCATCATCGGACTCGCGTACCGATCCCGAACTGCGATTTTCGCTGTAGTGATTGCGGTACCTTTTTTGATGGTAGCAAAACGAACTGCAGCAGTCTTTGATGTACTGCTCACCCTCCTTGAAAAAGGATGCGTCCGTCAGCCACCCCGAGGCCGCAACCATGTCACTAATACATCAATAGGCGCCGTGCTCGAAGATCGCCTTGTACTGCGTGAACTCGTAAAGTCCTGCTGCACCGCCCTCGCGGCCGATGCCTGAAGCCTTGTAGCCGCCAAACGGAGCGCTCACGTCGCGGGGCCCGTCGTTGACGTAGACGTTGCCTGCCTTGATGGCGCGCGCGACTTCAATGGCCTGTTCCTTGGGCCCGTACACCGCGGCGTTGAGCCCGTAGGGCGTGTCGTTGGCAATGGCGATAGCCTCGTCAAGGGTCTTGTAGGTGATGATGCAGAGCACGGGCCCAAAGATCTCCTCCTGCGCGATGCGCATCTTGTTGTCGACGTCGGAAAAGACTACAGGCTCGATGTAGTAGCCGCCCGCGGGCTCGGCAGCGGGGACGCTGCCTGCGACCATCGTCGCGCCTTCGGCTAGGCCAAGCTCGATGTAGCTTCTCACCTTGTCGTACTGCGCGCGGCTTGCCACAGGGCCGATCTTGACCTTCGAATCGGCCGGGTCGCCCACCGGGTAGCAGGGAATCGCCTCGCGGATGAGGGAAATAGCCTCGTCCTTCATGCTCTCGGGCACGATGAGGCGCGAGAGAGCCGTGCAGGTCTGGCCGGAATTGAGAAACACCGAGGCAAAGAGCTTTTCGACCGCAGGACGGTAGTCGTCCATACCGGGGAGCCACACGTAGGGCGACTTGCCGCCCAGCTCAAGGCTGATGCGCTTCATGCTCTCGAGAGCCTTCTGCGAGAGCGCGATGCCCACCTTGGTCGAGCCCGTAAAGGAGACCATGTCGACCTCGGGATTGGTCGCAAGCCGATCGCCCAGGCGACTGCCGCGGCCCGAGGTCATGTTGGCGACGCCCGCCGGGAATCCCGCAAGACGGAAGGCTTCCATCAGCAGGCACGCCGTGAGCGGGGTGTGTTGGCTGGGCTTAAGAACCACCGTATTGCCCATCAGGATCGCCGGAATCACCTTCTGCACGACCTGGCCCAGCGGATAGTTCCAGGGCGTGATGCAGGCCACCACGCCCACGGGCTCGCGGATCACGAGACTTTGGGCGTACTCGCTTTCAAGCTCAAGCTTTTCGGCGATGCTGATATAGCTTTCGATACGCTCGTATTGATAGTTGCAGTGCGTGGCGCGGGCAAAGAATTCAGGCGAGCCCAACTCCTTCATTTCAAGCGCCACGATGTCGTCGGCCATCGCGCGCAGGTGCACGAGCATCGCCTTCATGAGCTCGACGCGTCGGGCGCGCGGCGTTGCGGCCCAGCCGGGCGCTGCCGCGCGCGCTGCGGCAACCGCACGGTCGGCGTCTTCGTACGTGCCGTCGGGCACCCATTCAAAGGCTTCGAGCGTGGCCGGATTGACGACCTTGATGCGGCCCTCGCCCGTCGACGGCACCCATTCGCCGTTGATGAACTGCTTGTGAAAATCCCAGGTCATGGCGTTTTCTCCAAAATGTCCCCGAATATCGCTTCGGCTGTCCGCGGAAAGCCCCGGCGGGCACTCTCAGAGAAAATGAGGAAATGCCCACCACACTGCTAGCCTATGGCGCAGTTTCTCTGAGTGTAGAACCTTGCAAACCCTACGCAGCAACGCCGATTTGCCACAATGCAACAACCTTGATAAAAAATCCCTCACGTTGTGACGAACCTTCCCTGACGCACAGCTTCGCACTGCGTCGTGCTGCGTCCCCTGAAAACCATGACCTATCCGGAAGCAAATAACCCCCAAGAAGCCGACAATGAAACCGTCTCCCCTGTCGTAAGCGCGCATACCATGGCGCGCATCCGCGCCTTTCGCGACGATCGAAACTGGCGGCAGTTTCACAACCCAAAGGATCTGGCAATCTCAATCACGCTCGAAGCTGCCGAACTGCTTGAGTGCTTTCAGTGGTCGGGTGCGGACACCGAGGTCGCCGCAAAGCGCGACGCCATGAAGGAGGAGTAGAGCGACGTCATGATCTATGCCCTCCTTTTGGCCGACCGATTGGGCATCGACATGGACAAGGCGATTGCCGAAAAGCTTCTTGTCAACGAAAGAAAGTATCCGGTGGCGGAAAGCTACGGCAGCAGCGCCAAGTACGCCGAATTAAAGCGCCGTGCGCGCGTTGAAGCTTCTTCAGAGAACGCCTGAAGACGCCCCACAAGGAACAAAAAAAAGGACAAAAAACGGGCGGCGCCGCCTTCCGTAAAAAGGAAAACCGTAGCGCCGCCCGTCACTTCAAAAAGTTTAGATTGTCAAACTTGGAAGCGAATTCAGGGACTTTTCGTCAAGCTCAAAGCCCGTCGTCATCATCGTCGAACATTTCAAGTGCGCGCTGCACAAGGGGATCGGGTCTCTCCTTGAACTTCTCGATCAGACGCTTCGTCAACGTCCGCCCCAGATCAAAGCTCGAGCACAACGCATCGACCTGGCTCGGGTCGTCACCCACCACCGCAAGCACCTTCTCGGCGGGCATGTCGCGGCAGATGATCGCGTTTTGAAGAAGCGCGCGGCGCACGGCGCCCGAGGCGTCGCGCGAGAGGCGATCAAAGATCGTCTCGTCGATTGCGCTGCTTTCGGCCACCGCCTCACGCACCTTCGAGGACGGATGTCCCGCAAGGCGCAGCAATACCGACTGCAGCCCCGGCGCATCGTCAATCAACGCGATGGAGTCGACGATCGAGTCGTCATCGAGCTTGATGGCACCGTCTTCAAGTGCAAGGGCGCCCTCGGCCGTGCGCGTGACGAATCCGATCCGGCATTCCACGCCGACCTTCGAAAACCGCCGGGACGCAAACCGCCCCCATGGACGCCCGTGCCCAAGGCGACGCATCCGCAGCCGCAATCGCCGCGGTCTGGCAGGGGCGTTGCGAAGCGTTTCAGCGGTCTGATCCAAAATCGCTTCAAGCTCGTCTTTCGAAGCGCCCCGCGCCTGCGCCTCCTCAAGCTGACGCACGGCCTCCTCCCAGATGTCAAAACCCTCGTCCTGAATCTCTTCGAGGCACTCGATCAACTGCCCGTCCGGATTGTCTTCAATCAGCATGCGAAGCTTCTTGAGCCGCGCAAAGTCGCTCACCACCTGCCGGGGATCGTCCCTTTCATACAAGGCTCGGCGGGCACTTTCCATCATCGCAAGAAGAAGTTCCGTGTCGTTACCCGTCGCGGCGAGGATTTCGCCAACCGTGAGCTCGCGCACCGCCGCGACGTTTTCCATGAGACTCATGCGCACGTCGTAGGAGGCGTCCTTTGCAAGCGCCCGGATGGATTGGCCGTCGAGACACCCGCAGCGTGCAATCTCCTGACGAAGGCGGCTGTCGGGGTGCTGCGCCAGACGAGCGGCAAAGGCCTGCGCCAGTTCGGGATCGTTTTCTTCGGCACGCTCAAGAAGCTCGCTGCGGCCGAGCAGATCGGCGACATCGCCCGAGTCAAGAAAAACCAGCGCTTCCGCGCTGCCCAGCGCATCACCCGATACGGAGCTTGCGTCCTCGACGTAGCGGCAGCTCAGCGCCATGCTCATGCCGTCAACGCAAATGCTCTCAGGACTAACAAGGGAGGCCGCCTTCTCAACAGCATTGGCGCGCAAAGCCCTGGCTGCAGCCCTGCGCTTCATGAGAAGCGCTCTCGAGAAACCTTTTGCCATCACAATTTCCTCCGGAACTTGATCCATATTCAAACCAAAACGCAAAGAGAAAACGCTTCGCAGTTCAATGCGCACTGGCTGACCTGACCGATCGAATATTTAGGCAGCCGAGGGCGTTTTCCTTGATCGAAAGGATATGGGGCGCTGCGTCAAGCTATGACGCCTTCGGCAAAAAGCGTCGGCGCCGGCTTGGGGGAGGATGGATACGGATTAGGGAGGATAGTTGCAAATTGGGGCGGTTTTTCAATGAAAAAAGCGCATCCCGCGCATGCCCTCTTGAGAAGGCAAACACGGGCTGCGCTTTTTTTGTCGATGCGTCGGTGCTGCTATTTGCCGGCTGCGTCCTGCGGCGTCTCGACGTCTTCCTTCACGACGCGGCGAATGCCTGCGATCTCGCGCCAGGCGGCAATCCAACCGTCGAGCACGACCGTGTCGTCCATCACGGCCTCAAGCCGCCAGGCGCCGTCGGGAAGCGCCTCAAGGACCTGATCGCGCGCAAACGGCGTCTCGGACAAATTGCGGGCCGTGGCGGGGTTCGTGAATTCGAGCGTGAGTTTGATCTTTCTGCCGTTGCTGAAGTTCAAGTGCCGCGAGGCGATGTACTTTTCAAGCGAAAAGTCGCGCGGGCGCTCCGCCGGCAGTTCCAGCACCTCGGCTTCCGATATGCGGTGCAACGCCAGATGCCGGATGTTGTCGTAGCCGTCAAACTTGCAGATGAGATAAAGGCGCTGCTCCTGCTGCACGAGCCCCAGAGGCGAGACCGTTCCCGAGGTTTTGGCACCCTGCGAGTTGGTGTAGCGCACCTCAAGCTTGGAGTCGCGGTAGAGCGCGTTGCTTACCGCCATGAAGACGCGCTCGGTGATTTTCGGCGGCAGCATCGGGACGGTGCCCGAGACGAAGGCAACCTTGTTCATCCACTCGCGCGAGCGGCCCGACGATTCGTTCAGGGTCTTTCGCGCCGTTTCAAAGACGCCTGTGAGCGAGCTGCGGATTCTTTGCGGCAGCTGCCAGCGCAGGTGCTCTTCGAAAAGCCGCACGAGCAGGCTCTCGTTGGGCTTCATCTGGTACATCGCCAGATCTCCGTCCGGAAGCTTCTGACGATACCCGTAGGGCTTGGCCTTGCGGTTGGTTTCGATGCACAGATCCTCGCAGTCGCTCATCGCCTTGAGCATGCGCTGCATGCGGCGCTCGCTGATATCGTAGCCCGCTTCAAGCATATCCTCGCGAAGCGTCTGCGCCGTCACCCAGCTCTTGCGCGGAATGCGCTTCAAAACCGCAAGAAGCAGCACGGCTTCGGTCACGCCTGTGGATGTGCGAGCCATAAGAAATTCTCCCTTGTGCAGAAAACCGGAGCACCCTGCCTGCGAAACCGCGCGCGGGCGGCCCTGCGCCTACTTGAACCTCCTGCTTTTAAAGCCTTTCGGTTCTGCGCTCCGACGCAATCAATTGTTTTTTTATTGCGGCTTTTGATTTTCTTTTCAGCTTGCCGTATGGCGTCTATTGTAGTGTTGTTGCGCCTTACCGCTTGAAATCCTCGGCAAGCCGCTCGCCGAGCCCTCCCTCTCGGGTGACGGGCGTGGCAACCGCGCGCTCGATCACCTTGTCGTCGGCAAAGACGTCAAGCGTCCCGTACTCGGTGCCGCCCTTACCCTCCGGAAAGCGCACGTCGCTTACGCGCGTCATCGCCGTATAGAGGAGCTCTCGCGTTGCCAGAGGCGAATCGGCCTCCGTCGGCATGAGAACGGCCACATGATGGTATTCCGAGCCCTGCGACTGATGAATCGTGATGGCAAAGGCGGCGTCCGACGTGGGCAGAAGCCCTGCCTTCACAAAGCGCCCCGAGTCGAGAAAGAAGACCTCGTCGGAGACGGGCTCACCCGTCTGCGCCGGCGCTCCCGGCACGACCACGCCGACGTCGCCGTTGTAGAGCTCAAGCACCGGATCGTTGCTGCGCACGATGATCTGCCGCCAGCGCGCGCCGATGAAGCCCTCCTGCGTGAGGCGTGCGTCGGCCGCACGGTTGACCGCCTCCACGCTCATCGGCCCGCGGCGCTGTGCAGCGAGAACGCCGAAGGCGCGCATGGTGCGCGCAAGGGCCTGCGCGGCTTTTAGACGCGCCGCCTCGTCGGTTGAAGTCTCCAACACCGCGCGATGCGCCTTGATGGCGGCGATGATGCTTTGCATCATGCGCGAGAGCCAGGCGTGCGCCTCCCGGGTGAGGCCTTCAGAGGCAATCGTCTGCTCGCGGTGCCAGCGCACGATGTTGTCGCTGTTGCCTCTCTCCTCGGGCTTCTGACTTGCCGCAATCGCATCAAGCGCCTTGAGCTTTTCAAAGACCGTCTCAACCTGGCCTGCATTGACGCAGGCTGAAAGTTCGCCGATCGCCTTGTCTGCGGCAAAGCGATGGCTCACGGTGAGCTCGGCGATATGGCCATTCAAGCGCCCCTCGGTATCCGAGAGATCGGCAAAGACCGAGCCCGGCCCCACGGCCGCGAGCTGATGTCTGTCCCCTAAGAGCACGACGCGCGTGCGCGTAAGGTCAATGGCGTCAAAAAGTCGGATCGCAAGCCCCATGTCGATCATCGAGCTCTCGTCGACCACGAGGATGTCGGCGTCCAGGGGCGAGTCCTTTCCCGGGCGCGCGCCGTCATCCTGCGGCGTCCTCAGCAGGCGATGAAGCGTGCTTGCCGTGCGC
>USAL01000046.1 GCA_900552545.1 uncultured Sutterella sp. | reverse complement strand
GTGCTCTTCCGAGCTGGATGGCGACTCCCGGCCCGCCTCTTCGTTGAAAATCTCCTCCTGCATCATGACCGTGCTCCGCAGTCCCTGGCCGCATCGGCTGGCTTGTCCGGCGTGAGGACTCCCTCGAAGAGATCCTGCATGCTGCCGGGCTTGACTCGGGGAGCCCTGCCGGCGGCCGCGTCGGCGTCAAGCTCCCGGAGCTTTTCGACGATCAGTCTGGCGACGTCGGCCATGAGTGGTACGACGACCGAGTTGCCGAACTGCTTGTAGGCCTGGGTGTTGGAGACGGGAATGACAAAGCTGTCCGGAAAGCCCTGCAGTCGTGCGCATTCCCGCGGCGTGAGGCGGCGGGGATTCCTTCCGCGCTGCGGAACGAGGATCTCGGAACCGTCCTTGTAGTAGCGGGCGCTCAGCGTGCGGGTGACGCCGTCCCTTGAGGCCAGACCGAAGCCGAATCCGTTGCCGGCGCGGCGGTGCTTTTCCGCGTAGTTCTGCAGGTAGATCCAGAGTCCGTCGGTGAGCGTGTACTTGGGGTCGACCTTCTTTTCAAGGATTGAGCCAAGAACGGGCTTTGTTTCAGGCGGTCGGAGATCGAATTCAAAGTCGACGTCGCCGTAGCGTCTTCTGTCAAAGCCCACGATGAGAATGCGCTCCCGGTGCTGCGGGACGTAGAGCTGGCCGTCGATGACCTGCCAGAAGACCGAGTAGCCCAGCTCGTCGAGCGCCTCCCGGATGACCTTGAACGTGCGGCCCTTGTCGTGGCTGCAGAGGTTCTTGACGTTCTCAAGCATGAAGGCCTTGGGCCTCTTGCCCTTGATGATGCGGCAGACGTCGAAGAAGAGCGTGCCCTGCGTCTTGTCTTCGAAGCCGGTGGCGCGACCGAGGCTTTTCTTTTTGGAAACGCCGGCGATCGAGAAGGGCTGGCAGGGGAATCCCGCCACCAGAATGTCGTGGTCGGGAATGTCGGAGACGCTGACCTTGGTGATGTCCCCGTCGGGCAGATCGCCGAAGTTGGCGTTGTACGTCTGCTGGCAGAACTTGTTCCACTCGTTCGTGTAGACGCAGCGCGAGCCGGTGGAGTCGAAGGCCAGACGCATTCCGCCGATGCCGGCGAAGAGATCGATGAACGTGTAGGCGCGTTCGTCGGCCGGGTGCTTCGTCTTGTTGCGGTCGAGCATGCGCCTGATCGCGGCCGTGATGCAGTCGGACATCAGCAGGGAGTTTGAGTTTGAGTATTGGACGAGTTCGTCGTAGAGGACGTCGTCGATGCGACAGTGCAGTTGCTTGGACATGACCGACTTTCTGGGGAAGAAAAAGGTACCAAAGTTGTCCCTGCGATTATAAGAACGGACGTGCGGACCGGAGAGGGCTGCTGGCTGGTTCGGGAATCCGAGGGGGTGGGTCGGAAGAAGGAGCGGGGCGCCCGCCGAAAGTCCGGCCGACCGGACCCGCTTCGTATAATGAAGCAGGGCTTGACGACGTACGCCGGCCGGGACCTTTCATCCAAGCGTACGGTCACCCTATCAGGTTTGCGCCGGAATGTGCTTGAATACGTCCATCTCCGTGCGTTTTGCAAAACGGGGCGGGGCTGCGGCCGGCGAGGCGGAGAGTCCGCCGGTCGGACGAATGGTTTTGTCATGGATGGTTCATGAAGTTCAACGTCATTGATTTCTTCTGCGGCTGCGGCGGTACGAGCGCGGGACTGCGGGCGGCGGGCATGAACATTGCCGCGGGCATCGACTTCGACGCCCGGGCGGTTCAGACGTATCGCCTCAATTTCCCCGAAGCCGTCGTACTTCAGAAGGACGTCAGGGAGATTTCCGAGGCCGAGATCGAGGAGATCATCGCCAGCCGCTGCTCTGGCGGTCCACTTGTCTTCTCGGCCTGCGCGCCCTGCCAGCCGTTCTCCAGGCAGAACAGGTACCGCTCGACAGGCGATCAGCGCGCCAGTCTGCTCGACGAGCTGCACCGCTTCATCCGGCGCTTCCTGCCCGACTACATCCTTCTGGAAAACGTTCCGGGCATGCAGAAGGTCGTCGACGGTCCGTTCCCGAAGTTCCTCGAACTGCTGAAGTCCCTGGGCTACGGGATGAGCACGCGCGTGCTCAACGCCGCCGACTACGGCGTGCCGCAGACGCGCCGCCGCCTCGTGCTGCTTGCGGCACGGGGTCATGACGTGAACCTGCCTCCGGCGGAGTTCGGCGACGGGCTGCAGCCGTACCGTGTGGTGCGCGACGCGATTGCCAAATACCCGCCGCTTGAGCACGGATGCCGTTCGGAGACCGTCAGGGATCATGAGGCGGCACGTCTGAGCGATCTGCTCTACCAGAGAATTTCGGCGCTCAAGCCGGGGCAGGACAGAAGAAGCTGGCCAAAGGAGCTCATGCTCCGCTGCCACAAGGGCACTTCCGGACATTCGGACGTCTACGGGCGCCTCGACTGGGACAAGCCCTCCGTCACCCTCACCACCAAGTGCATCTCTTTGTCCAACGGCCGCTTCGGGCATCCCAGCCAGAACAGGGCGATCTCCGCGCGCGAGGCGGCGGCCATCCAGACCTTCCCGGACGACTTCACGTTCGTGGGGTCCGTATGGGAGAAGGGAAGGCAGATCGGCAACGCCGTGCCCGTACTCTTTGCAAAGGCGCTGGGCAGGCAGATCATCCGTTCGGAACAGGACAGAAACGGCGGAAAAAGCTGACTGACGCTGAAGACCGGACGAACGACGGCAAAACCGCAAGAAGAACAACAAGAAAGAAAAACAAGATGAAAAGGACAATCGAGGACCTGATCCAGACTGTTGCGGCTGATTTTGAGAAGAACGCTATCAAGTATGAACCATACATTCGATACATCCGTTTCCCGAAGTACAAGAATCTCAAGGCTGCGTCGCGGCTCGACCTGTCCTTTCCCATGACGGTGCTCGTCGGCGAGAACGGCTGCAACAAATCGTCGCTCATCCGGGCGCTGTACGGAGCGCCGGCCAACAAGAGCCTCGGCGAGTACTGGTTCGAAACGAAGATCGACACCATCGGCGACGACAAGGGAGCTCCGTCGTGCTTCATCTACGGGTACTACAACCCGCTCGAGGACAGGATCGTCGAGGTTCTGAAGACGCGCGTCACGAAGGCGGGCAATCCGGACTACTGGGAGCCGTCCCGACCGATCAGGGCCTACGGGATGGACATGATGCCCGTGAAGGAGTCGCTGACCGAGAAGGAGAGGAAGTATCGTTCCCGAACCCGATGGAACGCGATCGACAAGAAGGTCGTCTACCTTGACTTTCACGAGACCAGAAGTGCCTACGACCGCTTCTTCTATAGCACAGACCTCTCCAAGGTCTCGCGCAGCTTCAAGAGCAAGCAGGACTATCTGCGCCGCTATTCGGGCAAGCTTCTGGAGGTCGCCAGGAAGAACCTGCAGAGCTTCAGGCTGCGCGGGAAAAACAAGGTTCTTGAAAACAGGGTGCTTGATCCGGCGACGGTGCAGACCATCTCCGGGATCCTTGACAAGGATTACGAGTCGATCCGGATCATCACGCACACGTTCTATACGTCGGAACCCGAAAGAACCGTCCTGCTGTCGGTGCGCAACTGCTCCGGGTATTCCGAGGCGTTTGCCGGCAGCGGTGAATTTCTGGTCGTCTGCCTCGTCGATGCCGTGGTCAGGGCGCCCGCACGGGCTCTGGTTCTGCTCGACGAGCCCGAGGTCTCCATCCACCCGGAGGCGCAGAAGAAGATCGCGGTCTTCCTGCTGCAGCAGATTCTTGCCAAAAAGAACCAGATCGTCATCGCGACCCATTCGCCGTACTTCGTGCAGTCCCTGCCCGTCGGCGCCGTCAAGCTGCTTAGCCAGGATGCGGCGGGACGTACCTGCATCACCAACGACGCCTATGCCTCGGAGGTCTTTCACAAGATCGGCGCCTCCACCCGCAGGCTCACGGTGCTCGTCGAGGACGAGTGCGCAAAGACAGTGCTTGACGCCTGTGCAAGAAATCTCGGCAGGGACGGCCTCTTCGGCGTGCGTCCGGCCGTGCGGCATGGTGCGGAGGGAATCCTCAGCCATGACGCGGTCACGAACTTCATCGAAGGCGTCAAGGGCGTTGCCTATTGCCTCGACGGAGATGTGAGGCAGAAGGCGCTCGCGGCAAGTCCCGGCGCCGGGGAGGACGAGGCGCTCGCAGCATGGTTCAGGAAGGTCGCCTCAAGTGCGAACCTGATGCAGCCCAATGCCGATCGGGAGGTTCTGGCGCGCAAAAGAGAGGAGTTTGCGGACTATCTGCGGGATACGGTGTTCTTTCTGCCCGGACGGCAGGGGTCCGAGGAGATCATCTGGAGCGTCGTCCCGGAGTCGGAGCGCGCGGCGGTGAAGGACTCGGGAAACAGCAAGGAGAGCATCCGTCTTGCCTGTCTGGAGCGGTTTGGAGAGGATGACGCCTCAACAATCAGTGGGTACAACCGCTACCACGCAGGGTCGCTTTTGAAGGAGAGGACGCCTTCTCCCTATGACGACGAGCTTCGTGAGCTCATCGAGCGACTGGCCGCCTTTTCGTCCTGTGCTTCCGCACCATAGAAGCGCCCGGGGAGTGAGCTTTCCCGGGCGGGCTAGTTCGCCCCTGCGCGGGCATTAAGCCGCAGGAACAAGACGAACGCAGCGGCTTCGAGCACGATGACGCAAAGCGCCACGCCCGCAGCGCCCAGGATGTCGTACAAAAGGCCCATCACGCTGCTTCCCGCCAAAAAGCCCAGACCGTAGACGACGTTGAAGATGCCGTAGGCCGTGCCGCGCTTGCGAAACACCGTGAGATCGGCAATGGCAGAGCGCATGATCGTCTCATGCGTGCCGAGCACGATGCCGTAAAGCGCCATGCCGGCGGCCGCGGCCCACGCATCGCCTGAAAGCGCAAGAAAGGGGATGCCGAGCGAGCAGACCGGAATCACAAAAAGCGTTCTGAGCCCTGCCGTCTTGCGGCCGCTATGCTCTTTAAAGACGTCGTAAAGCCGCCCGATCACGAGCGCGGCGACGGCGTCAATCACCATGGCCGTCGCATAAAGCGTCGTGATCGCGCCGTCGGCGATGACGCCCTTGCTCTTGAGGTGAAAGCCGATGATGGAAAAGGCAACGAGGCCTGCCGAGGCAAAAAACGTGAAGGCCATGTAAAGCCCGAAGATGTCCGCGGGCTTGTCCTCAGGGCGCGCGGCGCCCGCCGCCTCTTCAACAAGATGAAAGTGCGTGACGATGCGCCAGGCGGCAATGACGGCGGCAACGACGAGAACGACGCCCGCAAAAAGAAGCGTGTAGCCCGTCTGATAGGCCGCAATCGTCGTCTCACCGGTCTTTAAAAAGACGAAGGTGAAGACGAGCGGCCCGGCGAAGGCGCCCAGCTGATCGAGCGCTTCCTGAATGCCGAAGACCATGCCGGTGCCGATTTTCTTTTCAGAAAGCTGCGAGAGCACGGCGTCCTTGGGCGGGTTGCGCAGGGCCTTGCCGATGCGCTCGATGAGAAAGAGCGTGCACAGCACGTAGAGGTTGTCGGTGAGTCCCATGAAGGGCACGACGACAAGCGAGCTGTAGCCCGCGATGATGAGCGGCCAGTGGCGCCCGGTCGCGTCGCAGATGCGCCCCGAGACCAGGCGCAGCGCATAGCCCAAAAATTCGCCCACGCCGTAGAGCTCGCCCATCATGGTGGCGCTTGCGCCGAGAAGACTGAAGTACTGGCCGTTGGCGCTGCGCGCGCCTTCATAGACCACATCCCCGAAGCAGCTCACAAGACCAAAGAGCAACACGACGAACATCACGCGGCGCATGACGGTTCTCGACGGAGCCCGGTTTTGATTGATTTCCATGCGAGGTCTCCGCAAGAAATTCAAAATCCCGCAAAAAGAAGCCCGAAAGCCAATCGGGATGATCAAAAACCGATGAAGAGAACAGAGCGTTTTTTCGCATTTTCCCGACGCGGCGTCATCGTGCGATTGGCAGCTGAAACTGCATTCTAGGCGGCGGTTTTGAGGCTTCCGTCAACGGCGCGTGAGAAAACTTGACCTCAGGCGCAATACGTTCTTTTCTCCTTCAAAACCGGGGGAACGAGAGCGGTTATGAACTGTCCCCACTTCGCGAGACAGATTTTTGATCAATCGGGTGTTCAAGGCTGGCGCGGCTTTTTTGCGCATGGAAAAAGCCTCGATGCGGCAGCACACCGGGGCTTTGAGAGGCTGCCGGTGAGTAGCGCCGGCAGCAGGACGAAAGTCTTATGCGAAGAAGCCTCTCAAACCGTAGGCAAAGATCGCAATGATCACGACGGGAATGACGTAGCGCACGCAGTTGAACCACAGGCGCGTTGTCTTGTGCGGGAGCTTGCCGTTGTTGTCGAGTTCGCCGACCGCGTTTTGCTTCATCACCCAGCCCACGAAGAGCGTGGCGCCAAGCGCCGTCAGAACGAAGCAGATGTTGCCGCTGATGAAGTCGAACGCATCAAAGATGTTGCGATCGAGAATGCGTACGTCGCGCCAGGGTCCGTAGGCAAGAATGCAGGGGATGTTGCCGAAGATGAAGATGCCGCCCAGCGTGATGTTGATCGCGCGGTCAAGCGTCATGCGAAGCTTCTCGGTGAGCACGCTGATGATCACCTGATAGATCGTCAGCGACGTCGTGAGCGCAGCCACCACCAGCAGAAGGAAGAAGACGATCGCAAAGAAGTCGCCCAAGAACATCTGGGAGAAGGCGATCGGCAGCGACTTGAACACGAGCGAGGGACCGGAGTCGGGTGCAAGGTTGGCGCTGAAAAGCGACGGGAAGATCATGAAGCCTGCCATGACCGCGACCAACGTATTGATGACGCCTGTGATGACGGCGGTCTTGACCATGTCCTCGCGCTCGCTCAAGTGCGATGAGAGCGTGATCATGACGCCGAATCCGAGCGACAGCGCAAAAAAGACCTGACCCAGCACGTCGAGGAACAGCTGCGGGGTGATCTTCGAGAAGTCGGGCATCAGATAAAAGCGGATGCCTTCGGCGGCGTTGTCAAGGGTGAGGTTTCTCACCACCATGACGAGAAGGCACAGGAAAAGAAGCGGCATGAGGTACTTCACCGAACGCTCGATGCCGCCGATGACGCCCTTGCGCAGAATCACCCAGTTCACCAGCACGAAGACGAAGGTCGAGCAGGCGATTGCCAGGGGCGAATTCTCAATATTGAGGTGATAGAAGCTCTCGGTCACTTCCTTCGTGACGGGGCTCGAGAGATCAAGGCCGCCCGCAACGCCTGCCATGCCGAGCAGGATGTGCCAGATGTAGGAGATCACCCAGCCGCCGATCACCATGTAGTAGGCAAGAATGCCGAAGGCGCCCAGAAGCCCCGTGTAGCCGAAGATCTTCCAAAGCGGATTGGGCGTGCAGCCCGGTACGCGGTCGGCGAGAACGAAGGCGTCCACGCTGTTGGACTTGGCGCGGCGGCCGATCACGTTTTCAACGAGGATGATCGGGATGCCCACGAGCAGCATCACGGCAATGAAGGTCAGCACATAGGCGCCGCCGCCGTTTGAACCAACAAGATAAGGAAAGCGCCAGGTGGCGCCAAAGCCGATCGTTGCTCCCGCAACGGTCAGGATGTAGGTCAAACGGCTTGACCACGTCTGTCGTGTACTCACACGAATTCTCCCGAGAGTTTGTTCTTGTTGGGCCGCGGACAGGAGGTTTGAGAGTGTCCGCAGCCGATGATTGTGTTGATTTCGGGCGATAAACCCGAACGGCAAACAACTAATATAACCGACAAAGCCTTCCTCGACCAAACGGTCAGCCGTCAATTGGGCCTGGTAGGACTGCCCGTGCGAGGCCGCCGCGGCAGGGCGAAAGGGCGTGCGAAGTCGCAGCCCTGGGGCGGATGAAGAGAAGAAAATCGGCGGGAATAAAAAAATCCGCGGATGTTTGTGAACATCCGCGGATTCTTGTCTGGTGGAGATGAGGAGGATCGAACTCCTGACCTCTGCATTGCGAACGCAGCGCTCTCCCAGCTGAGCTACACCCCCAGAATTGGGTAGAAGTCAAAACGCGTGAATTCCGTGCGCGCTTTCTTCAGACCGCGTATTGTGCCGAAACCTTCCTAAAAAAGCAAGTCCCTTCGCGCAATACGTTGCGCGCGGCAAGTTGCCTGGGGAATCGGCCCAGTGCACGGGGATCGATCAGAGCGCGAGCGCCTTTTCGACGAATTCCTTGAATGGAGCGACGCTCTTGGGCTCGACGAGCGTATCGACGACCTTGCCGTCCTTGATGAGCACGAGGGTTGGGATGTGGCGCACGTCAAACTTTTCCTTGATGCCGGGATTTTCGTCGAAGTTGCAGCTTGCGAAGACAAGCTTGTCGGAGTACTGCTCGGCAAACTGTCCGAAGAAGGGGGCGATGCGTTTGCAGTCGACGCACCACATAGCGCCAATGGCAAGGAAGACGGGCTTGGTGGCCTTGCCGACGACTTCGTCATAGTTCTGGTCATTGACCATTTGTACATTGTTCATCACGATACCTCACTCAAAAAGAATCGAAACCTACAGAAACCGCGGGACGCGGTTGTCAGGTCGTGTTGCGTTCATGCTAACAAAAGGCGCGGAGGAACGGTGTTCAAGGCATGATTTTGTTGCAAAAACTTGGGTACGCTAACCATCTTGGTCTTTGGGGCTCATTCGTATAATGCTTCGACTATGAGGAAGAACAAAAAACCCGCCATCGCAAGCGAATGGCGTGAAAACAAAGCCGCGCAGGATCGCGCCGAACAGCAGGTCGAGCGCGAGCGGGCACGTGTGAACCGCTCGCGCCGCGTAGCGCTTGTGGGCGCGTTTTTCAAGCACCTGCTTGCGAGCGCGGGCTGGGTCGTCGCGATCGTGCTTGCCGTCCTTCTGGCTACGGCGCTTGCAACCTACACGGCTGCCGATCCCGGCTTTTCGGCTACGGGCACGGTCGGCGCGCGAAATCTCTGCGGCCTGATAGGCGCTTGGGTTTCGGATTTTCTCTATTGGCTTTTGGGGCGCTCGTCATGGTGGATTGTTGCGGCGCTCCTTGCAACCGGGGTGAGCCTCGTGCGTGTCATTTGGGCGCGCGGCGACTCGATCATGCTGCGCATCCGCCCAGTGTCGGCCACCTTCGGCATGGTGCTTCTGCTCACGGCTTCCTCGGGACTCGAGTGCTTGCAGTTTGGCTACGTTGGTGAAGAGCTTCCGCTTGGCGCGGGTGGCCTCTACGGGCAGTATGTTGCAGGGTGGGTGACGCCGTACCTCGGCATCTGGGGCTCGAGCTTCGTTGCCTTCGTCTGCGTGGCGGTGGGCGCCTCCTTTGTCTTTGGTTTTTCTTGGTTTGACGTTGCCGAGCGCATCGGCACGGTGCTGGAGTCGATTGGCGCGCTCATCAGCTTCAAGCGTCCGGTCAAAAAGGGAAAGGAAGCCAAGTCTTCCAAGGAGGTCTCCGATGCCGCAGCGCCCGAGGTCGCGGCTGCATTGCCCGAAGTTGAAGCTGCGCCAGAAGCAAAGGGTCGGCAGCTAAAAACGCGCGCGATCAACGTGGAGCTTCCCCAGTCGACGCCTACGCCCTCAAACCGCGATATTGCCGCGCGTCAGCCTGAACTCTTTCCCAAGGCCAACGACGGCAGCATTCTTCCGAGCATCAGCATGTTGCAGGCGCCTGCCACTAACCGCGCGGGAATCTCCGAAGAGACCGTGCGCGTCACAAGCCGCCTCATCGAAAGCAAGCTCAAGGCCTACCGCATCAACGCCGCCGTGGTGGGTGCACAGGCTGGCCCCGTCATCACGCAGTACTGGCTTGAGCCCGGTCCAGGCGTCAAGGGAAGCCAGATCGAAGACATCCGCAAGGATCTCTCGCGAGCGCTTGCCGTGCCCTCCGTGCGCGTCGTTCCCGTCATTCCCGGCAAGCCTTACATGGGGCTTGAGATTCCCAACGGCAGCTCGCAGCGCTTGAGCGTCTATCTGCGCGAAATCATCGGCAGCGTCGACTTCGAGTCGAGCAAGTCGTCCCTGTCGCTTGCGCTCGGCAAGGACATCGCGGGCAAGCCTGTGGTGATTGATCTGGCAAAGCTCCCGCACCTTCTCGTGGGCGGTACGACGGGCTCGGGCAAGTCGGTGTGCATCAACACGATGATCCTGTCGCTGCTCTACAAAAACGAGCCCGAGCGCCTGCGCCTCGTACTGATCGACCCGAAGACGGTGGAGTTTTCGCTCTATCAGGACATCCCGCATCTGCTGTGCCCGGTGGTGACCGACATGAACAAGGCTTCCAACGCCTTGAACTGGCTCGTGACCGAGATGGAACGGCGCTATCACCTGATGGCAAAACTCGGCGTGCGCAGCTTCGACAGCTTCAACAAGACGGTCGAAGAGGCGATCAAAAACGGCAAGCCGATTATGGACCCATTTGATGTCACGCCCGAAAATCCCGAGCCGCACACGCCGCTCAAACCCTTTAGCTACATCGTCTGCTTCATCGACGAGCTCGCCGACCTGATGCTCGTCAACCGCAAGCAGGTCGAAACCCAGATCATGCGTCTGGCGCAGAAGGCCCGAGCCGCGGGCATTCACCTCGTGCTCGCCACGCAGCGCCCGAGCGCGGACATCGTCACGCCGCTCATCAAGGCCAACATCGTCGCGCGCATCGCCTTTCAGGTCGGCAGCCGCTACGACAGTCAGGTGGTGCTCGACGAGACGGGCGCGCAGGATCTGCTGGGGCGCGGCGACATGCTCTTCAAGCGCCCCGGCGCATCGCCGCAGCGCGTGCAGGGCTGCATGGTCGAGGAAGACGAAGTGCTGCGCGTCGTGGCCGAGCTCAAGTCGATGGGCGCGCCCGAGTACGTCGAGGGCGTCACCGACCCCGAAGAGGAGGGCGGACAGGGCGCCTCGGGCGGCTTTGGCTTGAGCCGCAGCAACGATGTCGATCCGCTCTACGATCAGGCCGCCAAGATCGTGATCGAGGAAAAGCGCGCCTCGACGAGCTACGTGCAGCGGCGCCTTGGAATCGGCTACAACCGTGCGGCCAATCTGCTCGAGCGCATGGAGGCCGACGGCCTCGTGAGCAAGCCCAATGCCGCGGGTAAGCGCGAAGTGCTCGTCAAGCACGAAGAAGGTGTGTTGTGAAGCGAAGAATGTTGATCGCGGCGGCCGCGGCCGTCAGCGTTGCGCCGCTTGCCTCGATGTTTCCTCTCAATGCCCTTGCGGCTGCAGGGGAGAAGTCGGGCTCGAAGCAGCTTGAAGCTTTCGTCAAGAGCGCCGTGCGGGCCTCGGGGCATTTCTCGCAGGTCGTGATTGGCAAGGACGGCAAGAAGGTCGACGGGCCGCTCGAGGGCGACTTCGCGTTCATGCGCCCGGGGCGCTTCGTCTGGAACGTGAAGACGCCCTATCCGCAGCGCATTGTTTCGGATGCCAAGAGCATCTACATCTGGGATCCGGACTTGAACCAGGTGACGATCAAGCGCCTCACCTCGGCCCTTTCAAGTACGCCCGCCTCGATTCTTTTCGGCGAAGCCGACATCGGCGCCTCGTTTGAATTAAAGGATCTCCCCGCCGCCGAGGGGCTCGTCTGGGTGCGCGCGACGCCCAGGGTCGAAGATCTGACGTATGCGGCAATTGAGCTCGGATTTGACGCAAAGGGGCGCATTGCCGCGATGCGCCTGAAGGACCATTTCGGACAGACGACGGCGTTGACGCTCACCGACCTTGAGATCAACGGGGGTATGGACGAAAAGCAGTTTGCCTTCACCATCCCCGAAGGAGCCGACGTGCTCAAGGACGACAACGGCGCTTAAAAAGTCGAGCGTTTCGGGATCCCGGCAGGGCTCTTCTTGCCACGAGCCCAGTTTTGCCGTTGTTTTTGCACTCTTTTTCCTCGCTTGTTGACTACATCAGGAGCCTCCCGCCGGGAGGCTTTCCTGTTTCGGGGCTCAAGCTCATTTTTTCATAGCGTTTTTGTTCGCCTTCAATTACACAAAAACACTCCGCAATCGCAGCGTCCGCGCGGAAACGGCGGGTGTCTTCGCCCCTATAATGCAGACACCATACAAATTTTTGTGTTACGAACAATGCGTTCCCACATGTCCTTCACGATGCGGCTATTCCGCATCGATCAGATGATTCAGGAGGCAGGGGTAGTAGGTTTTGAAACGCTCAGAACAACGCTGCAGTGCTCGGCGCCGACGTTGAAGAGAGATCTGCGCTACATGCGAGAGCAGTTGGGCGCGCCCATCGTGTATTCGGCCGCCAAGGGCGGGTATTGCTACTCCGACGACTCCAAGGGTACGGCCCGGCAGATCGAAAAGTCGCAGGAAAAGCTCCCTTCGGCGTGGTATTCCGCCAACGAGATGCGCGTTCTGATGACGATTCTCGAGGAATTGGGCGAGATCGAATCCGACAAGCGCGCCGTGCTCGCAAGCGATATGCGCGCCCTGCGCGCGCGGCTTCTGGCCTGCGTGCGCGGCGACAAAATCTCCGCCCGAGACCTGCTGCGCCGCGTGAAGGTGGTGCTCGAAGAGCACGTTCACGTCGAGCTTCCCTTCTTTGACGTCGTGGGCGAAGCGCTCGGCAAGCGCCGCCGTCTTCGCATCACCTACTACACCCGCTCGCGCGGCGCCGAAAACGCCCGTGAAATCAGCCCGCTTCGACTCGTGAACTACCGCAGCCACTGGTACGTTGATGCGTGGTGCCATCAGGTCGAGGGACTGAGGACATTCAATATCGAAAACATTTTGTCGGCTGAGATCCTTACCAAGAAGTGCCGCGTCGTCGCCATGCGCACTGTCCAGGAGACGCTCGACAAGAGCTACGGCATCTTCTCGGGTGGCGAATTGAAGCACGCCGTGATCGAGATCGATTCCGTCATGACGCCCTATGTCGGCAGCGAAATCTGGCACAAGGATCAGCAGACGCGGCGCCACAGCGACGGGTCGATGACGCTCGAAGTGCCCTACTCAAGCGAAATTGAGCTCGCGGGCCGCGTGCTGAGCCTAGGCTCGCACGCGCGCGTCGCCTCGCCCGAATCGCTCAGAAGCTACGTCATGGATGAGTTGAAAAGCATGGCCGCGGGCTATGGAATGACTGCGACAACCGAGGCCGGCGGCCGCGACGGGGGAGAGGCGTGATGGGTCAGCAAACTACGTCATCGTCGCCCCGGCGCCGCAATCCGCGCCGCAATGCGGCCAAGAACACACGCCGTTTCGGCAAGCCTCTGCCCAAGATCTTCTTTTGCGGCGATCCGCACGGCGAATTTGGCTTCATCAACGAGGCCGTCGAAAAGCACCATCCGGACGCCGTCGTGATCCTGGGCGATCTGCAGCCGCACGAGGCAGTCGACAAGCTTCTGGCGCCTGCGCTTGCGCTCACCCAGATCTGGTGGATTCCCGGCAACCACGACACCGACACGGAGGAGTACTACGACCGCCTCTGGCACGGCGTGATTGCTGGGCGCAATCTGCACGGCCGCGTGGGCAACGTGGCCGGCATCCGCATTGCGGGCTTGGGCGGCGTGTTCCGCGGCCAGATCTGGATGCCGGATCTGGAGCCCAACTATCGCTCTGCGCAGTCCTTCATCAAGCGCAGCCCGCGCTCGAACCTCTGGCGCGGCGGACTGCCGCGGCGTCACCGCTCGTCGATCTTCCCGAGCGTCTACGACGGGCTTGCCAAGCAAAAGGCCGATGTGCTCGTCACGCACGAGGCAGCCGGCTGCCATCACAAAGGCTTTGCCGCGATCGATCGATTGGCGAGGAGCCTCGGCGTACGCTGGCTCTTTCACGGGCATCAGCACGAAGATCGAGTTTACGGCTCTCATCTCGGCATGACGGTCCGTGGCGTCGGCTACCGAGGGATCGTCTATCTCAAGGGCGAAGTCATTGACCCTGCGCAATTGGATCCGCGAGAGGCAGCAGCGCTTCAGGCTGCATTCGCATGGGCGAGTCGAGATGAAATCGTTCTGGACGGCGGTGTCTCAAGAGAA
>USAL01000045.1 GCA_900552545.1 uncultured Sutterella sp. | reverse complement strand
GGCGGAAACGAAGCTGTGCGCATGGGATGCCTTGGCGGCGGCGACGACCTCCTCGTCGGTCATGTCCTCGCGGATGTCCACCCAGTCGGCCTCAGGAATGCGCGGCATGATCAAACAGTCGGGGCGTGGGGATCAGGAAAAAAGGGCGGCGGCAGGTGATAAAAGACGGCAGATACCGCAGGCCCTTGAGCGACGGGCTCTTAGTCGACCGGCTTGTCCCAACGGCGGATCTCGTCTTCGATCCAGTTGGCGACCTCGGCATTGACCTCATGCGGCTCGCGGCCTGCCGTCTTGATCACGGGGCCGAAGCTCACGGTGATCGTGCCGGGCTTCTTGGCGATGCTGTTGCGCGGCCAGTAGCGGCCGGAATTGAGCGCCACTGGAAGCACGGCGGCGCCCACGGCGCAGGCAAAGCGCGTGCCGCCCGTCTTGTAGGTCGTCTTGGCGCCGGGCTTGGTGCGCGTTCCTTCCGGAAAGAGAATCACCCACCAGCCGCGCTTCAAGAAAAGCTCGCCGCGCTCGCGGAAGATCTGATACGAGCTTCTGCCCTCCTTGCGGTCGATGGCGATCATGCGCATCGCCTTGAGCGCCCAGCCGAAAAACGGAATCCAGTGCAGGCTCTTCTTGTAGACAAAGCCCATGTGGTTGGTGAGAAACACGGGCAGAAAGAGCGTCTCCCAGGCCGACTGGTGCTTGCTCAGCACCACCAGCGGACGGCCGTCGGTCGGAATGTTCTCCGCGCCGAGCACGCGGCACTTCACGCCGCAGATGACCTCAAGCGCCCGGATCATGAGCCGCACCCAGACGATGCCCACGTGGTCGTAGCGCCATTCCGACGAGGTCACGGGCCAGGTGATGAGAATCGTGAGCGCCGTCGGAATCACCGTCACGGCAAAGACGACGTAGAAAAGAAAACCGCGAATGGCATTCATGGGAAAAACTCCACAATTTGAAAAGCCCCGAAAGTCTCCGGCAAGGAAGGCTGGAAAAGCGCCTTCCCGTCAGAGCCTGCTTCGGGGCTTTCGGATGGTGTCTCGCTGAAAAAGGAGGTGCGACTACTTCGCCAGACGCGAGAGCTCGGCCACGCGGTTCATGAGCACGTAGAGGCGCTTTAAGAGCGCCTGACGGTTGGTGCGCACGGCCGCATCCTCGCAGTTGACCATCACGTTGGCAAAGAAGGCGTCGACGGCATCCTTCAAGGGCGTAAGCGAGGCCAACATCGCTTCGAACTCGCCCTTTTCAAAGAGCAGGCGGGCGATCGGCTCATGGTCGCCCAGAGCGTCAAAGAGCGCCTTTTCAGCCGCTTCGGTGAGAAGCTCGGGCTTGACCTCGTCGGACACGCCGCCTTCGATCTTCTTGAGGATGTTGCTGATGCGCTTGTTGGCCGCCGTGAGGCTTTCGGCTTCAGGCAGCTGCATGAACTCGCGCACGGCCTTCAGGCGCTTGGGCGTCTGCACCAGGCGCATGTCGCGCAGCGCGAGCACCGCGTCGACTTCCTGCGCGCTGTAGCCCGCATCGCGCATCATCACGCGCAGGCGGTCAAAGAAGAAGTTCACGAGCGCTTCTTCGGCATCGGCCACGCCCGGCACCTGGGTCTCGACCGCAAAGGCGGTCTTCACGAGATCGTCGAGCGAAACGTCGAGTTCCTTTTCGATCATCATGCGCAGCACGCCGAGCGCGTGACGGCGCAGTGCAAACGGATCCTTGTCGCCCGTGGGTACCTGTCCGATGCCGAACATGCCGGTGAGGGTCTCGAGCTTGTCGGCGAGAGCCACGGCAATCGAAACGGGGGTCGACGGGAGCGCGTCGCCCGCAAAGCGCGGCTCGTAGTGCTCGCGGATCGCGAGCGCCACGTCGTCGGCCTCGCCGTCGTGACGGGCGTAGTACTCGCCCATGATGCCCTGCAGTTCGGGGAACTCGCCCACCATCAGGGTGCGCAGGTCGGCCTTGGCAAGCGTCGCGGCGCGTTCGGCCTTCTCGCGGTCGGCGCCGATGCGCTCAGCCACGGCGGCGGCGATGGCGCGCACGCGCAGCATGCGCTCGGCCTGGCTGCCCAACTTGTTGTGGTAGACGACGTGCTTCAAGCCCTCAACGCGGTCCGCAAGCTTCGTCTGGCAGTCCTGCGTGTAGAAGAACTCGGCGTCGGCAAGACGCGCGCGCACCACACGGGCGTTGCCCGAAATGATCGCGGCGCCCCCGTCCTTGGCCTCGATGTGCGACACGAGGCAGAAGCGGTTCATGAGCTTGCCGGCGGCATCGCGCATCGGGAAGTACTTCTGGTTGGTCTGCATCGTGAGAATGAGGCATTCCTCAGGCACGGCGAGGAACTTCTTCTCGAATTCGGAGACGTAGACCACGGGCCACTCGGTAAGCGAATTGGTCTCGTCAATCAGATCCTCGGGCGCAATGAGCGTGCCGCCTTCGCGCTGGGCGGCCTCGTTCAGAAGCCGCACGAGCTTTTCGCGACGCTCGGCGTAACTTGCGATCACCTTGCCTTCATCGAGAAGCTGCTGCGCGTAGCCGTCGGCCGTGCGGATCTCGATGGGCTCGTGGGTGTGGAAGCGGTGCCCCATCGTCGTGCGGCCGGCCGTAAGGCCGAACATCTTCACGCCCTCGAGCACGGCGTCGCCGTAGAGCACCACGAGGTGCTTGACCGGACGAACAAACTGCACCGTCGTCACGCCGTCGACCAACTGATAGTTCATCACCTTCGGAATCGGCAGAGCCTTGACGGACTCCTCAAGCGCCTTCTGCACGGCTTCAGCCACATGCACGCCGGCGCGCACGCCTTCGTAGACGAGCTGTTCGTTCTTGCCGTCGTTGACGCGCTTTAATTCGGAGACGTCGCACGCGATGCCGAGCGCCTTCATCTTTTTCTCAAGCGCGGGCGTGGCCTTGCCATCGGCGTCAAGGCCCACGCGCACCGGCACGAGGCGCTGCGAGAAGGCCTGGTCGGGCGACTTTTCCAGCACCTCGGTGACAAGCACCGCCATGCGGCGCGGCGACCCGTAGGGGATCATCTTCGATCCCTCGCCCAGGATGCGGTTAGCCGCAAGCGACTTCTGCACGCCTTCGGCAAAGGCGTTCGAGAGTTTCTTGAGCGCCTTGGGCGGCAGCTCTTCGGTTTGCAGTTCAACAAATAAGCTCTTCATTTTTTTATCTTCTCTCGCGACAAACTGGTAAATGGACTTATGCCTTGAGCATCGGGAAGCCCAGGCGTTCGCGGGCGTCGTAGTAGCTTTGCGCCACGCTGCGGCTGATGTTGCGGATGCGGGCGATGTAGGCTGCGCGCTCGGTCACCGAGATCGCGCCGCGGGCGTCCAGAAGGTTGAACGTGTGCCCGGCCTTGAGCACCATCTCGTAAGCGGGCAGCGCAAGCTGCAGATCCATCAGGCGCTTGGCCTCGCTTTCAAAGTAGTCGAACTGCTTGAAGAGCTTCGCGGGGTCGCTTGCCTCGAAGTTGTAGTGGCTCTGCTCGACCTCATTCTGGTGGAACACGTCGCCGTAGGTGAGCGTGTGCTTCTGACCCAGGCCGTCGGTCCAGTTGGTGTAGACCAGATCGAAGACGTTGTCGCAGTTCTGCAGGTACATCGTCAGACGTTCAAGGCCGTAGGTGATTTCGCCGGTGATCGGCTTGCATTCAAGGCCGCCCACCTGCTGGAAGTACGTGAACTGCGTCACTTCCATGCCGTTCATCCAGACTTCCCAGCCGAGACCCCAGGCGCCCAGCGTCGGGTTCTCCCAGTTGTCCTCGACAAAGCGTACGTCGTTGACTTCGGTGTCGATGCCGAGATAGCGCAGCGACCCCAGGTAGAGGTCAACGATGTTGACGGGACTGGGCTTTAAGACCACCTGGTACTGATGGTGCTGATGCAGGCGATTGGGATTTTCGCCGTAGCGGGCGTCCTTCGGACGACGGGAGGGCTGCACGTAGGCCGCGCGCCAGGGCTCGGGGCCGAGTGCGCGCAAGAAAGTGGCCGTGTGCGACGTGCCGGCGCCGACTTCAATGTCGATGGGCTGCAGCAGCGCGCAGCCCTGTTTGTTCCAATAGTCCTGCAGACGCAGGATCACTTCCTGAAAAGTAAGCATAAAACGAACCCAAAGATCAGCCGGCGGCCGGACGCTCTCGCAGCACGCCATCAGGTGTTCTTGTAAAAAGACTGCCCCGAACCGTTGAAGCCGGACAAAACAAGGCTCAAATTTTATCAGATCGGCCAAATCCGGAACCGAAGCGGGACCGAACCGCTTTTTCGGGCGCACCGCCCGCTAGCGTCATCAGCCTCTCCGCAGCCTTGGACCCGAGCCTTTTTATCCGGCAAAAATTGAAGAATCACTACCTCGCTGCGCCGCCCTCACGCCGGCGCAGCCGCATGCACGCCGCTGCCACAATGAGAAGCACGAGCGCCGCACCCGCGGCAAGGACATTCCCAAAGCGCACGAACCAGGTGGGCGTACCCGTATAAAGCCTCACGGTGAGATCAAGGTTCTGCGCGCCGGCCGCGGCCGACCGCTCGACTTTGCCCGTCGGGGTGATGAGCGAAGAGCCCGTATTGTTGACGGCCTGCACGAGGGGCCGGGCGGTCTCAAGCGCGCGCATCACGCTCATCTGCGTGAACTGATCGGCCACGCGCGGCGCAAACCACCCCAGATTGGCCACGTTGAAAATCACCTGCGGATTGCCGTGCGACCACCAAGCGCGAAGCTCTTCGCCGAACATGTTCTCGTAGCAGATCGTGAGCGCCGCCTGGGCACCCCCGATTTCCACGGGCCTTGCGCCGCCCACGGGGCCCCTGGTCTGATCGGCCATGGGAATGCCCAAGGCGTCGACAAACCACCGGAAGCCCCAGGGCACGAATTCGCCGAAGGGCACGAGGTGGTGCTTTTGATAGACCTCGGCGATGACGCCCGCCTGATCCTTGGCGGCGGTCTCAGGCACTCGAGCATTGACCGGGGCGCTGCCTTCGGTGCTCCCCGCAAGCCAGAGCGAGTTATAGACCGCGATGCGCCCGGGCTTCTCGGGATCAACCTTTTGACTAAAGCCATTGAAAAGCACCGCCCCCTGCGTGCTCTCGGCGGTCTCAAGCGCCGCGGCCAGAGCCTGCGGAGCGAGCCGCTCGACGGGCATGGAAAAAAGCCCTTCGGGCCAGACGGTGAGGTCGATGTAGCCTGCCATGGCAGAGCGATCGCTCATCGCCTTGACGCGGGCAAGCCGCTCACCCTCATGCGCGGCTGTAAGCGCCACCGGAAGGTCGGGCTGCACGAGGCGTACTTCAAGGGCTTGGGCGGGCTTGGACCAGACGACGAGGTCAAGGGCAACCGTCACGAGCGCAATCGCCCCGGCAAAGACGGCCGTCATGGCGCGCAGCACCACGCGGCTGCGGTCGTAGGGCGAAAGGAGCACGAGCACCGCGCCGATCAAAACGTTGACGACAAGTCCCACCCCGTAGACGCCGGCAACGGGCGCCCAGACGTTAAAAAGCGATTCCGCCCAGGCGTAGCCCGAGGAGAGCCACCCAAAGCCCATCACCCAGGAGCCGCGCACAAGTTCGCCCAGGCACCAGAGCGCCGGAAGAATCAAAACGAGCTTGACGGCGCGCGCCGCAGGGATGCGCGCTGCGATCGCACAGAGCGCTCCCGGCACCAGCGCAGGAAGCGCGCCGAGAGCAAGCACGCCCAGGGTGGAGAGCACCGCGGGCAGGCCCCCGTAGACGTGCATCGAGTTGTAGGTCCAGGAAAGGCCGCTCGCAAAGTACGCAAGCCCCCAGAAAAACCCCGTCAGCGCCGCGACGCGCACGCGGCTCTCATTGGCGGCAAGCCAGAAGAGCCCAGCCGTCGAGGCTGCAAGCGCCGCAGGAAACTCCCAAGGGGCAAAGCCCGCCGACCCAAGAAGTCCGAGCAAAAGCGCCAGAAGCCATTGAACGGGAGCGCGCGACACGAAAGGCGACAGGGGCTTGAGCCTGTCGGCAAGCGCGGTGTTTGAAAGCGCGGCGGCTGTCTTCTCAGCACCCTGGCGCTCGCCGGTCTGCCGCTTTTGGCAAAAGAGGTTTCCTGCCACGGGAAAATCCTTTTCAAAAAAGATCCGAATGGATGCTGCAAGGACGCCGCGCCCCGGCCCTTAGTCCGTGTTTGTCAGTACTTTGGTCGGGACTTTGGTCAATGCTTTGGTCGGCGCCTTATTGCGCGTCCTTCTTGCCGCCGGCAGCGGTCGTCGACCGCGCCTCACGGGTATTGTCCGAAGCTTCGGGCGCAGCCGCCGAGACGAGCTTTTCGACCAGGAAGAGATGCGCCTGACGTTCGTCGGCCGTGAGCACCTTGAAGCGAAAGCCGTCGATTTCAATCGTTTCGCCGCGGTGCGGCACGTGCTCGAAGCGGTCGGTCACCATGCCGCCCACCGTCTCACAGTATTGATCCTGAAGCTCGACGCCGAAAAATTCGTTGAACTGGTCAAGGTACGTCTCGGCCTTGACGCGCCAGTGCTCGGGATCGACGACGGTGATGTTGTCCTTGTCGGGATTGACGCTGTCGAACTCGTCGTCGATCTCGCCCACGACCTGCTCGATGACATCCTCGATCGTGATCAGTCCGGAAATGGAGCCGAACTCGTCGATCACGAGCGCCATGTGGTTGCGGGTGGCGCGAAAGTCGCGCAGCACGACGTTCAAGGGCTGGGTTTCGGGAATAAAGCGCGCAGGACGCAGATGCGCACGCACGTCGTAGTTGGGATCGATGAAAAGGCGCAGAAGATCCTTGGCGTGCAGGATGCCCTTGACGACGTCCATGTCGCCTTCGATCACCGGAAAGCGCGAATGGCCGCGGGCGATCACCTTCGAGAGCCACGCCTCGCGCGGCTCGCTGATGTCGATGGCTTCGATCTGGGCTCGCGGCACCATCAGGTCGGCCGCGCACAGCTGCCCCACCTCGAGCGCGCCCTCCATCATGTTGAGCGCTTCTGCATCAAAAAGCTTCTGCCCGTAGGCGCGGTGCAGCGCCTCGGTGAACTCCTCGCGGGTGGTGGGGTCCTTGTGAAAGACGGAGAAAAGGCGAGTGAAGAAGCCTTGCTTTTCTGTTTGCCGATCGGCGTCGGCGGATTCGTTCGAACTGTGTGGTTGGTCTTGCATAAGTGCCGGCAGCAATTGGATTCGTGCCGGTAATTTCGTGTCAAGTCTTTTGAGAATAGCAAAAATTGCGCGCGCCGTGCGCTTTGCTGACGGCCCCATAAAACGAAGCGCGCCTTTCCAGGTCGCACAATGGCAACCTAAAAAGGCGCGCCTGGGGCTCGGCCTTGGCGGCGGAGCGTCTTCAAAAGCGCTTGGAGGACTCTTAGTGGCGCTTTGCCGGATCGTAGTAGGGGTTTTCAAACCCGAGCTGCATCATGATCTCGGCTTCGCGCGCCTCCATCGCCTCGGCCTCCTCGTCGGTTTCGTGATCCCACCCCTGGGCGTGCAGCACGCCGTGAATCAGCAGGTGCGCGAGGTGCGCGTAAAACCGCTTGAACTGCTCGCGTGCTTCCTTTTCGACCACGTCAAGGCAGATCACGATGTCGGCGCGCACGACCGGCTCGTGGGAGTAGTCGAAGGTGAGCACGTTCGTGGCGTAGTCCTTGCCGCGATAGGTCTTGTTGAGCTCGCGCGCTTCTTCGGAATTGGCAAAGCGCACGGTGACTTCGCCCGGAAGCTCCAGGGCCGACTGCATCCAGAGCTTCATGACGCGCCGCGAGGGCAGACGCTGCGCCACCCCCTCGCCGCGCTCGAAGGTGACGTCAAGCTCGGGCTTGGTGGCTTTCTTCGTGCGCCGGTGCGAAACAAGATCGCCGTCGTCCTCGGACTCGACGAAGCTCTCCAGAATGCGGCGCTCCTCCGCGGCAAGATCTGCCGCAGACGCGGGACGCTCGGGCGAAGCCGCAACAGGCTCGCCAACAGCTGCTTCGCCGACGGCATCCTCAGGCTCGGGGGTCGTTGTGGGATCAAACATTTCCTCGGTCGTCTTCTTGGTCGGTGTCATGATGCATCTCCTTGGTCGCCGTCGGCGATCGGATGATGGTCTTCGACGGAGGCGCTTTCAGTGCTTTCGGCGCTTTCAGCTCTCCGCACGCGGCGGCGGTCGCGCTCTGCGTGGCGGCCGCGCGACGCATGCCCGCGCTCGCCATCCTTTTCGCCAGCGTGCGCCGCATCCCAGGCCTCGTAGGCCCGCACGATGGCTCCCACGAGCGGATGGCGCACCACGTCGTCGGTTGTGAAGTGAACGATGGAGATGCCGCGCACGCCCTCAAGGACATTGCAGGCGTGCTTCAGACCGCTTGCCACTCCCCGCGGCAGGTCGATCTGCGTTGCGTCGCCCGTGATCACCGCCCGGGTGCCGAAGCCGATGCGGGTGAGGAACATCTTCATCTGCTCAATCGTCGTGTTCTGCGCCTCGTCGAGAATGACGAAGGCGTTGTTGAGCGTTCTGCCGCGCATGAACGCCAACGGTGCGATCTCGATGATCTGCTTTTCAATGAGGCGCTGCGTCTTTTCAAAGCCGAAGAGGTCAAAAAGCGCGTCGTACAAAGGCCGCAGATAGGGATCAACCTTCTGCACCAGATCGCCGGGCAGAAAGCCCAGACGCTCGCCCGCTTCGATCGCGGGGCGCGTCAGAATGATGCGCTCGACGGCGTCGCGCTCGTAGGCGTCGACCGCCGCGGCGACGGCAAGGTACGTCTTGCCCGTGCCGGCGGGCCCGACGCCGAACGTGACGTCGGTGTTCATGATTGCCGACAAGTAGCGCTTCTGGCCCGGCGTGCGCGGCTGCAGGCCGCTGCGGCGCGTTCTGAGGGCAAAGACGGCATCGTCGCCTTCGGCCGCAGCGCCCGTCTGCTCGCCGATCACGCTCATCTGCACGTCGTTGATCGTGATCTCTTCGCCCGCATGCACGCGCACGGCAAGCATCTCAAGCACATTGATGGCTTGGCGCGCCTGCGGTCCCTCGAGACGGAAGTGCGCGCCCCTGCGGGTGATCTTCGCCTCGAAGGCATGCTCGATCTGCCGCAGGTTTTCATCGAGCGGCCCGACCAGCGCGGCAAGCTCGCCGCTGGTGCAGTCAAAGGCAAACTGCAGAACTTTCGTTGTTTCAGTCATGTTTTTATTTGTCGATCTGCACGGACAAGCTGTCCTCGGCAAGACGACCGCCGAGCGTGTGCGGGTAGACCTCCGTAATGAGAATGTTCACCATCGAGCCGATCAATGCGCGATCCCCCGGGAAATTCACCACACGATTGTTGTCGGTACGCGCCGAAAGCATGCCCTCGCCCTTTTTCGCCTCGCCAAAAACGAGACACCTTTCGGTGCGCCCGAGCATCGCCTTGGAGATTTCCGTGGCATTGGCGTCGATCACCGCCTGAAGGTGCTGCAGGCGCTTTAACTTCACCTCGCGCGGCGTGTCGTCCGGATAGGACGCCGCGGGCGTGCCCGGCCGCTTGGAGTAGACAAACGAAAAGCTCGCGTCAAATCCCACTTCGTCGATCAAGCGCATCGTCTCGGCGAAGTCCTCCTCGGTCTCGCCCGGAAAGCCCACGATGAAGTCGGTGGCTACCGAAATGTCGGGGCGCACCGCGCGCAGCTTGGCGATGCGGTCAAGGTACCAGTCGTGCGTATAGCCGCGCTTCATGGCCGCAAGAATGCGGTCCGAACCGCTTTGCACGGGCAGATGCACGTGATTGGCGAGCTTCGGGAGCTTCCCATAGGCCTCGATCAGGCGATCGGAAAATTCCTTGGGGTGGCTTGTCGTGTAGCGGATGCGCTCGATGCCCGGAATGTCGTGCACGTACTCAAGCAGCAGCGCGAAGTCGGCCGTAGACTTGCCGTCGGGCGTGCGCCCCTGGTAGGCGTTGACGTTTTGACCGAGGAGCGTGATTTCCTTGACGCCCTGGCTTGCGAGCTGCGCGCACTCGACGAGCACGTCCATCATGGGACGGCTGATTTCGGTGCCGCGCGTATAGGGCACGACGCAGTATGAGCAGTACTTGCTGCAGCCTTCCATGATCGAGACGAAGGCAGTGGGGCCGTGCGCGCAGGGCGCAGGCAGGCAGTCGAACTTCTCGATTTCAGGAAAGGCGATGTCGACCTGCGGGCGCCCCGTGCGCTCGCGCTCGGCCAGAAGCTCCGGCAGCCGATGCAGGGTCTGGGGACCGAAGACGACGTCGACCCAGGGCGCGCGAGAGAGCACGCGGCGGCCTTCCTGGCTAGCCACGCAGCCACCCACGGCAATGCGCAGGCCGGGCTTGTCCTTTTTGATCTCGCGGATGCGGCCGAGGTCGGAGAAGGTTTTTTCCTGCGCCTTCTCGCGAATCGAGCACGTGATGATGACGATGAGATCGGCCTCCTCGGGCTCAGTCACACGCTCGTAGCCGTGCGTTCCCATCAGGTCGATGAGGCGCGAGGAATCGTAGTCGTTCATTTGGCAGCCGAAGCTGCGCAGATAGATTTTCTTTGCGGTCACGGTTTATATCCGTTGGCAGAAATGTTGATGCAGTAATGCCGCACGAAACGTAATGAATCGTGCGGGGGACCGCAAGCTCTTGCAGTCCGAAAAAGAAGGCGCAATTCTAAGGGATGCGGCGCGCGAGCGAGTAGCCCGTCGGGCAATAGCTCCCCATCGAAAGAGAGCCATAAGCTTTCACCCGAAGAAGCGCCGCTCTTTTTGAAAGCTGTACGCCTCCAGAGGCGGCATGTCCCTGCCGCCTCCGAAGTCTTGCGCAATCACGCGAGTGCGCAACTGCTTTCTCTTTGAAACCCCATGTCGCAACGAAATGCTGCGGCTGTTCTTCTTACTTCACCAGCTTGGCGGCTTCCTGCGCCGCCATTCGGCCGAAGACGATGTTTCCCGTCACGGCATTGCCGCCGTAGCGATCCTCACCGTGCCAACCGCCGACAACCTCACCGGCGGCAAAAAGTCCCTCGATGGGCTTGCCCTCGGCATTGAGAACGCGCGTGTGCGTGTCGGTCTTAAGCCCGCCGAGCGTACCGCCGATGGCCGGGATGACTTCAATCGCATAAAGCTTGCCGTTGGTCAAAGGCTCCGGGAGCTCCTTGCGGCCGAAGTCGGCATCCTTGCCCGCCTTCACGAAGGATGCATATTTGGCCATTTCCTTGGTGAAGTTTTCCACCGGAAGGCCCAGCTTTTGCGCAAGCGTCTTTGCATCAGGCGCTTCGGTCACAAAGCCCAGCCGCACGTAGCCCTCGTGCACCTTGGCTCGCTTGGCGGCAACGGCGTCGTCATAGATCAGCCAAACCTTCTGCGCAGGCTGCTTGAGCATGGCCGCGCCGAGTTCATTGCGCGGAGCGTTGTCGTTATAAAAACGCACGCCGTCCTTGTTGACGAGAATGCCACCGTTCGTACGCATGGCAAGCGTGATCATGATGCTCGTGCCGGCAGCAATGTTGGGGTGCACCTGCACGCGATCAAGGTGCACAACCTGAGCACCGAGATTCTGCGCAAGGTAAATGCCGTCACCATGGCTGCCCGGCTGCGCCGACGTCACCATGCCGAAGAAATCAGGATGGTATTTGGCAACAAGCGCTCCGTTGTTGGCGTAACTGCCGGCCGTGATGACGACGGCCTTGGCATCGATTTGATACAAGCCCGTGTTCTTGCCCTTGACAAGAACGCCGGTGGCGCGTCCGTTTTTATCCTTGTTGATGCGCACGACCTGCGAATTGACCCGCACGTCGGCACCCGAATTCATCAGTGCAGGACGCATGACGGAGACCATGTAACGGCCGATTCCGCCCGTCTTGGTGTAGAGCATTCGTGCGGCCGAACAGCCTCCGTAGACACCCTTGTCGAGGTCGAGTTTGGCGCCCAGACCTTCAATCCACTCAAGCGCGGCATTGCTCTCGCGTGCGAGCACCTCGACAAGCGCCTTGTCATTGACCCCCTTGCCGACGTGCAGAGTGTCCTTCACAAAGAGCTCTATCGAATCCTTGATGCCGGCAGCCTTCTGCTGGGCGCTTCCCGCCACGTTCATGCCGCCCGGCGACAGAAGCGAACTGCCGCCCAGAATCGGCATCTTTTCGAGAATGACGGTGCGCAGGCCGAGTTTTCGCGCCTCAATAGCCGCGGCCATGCCGGCGCCGCCACCACCCACGATCACCACATCGGCACTTTCAACACGATTGGGTTGGGCGTCGAGATACTTTGAAAGATCCGCAGGCACATACGGAATCTTCTGCCGTCCGAACTTCATGTCCATCTTGAAGATGTGGCAATTGTTGCAGTAGGCAAAGGAAGCCTCGTGCCCGCCATGACACGTCGTGCAGGAATCGATTGAGAGGTGGCCGGCATGAGCCGAAATTTCACGTCCGGCCTTCCTATCCCTTTCGCCGAGCGAGGCATAGGTTCCGTGGCACGAAATGCAGGATTTGTCGATTTCGCTTTCGCCATCACTCACCGCTGCGCTCGGATGACAGGACTCACAGGTCGCAATCTTCTGCTTGACGTGCCAGCCTGCAAGGTAGTCTCCCGCGGCGCCGCTTGAGTAAATCTCACGCGCCGAGACATCCTACATGGAAGCACCTGCGGCCGCGCCAGGCGCGAGACAAAGGGCTGCGGCCAGAGTCGTGAGAATCAACGCCAGACCGCCTGCCGGCGTACGGTGCGCCTTGTCCGCTTGATTTCCTCTGATCTGCATCTTCGCCCTCCTTTGCGTTCTCGGCCAAGATCTTTTGGAAAAAATCCAATCGGACCGCAACGCCATCAATTGCGAGACGCGCGCTTGCATCGGCAAAACGCGTTTCCTTTTTCCTTCAAAGGATGATAGGACTTATCAGCCGTCGGCGCTAAGGAACGCTCGCTTAGCCCCGAAACGACCAGCCGCCGCTATGGAAAATGGAGTTTGAAGATGCCCAAAAAAAGGTAAGCCGGCCCTTCGTACCGGGCTTCCTGTTGCTACCGAACGCAACGCCGTCACATCACTCCGAAGGCGTTGGAAAGATAGAGCTGCTCGACGTCATTTTCTTCCCTGATCTCCCGCGTGGTCAGCCCAGGGAGCGATGAAATTCCTTCAGGCGTCACGACGTAGCAGCAATCGGGGCGATTCATTCGATTGGATAGGAAACGGCTGCGATGCGTCGTCAGAACACACTGAATTCGATCGCCCCTGCCGAGAGCCTTGAACTTCCTATAAACGAACTCTGCCAACTCAGGGCGATAGAAAGCATCAAAGTCGTCGACGAAAACAAACGACGCCCCGTCAAGGCGCTTCATCCAATAAAACAGAAGCATCAAGGCCACGGTTCCACTCGAGCCCGTCTCATCGACCGCAAGACCCTGCTCCTTCCTCTTCAACAGAATCCTGGCATTTTGATAGTCCCCGTTGAGACTCGCCTCCAGGACCTCGTTCAGGCCGCCTTCATGCAGGAAGGCTTCAAGCTCCTTCAAGAGTCATTTTCAACGATATAGCCCATCCAGTTCGAGTCGATCGCATTGCTCAGGCCGACAAAGCCGCCTCCGGCATCAACGCACCTGAGATACCGCATGCCGCGGACAAACTTCATGACGGCATAGACCGGATTGTCCTCGTCAAGCCCTGCGTTAGAACAAATGTATTTGAAGAGAGAAAAACTGAAGTTTCCTAGCCGCAGCGTCGAAAACCCATATCGCCCGGCACCCAGCGCCGTACAGAGGCCCTTGCCCTTGTCGACTTCAAAGACGACTTCGCCGTTGATGAGTTGCCTCTCGGCAAGGCAGGCATCGGGCCGTGCTTGACATACTCATACCGACAGGCATCAGCACCGCACGAGAACTCAAAGGAAAATTTCGCACTGCGGGTTTGCGAATCGACATTGAGGTAGTATTTGTACAACGAAAAGTCTTTGACGTTGTCCGTGAGGTGCAGCGTCGGATCCATCAGCGCCAGACCAAGATCGGTCTTTCCCGATCCATTGCGGCCGCAGATCAATGCCGTCCTCACCAATCGTCCGTCTTCCGTCAGGGCATCGCGGTTGAATGGATAGTCGCGCGTTGCTGAAAGGTCAAAGACGACGTCCTTGATTTGCTTGAAGCGCTCGATGGTCACCCTCT
>USAL01000044.1 GCA_900552545.1 uncultured Sutterella sp. | reverse complement strand
CGGCCGAAGGCATCTTCGGCGGTGGTCTCGCGGTTGACGATACGGCTGCGTCCGTTTCCAACGCGATCGTCGACGTGGGCGGCGTCGTGATCAATGTTTCCGACGGCACTGTTTTTGCGGCTAATCCGCAGCCGTTGGGTGCGTTTGCCAAGGGCCTTTCCGACGGGGCGCCGAGCAACGGCACCTACGTGAAGGACACGGCCGATCTCCTTGCCGTGGGTACGACCAAGGCCGCGATCGTGGGCGGCGGCATTGCCTCCGGCGCCGGCGCGCAGGCGACGGTGGGCGACGAAGGCGTTCGCATCAATCTCACCGGCGGCAAGGTCAAGGGCAACGTCTACGCGGGCGGTGCGGCGACTCTGGGCGGCGCTTCGTACGTTCCCAAGGCTGAAGTCGTGGTGAACGGCTCGACCGTCACCGGCGCCACCTACGGCGGCGGTCTGGTCGGCAGCCCGCGCAACAACAACTTCAAGAACGACGAGCAGTTCGGCAAGGCCTCGAGCATCGTCGACGACGTCACGATTTCGCTTCTTGACGGCAGCGTCGGCAACATCTACGCCGGCGGCTACGTCTACAAGGATTCCGAGGGCGTGACCAACCAGGTCAAGAAGGCCCGCGTGATCCTCGCCAAGGAAGGGGTCTTCACGGGCACCGTGATCGACGGCTCGGGCGCCGAGGATTCCGGCATCTCGATTACGCCTGCCGCGTACGCCTTCAAGAACGGCCAGACGGTCAAGGGCTTTGACGCCATCTCGGCCCAGGGCACTGTGACCAACCTTGCCTACGAATTCGGCGGCCGCGAAACGACGACGGTCTCGGGCGGCACGGTTGAGTTCTCCGCCTTGAAGAGCGACAAGGCGGCCACGCTTGCCGTCGGCACGAAGGAAGCCGCGGGCATGGTCGCCGTGAAGCCGGGCTACGCCAACACGGTCGAATTCAAGGTCGACAACGGTTTCCTGGCGCTCAATACGGATGCTGAGACCGCCCGGGGCGTTCTTGCCGCCGTGCCGTCTCCGGCGCAGGCTGCCGCCTACGTGACGGGCTCCGTCGATCTGAGCAAGGCAATGCTCACGATCGGCAATGTTGACTCGTCCGTGACGACCGATCTCGCGGTCGGCAGCAACGGTCAGCTTATTGCCAACGCGGCCGGTGAAACGGTCGTGACGGGCACCACCAACTTTGCCAAGGGCTCGACCATTCACTTCGTCAACGTCGCCGATGCAAAGGATCAGGCGGTGAAGCTGCAGGTGGGTGAAGGGGCTCCGGTCACGAGCGTTGACAACGTGCTCTACCACGCCGTCAAGGCCCAAGACGGCAACAGCTACACCTTCGCGCAGCGCTCCGGGTCCGATCTTGCCGCGGTGGGCCTGGACGGCTTCTCGCACGTCGGGTTCCTCGCGAGCGTCACCGGTGCGGCTGCGACCAACAAGGGCGCGCAGTTCGTAAGCAGCTTCCTTGATGAATCGACCGCCGGCGTTCACAACGGCAATCGTGCGCAGCAGATCAACGCTGCCGTGAACCTTGCGGCGGCTGCCGGCGTGCAGACCGCGGCAATCGACGGCACGATGACCGCCATCGACGCCGCAGGCAAGCGCATCTCACTTGCCAACGAATTCCGCGATGGCGGCGTGCTCTTTGCTGAAGCCTCCGGCAAGCACTTCACGATGGGCGGCGGCTCGAACTTCGGCGAGATCAAGGCCGACCTGGGCGGCCTCATCGTGGGCGGAGAATACACGATGAAGGATTGGACGTTCGGCGCGCTTGCCAATCTCGGCGGCGGATCGGTCGACGGCCGCGGCAAGAATGCAGGCGTCAAGAACGACCTCGACTACTACGGCTTTGAGCTCTACGGCGCCAAGCGCATCGGCATGTTCAACCTCGGCGGTCAGATCGGCTACCTGACGAGCAGCAACGACGTCTCGCACAAGACGTCCGTGCTCAACAAGGCAAGCGTCGATGCGGATGTGTTCACCATCGGTGTCAAGGGCGAGGCGCGCTTTGACCTCAACGAGACGACCCGTGTCGTGCCCTATGTCGGCGTGAACTACCTGCGTGTCGGCACCGACGGCTACACCACGTCTCAGGGCGTGCGCGTCGGCAGCGTGGACCAGAACCTCTGGTCGACTCCCATCGGCGTGATGTTTGCGGGCGATCTGCGCTCGAAGAACGGCTGGATGTGGACGCCTTCCGTTGATGTCGCCTACATCCCGATCTTCGGCGACGACACCGTTGATGCCAAGACCGACGTGGGCGCCGTGGCGCACACCTCGATGGACGTCTGGACCAACAACGTCGGCCGCATGAAGCTCGGCCTCAAGGTGCAGAAGGACAATCTGGGCTTTGGCGTTGAAGCCGGTGCCGCGGCCGGCTCCGACAACATGACCGAAGTCTTCGGTCAGGTTCGCGTGGACTACCGTTTCTAAGTCCGCACTGCCGCGATGAAGCGTCGGTTTGAACCGACTCTTGAATCCGTCTTCCGGGCACGCATTCGTGGGTGTTCGGGGGCGGATTTTTTGTCGAAGTCTTTCCGGGATTGTGCGTGCTTTTTGCTGAAATTCCCGTTCATTATCAATGGGCTGGACGTGATTTCAAATTATTGTGATTTGTAGGTAGAAGCGACGTCAGACCGAACGCGACGGCGGGGTTGCGGGAAATCGTCGAAGTAGTCCATTGAGCATCCACAGCCAGTAAGACCAGGGCGCGGCTCTTCGTTTTTCTTTCCGGGATTTTTCGTGCTTTTTGCCAGAAATTTCGTTCAATATCTAAGGACTGAGCGCGGTTTCGAATTATTGTGTTTTGTAGGTAGAAACGACGTCTGGGCGAGCTTGAGGCCGGGCTTCACGGGGAATTTCGAAGCGGGCCCAGTGCCGTGGACCGTTTTGCGACAACAAGAAACCAACCAAAACGACACAAAAAACCAATCACTGCGTCAGCAGAGTAGGGGCGTTTTTGGCGAATCTGGCCGTCCGGAATCAACGGAAGCCGCGGACAATCAATCCTTCTTCTTGTCGGCGGCGTCCTTGTCCTCGTTGTCGTTGACCTTGCTGATCACCGGGTTGTCCATCGAGCCCGTGATGTCGTACTCGACCTTGAAGATGCGGCTCAACGGGTTGCGAAGAAGAAGCTGCGCAAGGAACGTTCCGATGCCGACGGCGGGGTTGACGAAGGCAAGCGCGATGCTCGCGTTGCCCGCGTTGATGTCGGGAAGAACGACGGCGCGGCTGTTTAGCTGCCGGCGGGCGAGGTCGACCGAGCCCGAGACAAGCACGGTCGCCTGCGAGCCCACGATCTTGGTGTTTTCCGTCGTGCTCACGCCGTTTTTGACGACGGCCGTGCCGGTGAAGCGGTCAAAGGAAAAGCCCTTTTGCACGAGGTCGGAAAAATCAAGCGTCAGACGCCGCAGAAGCGACTGAAAGGACAGAAGCGAGAGCACGGCGCCGCCCGGGCCCGTGTTGACTTCGACAAAGGATCCCTTGGCAAAGTCAAGCGCCACGTCGCCTTCGAGCGTATCTATCTTGGGGCTCCAGGGCGCGCCCGTAAAGGAGACCTTGGCCTGCGCGGTGCCGCGCGCGGCTTCAATCACGCCGGGAAAGCCGAGCTCTGCGAGAAGCCCGCCCATGTCGTCGATGTTCCAGTGGATGTCGAGCATCGTCTTGTCGGCGGCGCTTTGCGCAAAGCTGCGCGCCCAGCTGCCCGTGGCCGTGAGGCTCCCCGAGTTGGTGCGAAGCGACGCCTTGTCAATCTTGAGCCCCTCGACGTCGCCCTGGCGGTTGACCGAGGTTTCAAGGTTGGCTTCGCCCAGGTACCTGCCGTCGTAGTCAAGCTCTCCGATGTGCGCCGAAATGCGCGGAAGCGCACGCGGAGCCTGCGAGAGGCCCGCGCTTTGGCGTGCCGCCGAGGAGGCGCCGGAGGAGTCGTCGGCCTTATCACCCTTGTCGCCCTCGATGAATTCGCGCAGCACCGAGGCGGCGTTCTTTGACACCGAGAGCTTGGGCATGTCAAGCCTCAGGTACCCCGCATCGGCATCGTCGTAGTCGATCTTTCCGCTTGCGCGGTCGCTGTCGATCGAAAGCGTCCAGTCGCTCTTGCGGCGCTCGTAGTCAACGCGCAGGTTCTTCAAGCTTGAGTCGGAAAAGACCGCTTCGTTGACCTCGGCCCTGACGCGGGCGAGCGCCGCGGCAAGGTGCTCGGCCTCGTTGGTTGTGCTCTTTGCGCCTTTGACGGCCGAATTAGCGGCCGAATTGGCGCTCGTTGCGGCGTCGATGAGCGAGCGGATGTGGCCGCTCCAGTCGACCATGGAGACCGTCTTGGCGCGCACGTCAAGCGAAAAGCCTTCGGCCGGAAGCCCGTTGCGCGCGCCGATGCCGACGCTGCCGCGCACGGGAAGCTTCGAGGGGCGGCCCGCCTTCATGCCGGCGGGCAGCTGCAGCAGCACGTCGAAGTGCTTGTCGGAGGCAACCGAAATCATGAGCCCCGGCTCCTGCCGGATCGTAATGGGCGAGGCGCTAAAGCGCATGGGCCAGCTTGCCGAGGCGGGCTTCATCAAGGGAGCGGGAAGGGCAATCGAGACGCCTTTTAGCGACGACTGGGCCGTCACCGTGACGCCCGAGCCCGGCGTGATCGTGGTCGTCGCCACAAAGGGCGTGGTGCCCTTGGCGTGCGAGAGGACGTCCGCGACGATCGGGGTCGGGGCGAAGTAGTTGATGTCCTTGACGTCGATCGAGCCCGAGGCGGCAATTGAAATCGTGCCGTTTCCTGCGGTGACGATGTTGATCGTGGCGTCTTCCTTGCCGAAGGGGCGGGCGAGCACGTTCTTTGCGGAGGCGCCCTTTTCGTTGAAGTTCACGGTGCCCGAGACTTCGGCCAAGGGCGGCACGGGGTGGGGCATCTCGACGCGGTTGCCCGCCATGGTGACGGCGCCCGCAACGCGTGTGTCGTGCGCATGCAGAAGCGGAATGGCGAGCGTTAGTTTGAGCTCGGCCTTGCCCTCGGCCTTGGTTGAGCGCAGCGCGTGGCCCATGAAGCCTCCCACGGGGCTTGCCTCAAGGTAGTCGAAGTAGCGCTGCAGGTCGCCCCGGGCGCGGCCCTCGATTTCCAACAACGTATCGTGCCCGCCGTTGAGCTTGGCGATGACGGCGGTCGCGGGCCCCACGTCGGCCCCGAATGTGCGGGCGCTGTCGGCCTCGATACGCATCGAAAGCCCTTCAAAGCGCATGCGGCCGTTGATGTTCGTCAGAAGCGGCCACATGGGGTTCGAATGGTCGGCCGCGGCGTCATCGTCGTGGTGCGGCACGTAGTCGAGGGTGCCGTTTTCGACGCGCGCCTCGACCAAAAAGAGGTTGCGCGTCGCATCGTCTTCAGGCTTCTTTGCAGCCGAGGCCGCATCAACCCACGGGAACTTCTTCAAGGGCCCGCGGATCACGAAGCGCCCGTCCCGGGCGGTGCCGTCAACGAGCCCGGGCTGCAGCCAGGCGCGCACGCTCTTTCCGATCACCAACGGCATGCACTTCCAGACGCTTGAAGCACTTCCGCGCGCAATCGTGCCCGTGATGTCTGCGACGCCCGCGGAGCCTGCGGCCGGATCGCGCCGCCAGGAGCCCGAAGCCGAGACGTCGGCGTCGGCATTGACGGCGTGAAGGTTGTCGACGGTAACGACGGGTCCCGTCTCGGCCATCGTCCAGCCGGCGTCGGCTTGAAGGGAATCAAGCGCAATCGTCGGATGCTCGAAGATGCCAGGGAACGTGAGTGAGGCGTTTTGTGCGTTGAGCGACAGGCGCCCGGATTTGACCGTTGCCTGAAGTGCCCCGGAGAGGTTGGCAAAGCCAGGCGTCATCGCCTTTTGGGCGGATTTTTCGGCTGCCACGGCCTCGACCGTGAGGTTTGAAAAATGCGTCACAAGCGACCACTGCGTGGGGTTCGTGAGCGCCCCGCGCCAGTCGATGCGGGTGTCGCGCAAAAGCCCCGAGGGCGCGCGCTCGTTGATCACGCGCGCAACTTCTTCCGGAAGCGGCAGCGAGGGAAGAATCCGACGGATGGCCGCAAGATCCGTTTCGGCAATCTCAACCGTCGCGCTACGAGCCTGCAGCTCCTCGCGCGCAAGCTCAAGCTTGAGGCTCACGCGAGGCATCTGCGCCCGCGTGCCGTCGGCCAGTTCGTAGGCGAGGTGCTGCGTTTCAAACGTGAGCGCGTCGCCTTCGAGCGTTTCGGAGAACTGCGCGGAAAATTCGTTGAATTCAAGCGGAATCTGCGCCTGCGGAAGCTCAAGCTGCACGGCCTTCATCGCCACGTCGCTTGTAATCGACACGGGGCGCGCATCGGCAAAATCCATCCAGGCGCGCAGGTTGCCGTAGCCGCGGCGCACGACGGGCGACAAAAAGTCCGAGGGCTCGACGAACCGGGCGACGTCAAGGCCCTGCGCTTCAAAGTAGATGCGGCCCTTCCACTTGCGCCAGTCCTCCTTTTCAAAGAGTCCCGAGAGACCCGTCGCAAAGGAGGCGCGCACGTCGATCGTGTTGTGGCCGGGGCCGGCCAGTTCTGCCTGCAGACCCACGGCGTAGTTGAGGGGCTGGTTTTCAAAGGTGAAGTCGATCTTGTTGAAGACCGTGGCCTCATCGTCGGGATCGGTGAGGTCGTGGTAGACGACGGCCGAGTCGATGATGCTCAAACGCCCCTGTGAGAGAAGCCAGGAAAGGGCGCTGCCGCTCTTGTTGGCAACGGGACTACCCCCGGAGGAGGCGATTGACGCGTCGGACGCGTCTTTACCCTTTTGATCCGCAGGCGTCAGATCAAGCTTGAAGCCCGCGATGTCGTAGACGTACTGCGACAGGCGCCGCACGGTGAGCGAGGCGTCGGCAACCGTCAGGTTGTGAAAGCGCAGCTCGCCCAACAGGCTTTGCCAGTAGATGCTTGCCTCGACTTCGGGAAGACGCAAAAGCGTGACGTTGCCCGTTTCCGCGTCGGGCTTGGAGAGAACGACGTATCGTAAAGACAACCGCGGCCAGAGCGTATCCCAGCGCGGCACGAGCGCGCCGATCTCGACGCGGCAGCCGATCGCTTCACCCACGGCTTCGGCAATGGGTTCCTTGAAGCGGTTCACCTGCGGCAGCAGATACCAGCGCGCCGAGATGATGAGCCCGAAGATCACGACCGCCCACACGATGAGAACAAGGAGGCTGTGCACTTTCGGGTGGCGCAGATAGGCGCGCCAGCGCAGGTGGGGTGTGGGCCTGGGACTTGTCATCGTGGTGCTGCTGAAGTGCTGCTCGTGTGTGACTTTGAAGAGAAGGCGAAGTCGAAGATGCTTGTTCGAAGTTGCGGGCGCGCACAGGTACGCACGGGTACAATCGGGACAATCAACCGTGATCCTTCCGCAGAGAGCGTCGCCGCGGGGATCGGCCGGGTGCCCGAGGGCGGCCTTCGCCTGCACTATAGCAACCTTGCCGGAACAGCGGACTGAAAATCCGACGAACTTTGTTTCAGTTTGTCTGCGCAAAGACCGGGGAACTTTTCAGGGATCCCTCCCTTGGATTCCCCACGGAAGGATTCGAACAAGGATTTGAACCACAAGCGAGATTGATTTGACTGCGTTCAATACGATTCCTTCGACTGCGGCCGGGCACGCCGGCGCAGCAGCCTCCCCTGCGGCCGAGACGGTCATCGGGCCCGACCGCGAGCGCTTTGCCATCTCCGACGTGCCGCGCGTCTCAAGCTTCGTGGCCCGCGCGCTGCGCGGCATGGGGGCAAGAACCCCCGACGACGAGCTAAAGCTCCTGCAGACCCTTTCGGCCTCGGCCTTTTCCCGCGAGGCGATGACCGAGCGCCTTGCCTCCATCGACAATGCCGACATTCTTGACGACGCCATGCGGCGCCTTCGCCGTGAAGTGATGGTGACGGTTGCTGTGCGCGACATCACGGGTCTGGCGGACTTTCACGAAGTCGTCGAGACGATGACGGCATTGGCCGAAGAGACTCTCACGGCCGCCGTTCGCGTCAACGCCCGCGCGCTTGCCGCGCGCTTTGGCGTGCCGTGCGATGAAGAGGGGAAGCCGCAGGATCTTCTCGTCGTCGGTATGGGGAAGCTGGGCGGTGCGGAGTTGAATGCGTCGTCTGACATCGACCTCGTCTTTGTCTACGACGAGTCGGGCGAGACGCGCGCCCTGGGTGAATTTGCAAGCGCTCGGCGGTCGATCACCAATCACGAGTTCTTCGACAAGCTCGCGCGCCGCGTGATCGCCTCGATCAACGATCTCGACGGCACGGGCTTTGTGTTTCGCGTGGACATGCGCCTGCGCCCCTTCGGCGACTCGGGGCCGCTCGTCGTGAGCAGCGCCATGCTCGAAGAGTATCTCTATAGCGAAGGCCGCGACTGGGAGCGCTTTGCTTGGCTCAAGGGCCGCGTGGTGAACCGCGCGGTCTTTATGGAAGCGGCCGACTTCTCGCAGGCCGTCAAAAACCTTGAGAGCCTCGTGCGGCCCTTCGTTTTCCGCAAGTACGTCGACTTCTCGGCCATCAGTGCTCTCGCGCGCATCCACGAGATGATCCGCGCCGAGACGACGCGCCGCGAGGCAGGCCGCGACAAGGGCGTCAACATCAAGTTGGGCAGCGGCGGCATTCGCGAAATCGAATTCATCTGCCAGACCTTTCAGATCATCCGCGGCGGGCGCGAACCCACGCTGCGCGGGCGCACCACGGCGCCGATGTTGGCCGAGCTCGCGCGGCTCGGGTCATTGACGCCCGAAAATGCCCGCCGACTTACCGAGGACTATTACTTTCTGAGAAACCTCGAGCATGCGCTGCAGTACGTCGACGACAAGCAGACGCAGACGATGCCCGTTGATCCGACCGCGCTCGTTGATCTCGCCGCGATGGTGGGCTATACGACGAACGCGCTCATGCGCAAGCTCTCGGCCATCCGCGCCTACGTGGGCCAAACCTTTGATTCGATCTTTCACACCGAAAAGCCGCGCGACGACGACGGCTGGCCTACGGGCTGGCGCTCGGGCGACGAGTCGGTGACGGCGGCCTTGACCGAGTCGCTTGGAACGGCGGGTTTCACGCAGGCCGAGCCGCTTGCGCAGCGCATCCTCAAGATGATGCGCGCAAGGCTACTGCCGGCCCGCACGCCCCAGGCGCGCGAGCAGTTGGCGCGGCTTGTGAAGAGCATCGCGGGCAAGGCCGCGGGCTGGGCGCAGCTGCGCGAGTCGACGGTCTCGCCCGACGAGGTCTTTGACCGCTACCTGCGCTTGATTGAGGTCGTGATCGGCAGACCCACGTACGTTGCGTTGCTGAACCAATATCCTGACGCGGCCGACCGCGTGGGACGCATGCTGGCGGTTTCCCGGTGGGCCGCGGATTACATCACCGAGCATCCCCTGGTGCTCGACGAGCTCGTCGACTTGAGGGCCCCACGCATCGACGACTACACGCCGGTCGACAGAAGCCTGTGGCTCGAGGAGCTGCGCGCCCGCATGAAGGCGCTCGACGGCGACCGCGAGCGGCAGCTCAATCTCCTGCGCGACGCGCACCACGGCGCGCTCTTTCATCTCCTGATGGCCGACATCGACGGTAGGCTCTCGGTTGAGCGTTTGGCCGACCAGCTCTCGGCTTTGGCCGACGCGGTCCTTGCCGCCGTGCTTGAGCTTGCCTGGGAGTCGATTCCCTCGCGGCACCGCGACTATCCGCGCTTTGCCGTGATCGGCTACGGCAAGTTGGGCGGCAAGGAATTGGGCTACGCTTCGGATCTTGACCTCATTTTCCTTTACGACGACGATGATCCGGCCGCCGAAGGCAACTACGTGAAGCTCGTGCGCCGCATGCTGAGCTGGCTCACGATGCAGACGAGCTCGGGGATTCTCTTTGATATCGACCTGCGGCTTCGCCCCAACGGCGAAAGCGGACTCATCGTCTCAAGCATGGAGATGTTCAGGCGCTATCAGCGCAACGACGACGGCAACGGCGCATGGGCCTGGGAGCATCAGGCCTTGACGCGTGCGCGCTTTTGTGCGGGCGACCCCGAGGTGGGCGCCGCCTTTGAAGAGGAGCGCCGCCACATTCTCATGCTCCCGAGAGAGCCCGGCGACGTCGCCGCGGGCGTCCTTGAGATGCGCGCCAAGATGCTCGAAGGCCACCCCAACAAGACGGCGCTTTTTGACGTCAAGCACGATCGCGGCGGCATGGTGGATCTCGAATTCATCGTGCAGTACTTGGTGCTCGCCTTTAGCGCCAAGCACCATGAGCTCGTCAACAATTTCGGCACGACGCTTTTGTCCGAGATGGCAGCCAACCTCGGGCTCATCGACAAGGACCTTGCGATGCAGTCGGTGTCGGCCTACCGGCACTACCGCAACATCCAGCGCGAGATCCGCTTGAGCCGCGGCGAGACCGTCAAGGCGCGCGTCGAGCCCGCAGTGGTGCAAAATGATTACCCCGCCGTCCTTGCGCTCTGGCGCGAGGTGTTCGGCACCGACGAGCCGCAGCGCTCGTCGCTTATGACAACACAGAAGGATGTAGAAGATGACGATTTTTAACGCGCCCGCCATGCGCGACGAACTGCACAAGATCCCCGAGCTGGGCTTTGAGGAAGTGAAGACGAGCGAGTATGTGGCTCAGAAGTTGACGGAACTTGGCATCGAAGTGCGCCGCGGCGTCGGCGGCACCGGCGTGCTCGGCACGATTCACGGCACCGAACCCGGTCCCGTGGTGCTGTTGCGCGCCGACATGGATGCGCTCCCCTTTAAGAACGCCGATGGCTCGATCGAGCGCGTGCACGCCTGCGGCCACGACGGCCACACGGCCATGCTCCTTGCGGCAGCCTCGCACCTCGTGGGCAAGGTGCGCCGCGGCACGCTGAAGCTCCTCTTCCAGCCAGCTGAGGAAACCTTGAACGGCGCGCTTGCCGTGATCAAGGATGGCGTGATCGACGACGTCGACATTGCGCTTGGGCTTCACGTGCGTCCCGTGCAGGACATTCCGGCGGGCACGTGCTGCGCGGCCGTCTGGCACACCTCGTCGATTTTTGTTGAGGCGACGATCGAGGGTCTCTCCGCGCACGCCTCGCGTCCGCACCTGGGTGTGAACGCCGCCGAAGGCGCCGCGCTCTTTACGTTGGCCGTGGCCGCGATCAAGCTCAATCCCAACCTCACCTGGTCGTGCAAGGTGACGGGCATTGATGCGATGTCGTCGGCGAGCAACATCATCCCCGACAAGGCGCGCATCATGATCGACGCGCGCGCCCAAACGAACGAGCTCATGGACGAGATGCTCTCCAAGATCGATGCGGCCGTCAAGGGCGCCGCAGCTGCGATCGGCGGCAAAGGCTCGACGCGTTTGATGGGCACGGTCATTCCCGCGGCCGAATACGACGAGGAGTTGGTCGACGAGGTGCGTGAGAGCATCACCCGCGTGCTCGGCGCCGACAAGCTTGCGCACGACTGCGGCGCGGGCGGCGAGGACTTTCACTTCTTCAAGAAGCACAAGCCCTCGATCAAGGCGGCCTACTTTGGCGTGGGCGCCGGCTGCGCTCCGGGACTGCATTCGCGCAACATGAACTTCGAGTCGCGTTGGCTCGAAAACGGCGTGAAGGTTCTGGTCGACGTGGCTTTGAAGCAGGTGGGCTAATCCCGCGCTTTGCGCCTTGAAGCGAAGGGCAGACAAACAGCTCTTCCAAGCAAAACGGCTCGTTGAATAAGATGTTCAACGAGCCGTTTCCAATTCTTGAGTCTCTGCCGAAGCGTTATTCGCCGTCGGCCTTCTTTTCGTGCGAGGGCACGAACTCTTCGCGCTCGGCATTCCAGAGGTTCAAGCTCGCGGCATGCATGTCGTAGTAAAGCGCATGAAGCCCGAGCGTTCCTGCTTCGACTCGCTCCTGAAGCCAGCTGTAGGAAAGGAGGTTTTCAAGCGACAGCAGTACCGCGCCTTCTTCGCAGCGGCGCACGAAGGCCGCGGGGTCGTGAACGGCGTCGCCCTTCAACAAGTCGCCTGCAGCGCTTTCGGGTGAAAGCTCTTCCTCGCGGCGCAGCGCTTCAACCACGGGGTTTGCAAGCTGCACCCAGCCCGAGATGTAGCGTTCGCCCGCGATCTTCTCGGGGTGCATGGCGCCCGCGATGCCGCCGCAGTTGGAGTGCCCCATGACGACGATGCTCTGCACCTCGAGGTGCTTGACGCCGTATTCGACGGCGGCCATCACGGCGTCGGCCGAGAAGGCGCGGTCGGCGGGCGGCACGAGAGCCGCGACGCTTCGGACGACGAAGACTTCGCCCGGGCGGCAACCGAGGATGATCGCCGGATCGACGCGCGAGTCGCAGCAGGCGATGACGAGCGTATGCGGATCCTGGCCGTGCTTGAGAGCATCGAAGAATTCGCGCTCCTTCATCAGATAGTCTTCGCGGAAGTTGTGAAAGCGCTCGACGAGCGCATGAAAGTTCGACATAGGCTTCTTCTTGGAATTCTTGTGTCGGCCGGGCAGAACCCGTCCCGGGGCTCCGGCGCAGGAGCGTGAGTATAGAACCAAAGGGGCGTGTGCCGAAACTGTGCGCCGTAAGGGCGCCCCCGCAGGTTTTTTGCCCTGCATAGGACCATTGGATTAGGACCTTTTCACAATGCCTCATTGCATCGTCGGGCGTTAAACTTCCAACTGGATTTTCATCGGCCCGAAGTTTTTTCCTTCGGGATCAATGCGATTTTTCCGTCATCGACCGCCGCGTGCGGTCAATTTTTTTGTTGTTGACATTTTTTCTGGGAGATCCGATCGTCAATGCGTGGGGAAGAGCTTCAGCAGAATAACGGGAAGAACGAGACGCCGGCAGCCGCCGGTGAAGGCGCCGGTCGCGAACCCCGCGAGCCCTTTACCGTGCGCAGCGCTGTCTTTCTCGTGCTGCGTCTGGCGCTTTTGTGCGTGGGCATGTTCGTGATGGCCATGGGTGTGGCCGACGTGACGGTGGCGCACCTGGGGACGACCCCCATCAGCACGCTTCCTTTGGTGGTGTCGGTCATTTTCGGGATCACCTTCGGCATGGGAACGTTCTTCGTGAACTGCTTCTTCGTGCTGGGTCAGATCATTTTGCTGCGGCGCGAGTACAAGATCATCAACCTGCTGCAGATCCCGCTCGTGTTCGTCTTCGGCGTCTTCATCGACATCGGCATGCACATCTTCTCGAGCTTCACCCCTGAGCAGCTTTGGGAGCAGTGGGCGATGAGTCTTTCGGGCAACTTTCTGCTTGCGCTCGGCGTCTGGACCTCGATCAAGTCGCGCACGCTCGTGCAACCTGGCGAAGGCATCGTAATGGCCGTCTCCATCGTCACCCACAAGGCCTTCAGCACGCTCAAGATCTGCAACGACGTCTCGCTCGTGATTCTCGCCGCGCTCCTTGGCTGGTTCGTGTTGGGCCGCTTTGAAGGCATCGGCTTGGGCACCCTCGTGTCGGCCATTATGGTGGGACTTTTCATCAAGCTCATCAACGCGCTCTACCGCCTCTTCAAGCCCAAGAAGGCCATCCGCGTATTGTTCAAACGCGACACGCGCAAGAACAGATAAGCCGATCGGGCGCAGCAGCCTAAAAAGAACGCCGGTTCCCGGAAGCACTTCTCCGAGAGCCGGCGTTTTTCATGCCTGGGGGCGTCGCGCCCGTACGGGCGCGCCCCCTTGGTCGCTTTGGCCTAACGATTACTCGATGATGCCCGTGTGGCGCAGCAGGGGATCAATCGAGGGCTCGCGGCCGCGGAAGGCAACGAAGCTTTCCATCGCGTCGCGGCTCGAGCCGCGGCTCAAGACTTCGTCGCGCCAGCGCAGGCCCGTGGCCTTGTTGAAGAGCCCTTCCTCTTCAAAGGCCGAGAAGGCGTCGGCCGAAAGCACCTCGGCCCACTTGTAGCTGTAGTAGCCCGCAGCGTACCCGCCCGCAAAGATGTGCGAGAAGCTCTGTGCAAAGCGGTTGAAGGCCGCCATCGGCGTCACGGCCACCTCGCGGCGCACCGCGTCCAGCACGGCCTGGAAGTCCTCGGCGTGCGAGCTCGCGGGGTCGCTGTGAATGCGCATGTCAAAAAGTGCGAATTCAAGCTGGCGCACGCAGAACATGCCCGACTGGAAGTTCTTGGCGGCGAGCATCTTGTCAAAGAGCTCGCGCGGGAGCTTTTCGCCCGTTTCGACGTGCGAGGTAAGGCTTTCGACGACCTCGAAGTTCCAGGCCCAGTTCTCCATGAACTGGCTCGGCATTTCGACGGCGTCCCATTCAAAGCCGTTGATGCCCGAGAGCTGCGCCACGGGCACGCGGCTCAGCATGTGGTGCAGGCCGTGGCCAAACTCGTGAAAGAGCGTCGTTACGTCGTCGAGCGTGAGCGTGGCGGGCTTGTCGCCCACGGGCTGTTGGAAAATGCACACGAGATAGGCCGTGGGCGTGCGC
>USAL01000043.1 GCA_900552545.1 uncultured Sutterella sp. | reverse complement strand
TTTTGAGGGGGCACACATTTCCGGACTCTGACCATATACTGCGCGCCACTGCAAAAACTAAGCGGCATTGGCGATATTGATTGCAAGAAAATCAGGCCGCGGCAAGTTGCAGCACATCCTACAAATCCCTTCGTCGTTACGCTTTTTTAAGGAGAGGTGCGATGACGCCGCTGATCGTACTGGTCTGCATGTACATGCTGGTCTCGATCGGAATCGGGTTGTGGGCGGCTCGCCGCGTACGCAATACCGCCGATTATGCGTTGGCAGGACGTTCCCTGCCGCTTGTCATGGTCATCACGGCCACGTTTGCCACTTGGTTCGGCAGCGAGACCGTGCTGGGCCTTCCCGGCCGCTTCATTGAAGGCGGCATCTCGGGAGTCATCGAAGAGCCCTTTGGCTCCGGCATGGCGCTCGTTCTCGTGGGCATGTTCTTTGCCCGCAAGCTCTACAAGATGGCTCTTCTCGCCATCGGCGACTTCTACCGCAAGCGCTATGGCAAGAAGGTCGAGCTTGCCTGCGCCTTCTTCATCATTTTGTCCTACCTGGGCTGGGTGGGCGCGCAGATTGCGGCGCTCGGCCTCGTTCTCAACCTCATCACCGAGGGCGCCGTGAGCGTCTCGCTCGGCATGACCATCGGCACCTTCGTCGTGCTTTTCTACACGATCTACGGCGGCATGTGGTCGGTGGCGGTGACGGACTTCTTCCAGATGATCATCATCGTCGCCGGGCTCATCGCGGTTGCGGTCTGCGCGGGCGACATGGCGGGCGGTTTCGACAAGGTCGTGACCTTTGCGAGCTCGCGCGAGCTCTTCAACCCGTGGCCTGAGATGAGCGTCAACGGGTGGCTCTTCTGGATTTCGGCCGCCATCACGATGATGATCGGCTCGATCCCGCAGCAGGACGTCTTCCAGCGCGTGATGAGCGCCAAGGACGCCAAGACCGCCGTGCGCGGTCCGATCCTGGGCGGCGTCTTCTACATCCTCTTTGCCTTCGTGCCGATGTTCATCGTGTGCGCCGCGGTGCTCGCGATGCCGGGCGTGGGCGAGACGCTGCTCAATACCGATCCGCAGCGGCTGCTCCCGACCTTGATCCGCGACTACATGCCCTGGTGGCTGCGCGTGTTGTTCTTTGGCGCCGTGCTGAGCGCGGTGATGTCGACGGCTTCGGCCACGATGCTTGCGCCTGCGACGACCTTCGTTGAAAACGTGCTGCGCAATTTCGTGAAGATCGAAGGCCGCGAGCTTGGCTACATGCGCATGACGCTTGCCGTCTTCGCCGTGGCGGTGCTCTCCTACAGCCTCTGGTTTGAAGGCACGGCCATCTACGACATGGTGGCGATGGCCTACCAGTTCCCGGTCGTGGGCGCCTTCTGGCCGCTCGTGATGGGCCTCTACTGGAAGCGCTCGACCACGCAGGGCGCCTGGATGTCGATCGCCGTGGGCGGCACCACCTGGATGCTTCTCACCTTCACGAGCGCGGGCGAGGTCTTCCCCGCGGTGCTGGGCGGCTTCATCGTGGCCGGCATCGGCATGGTGGTGGGAAGCCTCCTTCCGACGACGAGCAACGCGCGCTACCGCCGTTGGCAGGCGATGCAGCTGCGCACCCCGGTGGCGGTGGCTTCCTAAGCCTCAAGGTACGTTCTCAGAGGCTGTCAGAAGCGGCGGCAGTCTTTGAAGGCGTCATCAAAAATCGAACTCCCGTAGAAGAATCATTCGGACTTCTGCGGGAGTTTCTTTTTGTCTGGAAAAAAGGTGCTGAGCACCTCGTTAGAAGTGGATCAGGAGTAGAGAACCTTGTCGCGCTCGCGCACGAACTCGTCGCGCGGCAGGCCGACGATCGAGGAAACCTTCTCTTCGAACGAGGCAAAAAGTTCCTGCATGGCGCGCGCGTACCACTGCATGAAGGTGCGCACGCGCTTCATGCGCCAGGCGCTGCTGTTGGTGACGATGTAGCACTCGATCGGGGGACGCACCCAGCCCGGAAGAATGGGAATCAGCGTGCCCGCAAGAAGGTCCTCGCAGATCTGCACGAGCGGCATGTCCACGGCAATGCCCATGCCGTTTAAAAGCGCCTGGCGGATGGCGAGGATGTCGGTTGAGCGGATGCTCGTGGCAAAGTGCACCGGCTCGCTGAGGTCGCCGCGATAGAGCATCTTCGTTTCGGGCCGAACCGGCCCGCAGTAGACATAGCCCGTGTGGCTGCGCAGCGCGGCGGGCGTAAGCGGCATGCCGTGCCTTTGCACGTACTCGGGGCTTGCGACCGGCAGATAGACGTTGCGGCCGCGGCTCATGTAGACGAGATCGGGAAACGTGGGCTCGCCCGTGAGTGTGGCGACCTCGCACAGGCCCTTCTTGACGTCGGCCTCCTTGAACCCCGAGAGGATTTCGATCGTGATCTCCGGGTGCAGTTCGTTGAACTTCTGCAGGATCAGCGTCAGGCGCCGCGCGGCAAAGCCCGGCGCCGAGGAAAGCCGGATGTTGCCCGCAAGCGAGCGCTGCTCGCTTGTGATCAACTCGATCATCGCGTCGTGCGCGCGCAGGATGTGCTGCATGCGCTTGAAGGCGCTGCGGCCGGCATCGGTCAACTGCAACGGCCGCGTGCCGTGCACGATGAGCTCGCACCCCAAGGACTTTTCCAACCCAGCGATCGCCCTTGAAAGGCTCGACGGTTCGACCTGCAGCACGCGCGAGGCAACCGAGAGCGACCCGGTCTTGGCAAAGACCGTGAAATAGCGCCAAGCGCAGAGATCGTCCGTTTTGTGAAGCATGGCCGTCAAGGTCTCCGAAAAAAATCCCATGGACCCCAAGGATCCCGTTTTGCGATTTGGTGTTGATTTTGCGCTGAAAAATCGACCTCTTCAAAAGGCTTAATTTGCGTCACACGCAAAACTACTTTGCTCATTATGCCGTTGATTCTTGACGGTGTTCGTTCGATACTAAGCCGAACTACTGAGGCTCAGTCCCTCATGGGAGGGACTCGGGGCTTCGTAAAGACTCTCTTAGACCGCCGGTTCGGGCGGCAGCTGTCCATACGGGCGCATGTGCCAAAGGAGAACAAAGTGCAGCACGACGAATTCTTCTGGATTTCGACCATCAACAAGGCCACGGTCGTGATCAACCGCAGCGAAGGCCTGATCGACGAGGCGACGGCAAAGCTTGCCGCGGGCGGCATCGACAAGGTCGAGAAGGCGGCCGCGGCGGACCCCGCAAAGCGAGTCAAGCGCTACATCGACTACGAGCCGATGCTCATTGCCGCCACGAGCCCTGAGGTGACGCTCATTCACGCCGGCCGCTCGAGCCAGGACATTCTCTCGACGATGCGCATGGCGCTCGACCGCGAATCGGTCTTTGACATTGCTGCGGCGCTTGACGCCGTGATCGAAAAGCTCCTCGCGCTTGCCAAGGACCATCGCGACACGGTCGTTCCCAACTACACCAACGGCGTCGCCGCCCAGCCCAACAGCTACGCGCACTATCTCCTCGGGTTCGCGGCGGCCTTCCTGCGCGATCGCGAGCGCCTGTCGCAGTGCCTTGCGCGCTACGACCTCTGCTCGATGGGCGCGACGGTTCTAAACGGCACCGGGTGGCCGCTCAACCGCGAGGCCATGGCCGCGCGCCTGGGTTTTGCGCGGCCTGTGCGCAACGCCTTTGACGCCACGTGCGAGGCGCCCGTCGATTATCCCGTTGAAATCGCCTCGATTGCCGCGAGTATTGCGCTGCACGTGGGCTCGATGATCTCCGACATCATGGTGCAGTACGCGCAGCCCCGTCCCTGGATCATTCTGCAGGAAGGGGGCGAAAACACCTACGTCTCCTCGGCCATGCCGCAGAAGCGCAACCCCGGCCTCATGAACAACTGCCGCGCCGACGCCTCCGACGTCGTGGGCGAGATGATGACCGTCATCACCCGCTCGCACAATGTCGTGCCGGGCATGGTCGACGGCAAGAGCGTTGCCAAGAACGGCCGCATGGGCAAGGCCGCGGTCTCGATGCTCGGGCGATTCCTCAAGGTGCTCAACGCGCTTCGCATCAACCCGGCGCGTGCGCTCGAAGAGCTCAACAGCGACTGGACGGCCTCGCAGGAGATCGCCGACCGCCTGATGAAGGACTACGGACTGCCGTTTCGCATCGGACACCACATGGCAAGCCGCATGGTCTCCTGGGCGCGCGCCAACAACGTGCTCCCGCTTGAATTCCCGTACGCGCAGATGCAGGCGATCTACCGCGAGGAGATCGCCGAGGAGTTCCCGGGCGTCTCGCCCGAGCTTCCGATGAGCGAAGAAGAGTTCCACGACGCGCTCGATCCGAAGAAGATCCTCGCCAACCGCCGCACGGCGGGCAGCGCTCGTCCCGAGGAGGTCGAGGCGATGATCGAAGAAGACGGCAAGGCGCTTGCGGCCTTCAAGGCCTCGCTTGCCGCGTCCCGCGATGCGGTCCAAAAGGCTCTCGACGGGCTTGAGACCGAGTTTGAACGCTATCTCTAAACAACAACTCCTGAGGGAACTCCGGCGTCTGCCGCCGGGGTGACCGTCGAACGAAAGGGACTAAAGGGGAAGAAAATGACTGCTTTGTTGCCTTGGATTGCCGTCATCGTGACGGTGCTTGCTGGTTGGGCGCTCATCAAGCGCTATTCGACGCACATGGTGCTGCTCTTTGCAGGCCTCGTGATCCTGATTTGCGTGGCTCTGGCCGGTGTCGGGTTCCTGCCCAAGGGCGTCAAGCCCTCGGGCTTCTGGCTCTTTGACATCTTTGCGACCTTAAAGAGCATCGCCACCAAGCAAAGCGCCGGCACGGGCTTTCTCATCATGACCGCAGGGGGCTTTGCCGCCTACATGGACCGCATCGGCGCGGCCCGCGCGTTGGTGAACGTCGCGATCAAGCCGCTTTCAATGTTGAAAGCCCCGTACGCGGTTCTCGTGGCGGGCTACATCGTGGGCCAGCTCCTTGTGATGGTGATTCCGTCTGCGGCGGGTCTGGCGATGCTGCTCTTGGTGGCCTTGTTCCCGATTCTGCGCGCGGTGGGCACGTCGCCAGCGGCCGCAGCCTCGGTGATCGGCACCTCGGCCGGCATGACCTTTGCGCCGACGGCGGGCACGGCCTCGCTTGCCGCCAAAGTCGCGGGTCTTGATCCCATCATCTACCTCGTGCAGTACCAGCTGCCGCTTGCCGTCCCGACGCTCATCGTGGCGGGCATCGCGCACTACTTCGTGCAGCGTTACTACGACCGCAAGGGCGACGACGTGTACTCGGAAGCCGCCGAGGTGAAAAAGAGCGACGCGCCGGACGCCCCCAAGTGGTACGCCATCTTCCCGGTGCTTCCGATCATCCTTCTGATCATCTTCTCGAAGCTTGTCGTTACCTCGATCAAGCTCGATACGATCGCCGCGCTCTTCATGGTGTGGATCTTCGTGATCGTGGTCGAGATCATCCGCAACCGCGGCGACCTCAAGAAGATCTTCAAGGACGCCCTGGCGATGTTCCAGAGCATGGGCAAGATGTTTACCGGCATCGTCGCGCTCATCATCTGCGCCGAGTTCTTTGCAACGGGCCTTCGCACCTCTGGTCTGATCGACGTGCTCATCAATTCGGCTCAGGGCGTGGGTGCGGGCAGCAACATGATGACCGTGCTTCTGGCGGCCATCGTGGGCCTGGTGACGTTCCTCACGGGCTCGGGCGTGGGCGCCTACTCGTCCTTTGCAGCCCTTGCGCCTGACGTTGCCGCGGGTCTGGGCGGCTCGGTTGAAGCGCTCGTGACGCCGATGCAGTTTGCCTCGGGCATGATGCGCGCCATGAGCCCGGTGGCGGGCGTGATCATCGCCGTGGCGGGCGCCGCAGGCGTTGCGCCGATGGCAATCGTGCGCCGCACCTGGATTCCGATGATGCTCGGCATGGTGGCTACGCTCGTTGCCAACGCCATCCTCTTTGACTAACAGGTAAATCCATCTTCGGGTAAGGCGACTCGCCCGAAGAAGATAAGAAAGAAGGCCGCTTCCGGCCGCCCGCCTGCAGAACTTCTGCAGAGTCGATGCGGCGCCGGGAGGCGGCCTTTTTGTTGTTTAAAGCGAGCTGTCTTTGGGGTTTCAAGCCTGGGGCTTGGGGATGATGGTGCCCCGGATGAGGCCCGCGACCGTACCCGCGGCCGCGGCAATCCACACGAGCATCAGGAGCGCAAAGAGAACGCGCGAGAGAATGGGCAAAAGCTCCAACTGCGCCAGAGTGCTCAGGCGTACCGCAAGCACCGTGACGGCGCCCACGGGGAAGACGAAGGCCCACCAGGAAAGCGCAAAGGGAAGCTTCCCTGCGAGGGCGTTGCGAATCGTCATCGCCAGGCACAGCACGAGCCACCAGAGCGAGGCGCCCATAAAGCCCGTCGCAACGAGAATGCCGTAGGCAAACGCGCCTTCGTTGCCGACGGCGTGCAGCAGCGATAGAAGACTCAACGGAATGACCCCGAGGGGCGCCAGATGCACCCAGAGCGTGGGCGTCATCTTGCCTTCGATCGCCGGTCGCAGGAAGTGCCGCGCCATCGTCATGGCAAGAAGTGCGATGTACATGAAGGCGCCCGCGCCCATGCCGAGCATGTTGATGCCGAAGTAGACCTCGCGCATCAGCCCCTGGGCGTGGCCCGCAAGGCCCGCGCCCGCCACCGGAATGACCACAAGGCCGACGGCGGGGATGAAGTGCGCCGGGGTGACCATCTCAAGCTTGAGCTTGTCGAGCGTAAAGAGGCGAAAGAGAATGATGTAGCTCGCAAGGAACGTCCCCGCGGCGCCCACCCACCAGAGCACGCTCACGAACGCGGGGTCGATCCCGCGCATGCTCCACTGGCCTGCCATGACGAGAAGCGCGATGGGGAAGGTGGCGTAGAAACTGCCCTCCACGGGGTGCGAGATGGTTTCAAAGACGCGCCCCGGGAAAAGGATGATGCGCGCGAGCCCCGCAAGGCCCAGCACGATCATCATCACGATCGCGATGTAGTGCAGCGCGTCGGCCACCCACTGCCAGGGCGTGGCGGCAAACAAAAGCCAGGCGGCAAGGCTTGCGACGGAGGTCCCCATGACGCCGGCAAACCACCCCGGGGCCATGGTCTTGATGAAGTTGATCATGATGTTCTTCTTGTGGAGATGTTGGAAAAATCGGTTGTTGGTGCGAAGTCTTATGAAGGGCTCTTTGCTCCGTCTTCAACGAGAAGTCCTGCGCGGCCCTCTCCGAGCCAGTCGAGCACGCCCTCGCGCACGATCAGGAGCCGCCGGCCGTGGCGCTTGAAGATCTCGGCCGCCTTCTGTGCAAGAAAGCAGCACGAGCCGCGGCAGTAGGCCGCGCAAGCCGTCGTCCGGGGGATCGTCTCAAGGTGCGCTTCGAGCGTCTCTAGCGGAAAGCTTCTCGCGTGCGGCAGGTGCGCGGCTTCAAATTCCTCAGCCGGACGCACGTCGATGAGCATCAGTTCGCCCTTGCCGGCGTATTGAAGGGCGGTCTCGACGTCAAGCGCTGCGTCGTCGTTCACCCCGGTCTCTTCGGCCGCCTCCGCGGTTTCGCGCGCCGTCCGGCTCATGAGCACCGCAAGTTCAAGCACACGGGCGTCGGCAACCGAGTAGCGGCGAAAGTTCCCGCAGCGCTCGACGCAGACCAGACCCGCCTTGCGAAGGACCTTCAGATGCGCGCTCACGCTCTTGATGTCGGTCTGAAGAATGGCCGAGAGCATCTCGACCGTGCGCGGGCACTGCGCGAGGATTTCGATGATCTCAAGCCGCGTCTGCTGCCCGAGCGCCCGTCCGAGCAGGCCGATCTGCGCATAAAGCCGGTGCTTGCGCTCGATGTGGGCAAGAGGCTCGGGGCTCGCGGTTTCAGAAGCTGGGGGTCTCGACATGATGAATGAGGGGATGCGCGTTGCGGATAAAGACTATTCTAATGAATTTTAGAATAGTGTCGAGGCCAAGAAAAAACCGGCTTGCCTGACGATGTCGGACAAGCCGGTTTAGGGCTTTACGCCGTGTGTGCAATTACACGATGAAGCGCATGATCATCATGCCGATGCCCGCCATGAGAAGCGAGTTGAACATGAGCCACGGCCAGTACTTCTTCGGGCAGTCGGCCACGCCGAGCAGACGGCCCATGTACTGGATCTGGGAGGCCATCAGCAGCAGGGCCGGCGACAGAATCGTGATGTCGTGCGGGGTGAGGTGACCCGAGGCGAGAAGCGAGGCGGCAACGCCGACGCCGGCGCCGCAGCTCAGCCACGTGGCGCACAGCACCGTGATCGCTTCGCCCGGCAGATCCCAGATGCCCATGAGCACGCCGCCGTGATCACCGAGGAACTGCAGCACGCCCCATAACTGAAGGATGTAGGCCAGAACGAAGGCCATGATCACGTTGGGCATCAGGTTGTTGATGGCAACACCGAAGCCCTTGCGCAGGCCGGCGACGAAGATGTCGAACGGGTTCTTGGAAGCGGTGGCGGGTGCGTTACTCATTTGCAAAATCCTTCTTGTAGACAGTTGTCAGGACGAAGCGGGTCAGTACACCACCGACGAACTTCAGAACAAACATGATGGCCAGCGGCAGCCACACCGGCAGCAGGAAGGCCGGGAACAGGGCCGAGGCGATCGAGAAGTAGTTGTTCACGAGGCCGGCGCCGGCGTACTGCCAGGCGCACATCACCACGAGGTTCTGCTTGGTGATGACGCCGGTGTCGGCCAGACTCTTGGTGAGGGCCGCGCCCGCATCGGTACTCTGCAGGTCGGTGATGAGCGCCAGACCCGTCGTGCCGGGAACGCCGAGGATCGGCTTGAGTAGCGGGGTCATGAGCTGCTGCGCGGCGCGCAGGGCGCCGTAGTGCGAGAGCACCTCGAGAAGGCCCAGAGCGAGCATCACGCCGGGAACGAGCGAGAGCGCGAAGGCAAAGCCCTGGCGGGCGCTGATACCGCCCTTGCCGACGAAGTTGGTCGACTCGAAGACCGTGCCGAACTTGCCGATCAGCGTGGTGAAGTCAAAGGCGCCGAGCCAGGTCCAGCCGGCCGGCATCTTGTAGAACACGCCCGAGAAGAAGCACACGGCCAGAAAGAGCGAGATGTACGCTCCGATGCCGACCTTCTCCTGATGCATGTGGGGAAGATTTTGCGGAGACTTGTCCGCAGGATTTTCAGTGGTCATAAAACACTCCTGTTGCAGCCCGCTTGAGCAAACGGGCTTGAACTGCTGCCGGAAGCGGGGCAAGGCCGCCCGGAAGCCCGCGGAAAGCCAAACGAGGCAAAGCTAGCGTTTGAAGGCCCTCGTCTGACTGATGCGACTGCGTGAATTTCTGCTGAAAATAAGAAAAGCGTCCTGTCCGTAGGGTCCAGAAGGCGCTTTTTGTCTTCTTTGTTGTTTTAATGTGAGACTGCAGAACAATCCACCGTGGAAAGCAACAAGTCGGTGCAGAAGAAAAATCGACACACCCGCGGGTAGCGATTTTAAGCGAGGGATTACATTTCGTAACTACGCAAACTGCCTAATGAATTTGATTCTCAGCAGGGGCGAGGGGATTAAAGTCATGGGCGTCGTGCAAAATCGATTAAATTTCAGGGTTTTTACCCTGCACTATGTCGGGGGTTCGGAACGCATCCGGCCTCTTTTTTTGCGGCCGCGGCAATCTTCAACGGGGCTAAATGGCAAAATTCGCTTGACTCATTTTCAAACCCGCCCGAATCGATCCGTTGACAAGCAAAGGGCGTAAAAACTGGAAGTACACAATCATGATGAACGTCGTCATTCTCGCAGCCGGTCAAGGCAAGCGCATGCACTCCGACCTGCCGAAGGTTCTTCAGCCCCTCGCGGGCAAGCCGATGATCGAGTGCGTGCTCGACACCGTCGCCAAGCTTCCCGACGTGAGCCGCACCGTGGTGGTGGTCGGGCACCGCGCCGAGGTGGTGCGCGAGGCGCTCTCGGCCCGTACAAACATTGAATTTGCGCTGCAGGAGCCGCAGTTGGGTACCGGCCACGCGCTGCAGTGCGCGCTCCCGGCGCTTGATCCCGCCGCCGAGCAGACGCTCGTTCTTTTGGGCGACGTGCCGCTCGTGCAGCCTGAGACGGTCGATCGGCTCTGCCGCGTCGCAGGCGACGGCATGGCGATTCTCACCACCGTGCTGCGCAATCCCACGGGCTACGGGCGCATCCTGCGCCAGCGCGGCCGCATCGTGGCCATCGTCGAGCAAAAGGACGCCACCGAAGGCCAGAAGCAGATCCGCGAGGTGAACACCGGCATCATGCTGCTGCCGACGGCGCGCCTCTCCGGCTGGTTGTCGGAATTGAAGGCGAGCAACGCCCAGGGCGAGTACTACCTCACCGACGTGATCGGGCTTGCCGTGCGCGACGGCGTGCGCATCAATTCGGCCCGGCCGCGCCGCAGCTTTGAAGTCGAGGGCGTCAACTCCAAGACGCAGCTCGCGCGGCTCGAAGGCATCTGGCAGGATCATCAGGCCGAGCTTTTGACCGAAGCGGGCGTGACCGTGATCGATCCCTCGCGGCTTGACATCCGCGGGCGGCTCGTCTGCGGGCGCGACGTCACGATCGACGTGGGCTGCATCTTTGAAGGCGACGTGGAGCTTGCCGACGGCGTGACCGTGGGGCCCTACTGCGTGATCCGCAACGCACGCATCGAGGCGGGCGCCAAGATCGACGCCTTCTGCCACATCGACGGCGCCGTGGTCGGAAGCGGCGCCCGCGTGGGTCCCTATGCGCGCCTGCGTCCGCAGGCCGTGCTCGCCGAAGACGTGCACGTGGGCAACTTCGTTGAGATCAAGAAGTCCAACATCGGCCGCGGCTCCAAGATCAACCATCTCTCCTACATCGGCGACACCGACATGGGAAGCGGCGTCAACATCGGCGCGGGCACCATCACCTGCAACTACGACGGCGTGCACAAGTTCCGCACTACGATCGGCGACAACGCCTTCATCGGGTCGGACACGCAGTTGATCGCTCCCGTCACGGTGGGCGAGGGCGCAACGCTCGGAGCCGGCACGACGCTTGCGAAGAACGCGCCAGCGGGTGAGCTCACGCTCTCGCGCGCGCCGCAGCGCACGATCAAGGGCTGGAAGCGTCCCACGAAGGACGAGGCCCCTGTTGCTGCATCTGCTGCGCCCGCCGCTCCTGCTGCTGCCGAGCCCGCTGCAGCCTCCGAGGCGCCCGAGGCGACTGAGGCGGCTGCCGAGCACCGACACGGGGGCGGCAAGTTCCGCGCCCGTACGCCTGCGCGCGCCCGTGCGCACCAGCAGAAGGTGCAGGAACGCGAAGAGGCTGCTGCCCAAACCCAGTCCGCTGAACCTACCGAGGCCTAATCGGCGGCGGTTTCACGCGACGCCCGCATTCGTGAGTACGGTGCGGGTGCATCGATCCAATTGAAGAGGAAAAGACATTATGTGTGGAATCGTTGCCGGCGCGAGCCGCAGGGACATCGTTCCTGTCATGCTCGAGGGGTTGCGCAGACTCGAGTACAGAGGCTATGACAGCTGCGGCATTGCGGTGATCCGCGACGGCCGCATCGACCGCGCCCGTAGCGTGGCGCGCGTCAAGGATCTCGCCGAGCAGGTCAAGCTCGACGGCATGCAGGGCACCACCGCGATCGCGCACACGCGCTGGGCCACCCACGGCGGCCCCGTCGTTGAAAACGCCCACCCGCACATTGCGGGCAACCGCATCGCGCTCGTGCACAACGGCATCATCGAAAACTATGCCGAGCTCAAGGCCGAGCTTGAGGCCCAGGGCGTGCGCATGACGAGCCAGACCGACACGGAGGTGCTCGCGCACCTCGTCAACTACTACTACGAGGGCGATCTGCTTGCAGCCGTGCAAAAGGCGCTCTCGCGCGTGCGCGGCGCCTATGCGATCGCGGTCTTCTCGGTCGAGGAGCCGGGCCGCATCGTGGGCGCTCGTCAGGGCTCGCCCATGGTGGCGGGCCTGGGCGAGGCGGAAAACTTCGTTGCCAGCGACGCGATGGCCTTGGCGGGCGTCACCGACCGCTTCATCTATCTTGAAGAGGGCGACGTGCTCGACGTCACCGACGAACGCGTGCAGGTCTATGCGAGAACGGCCTCGGGCTACGAGCCCGTCAAGCGCAAGGTGGTCTGCGTCGAGGCCTATGCCGGGGCGGCCGACCTCGGCCCCTACCGCCACTACATGCAAAAGGAGATCTTCGAGCAGCCTCGCGCGATCGGCGACACGCTCGAAGGCGTTGCGGGCATCTCGCCCACGCTCTTCGGCAAAGACGCCGAAGAGGTCTTTTCGGGCGTCAAGCGCATCCTGATGCTTGCCTGCGGCACGAGCTACTACGCCGCTCTCACCGCCAAGTACTGGCTAGAGGCGATCGCGGGCATTGCCTGCGACGTGGAGATCGCAAGCGAATATCGCTACCGCGTCTCGATTGCGGATCCGGCAACGCTTGTCGTGACGATTTCGCAGTCGGGCGAAACAGCCGATACGATCGCCGCCCTAAAGCACGCCGTCGCAAGCGGCATGACGAAGACGCTTGCAATCTGCAACGTCGCGCAAAGCGCGCTCGTGCGCGAAAGCCGCATCGCCTACGTCACGCGCGCGGGCGTGGAGATCGGCGTGGCAAGCACCAAAGCCTTTACGACGCAGTTGGCGGCGCTCTACCTCTTGACGCTCACCTTTGCAAAGCTTCGCGGCAGGCTCGACGCCAAGGCCGAAAGCGAGGCGCTTTCTCGTCTGCGCCATGTGCCGGCGGCGCTGGCAAGCGTGCTTGCGCTTGAGCCTCAGATCATCGCCTGGGCCGAGCGCTTTGCGAGCAAGGACGATGCGCTCTTTCTCGGGCGCGGCATGCACTATCCGATTGCGCTTGAAGGCGCCCTCAAGCTCAAGGAAATCAGCTACATTCACGCCGAAGGGTATCCTGCGGGCGAACTCAAGCACGGGCCTCTCGCGCTTGTCGACGCCAACATGCCCGTCGTCACCATTGCGCCCAACGATGAGCTCCTTGAGAAATTAAAGAGCAACATGCAGGAGGTGCGCGCCCGCGGCGGCAAGCTCTACGTCTTTGCCGATGGCGACAGCGTCATCGACAGCACCGAGGAGATGCACGTGATCCGGCTGCCAGAAAACTACGGCGACCTTTCGCCCATCCTTCACGTAGTGCCGCTGCAGCTTTTGGCCTACCATACGGCGCTTGCGCGCGGCACCGATGTCGACAAGTCGCGCAACCTTGCCAAGAGCGTGACGGTGGAATAAAAAGAAAGGACAAACCCGACGCAAAGACAAAAAAGGGGGCCCTCGGGCTCCCTTGCGTTTTTCTGGCTCAAGCTCAGGATCGAGAACGACAAAAACATGCTGTCAGACAATCAATTGATGAGCGGCGTCTCGGGGGGACGCGATCTTGCCCTGGGGCACCTTCTGGCTCTTTTCACCGTCGTCGTCTGGGGCGTGACGTTTGTCTCGACGAAGGTTCTCCTCGAGGTGCTTACTCCCGTGGAGATTCTCTGCGTGCGCTTCGTGCTGGGCTACCTCTTTCTCTGGGTGCTCTGGCCCAGGCGCCTGACGCGACGGCTCGTCGCGCGCGAGGAGCTCTACTTTTTCTTTGCGGGCCTCACCGGGATTTGCCTGTACTACCTTGCCGAGAACGTGGCGCTTGTCTTTACCCGCGCCTCGAACGTGGGCGTGATCGTGTGCCTGTCGCCTTTTTTCACGGCGCTTCTGGGCAAACTCACCGGCTCACGCGAACCGCTGGGCGGGTGGTTCTTCCTGGGGCTTGCGCTTTCGCTTGCGGGTGTGGGGCTCATCTGCTGGGGCGGCGAAGAGGGCGTTGAGTTCAACTGGAAGGGCGATCTGCTTGCGGCAAGCGCAGGTCTCATCTGGGCGGCGTATTCGCTGCTCGTCAAGCGCATCACGGCGCTGGGGTTCCCGGCTTTGCCTGTGACGCGGCGCATCTTCTTCTGGGGCATCATCTGCATGATTCCCGTGGCGGCTTACGACGGCTTTGACGTCTCCATCGACGAGCTCCTCATCCCGACCGTGGGCGGCAACCTTGTGTTCTTGAGCTTCATCGCCTCGGGTCTGTGCTTTGTCTTCTGGAGCATGACCGTAAAGCTCCTTGGGGCAGTGGCCAGCACCGTCTACATCTACCTCATCCCGGTGGTCACCGTGGCGACGGCCATCGTCGTTCTGGGCGAGCCGCTTACGGTCTTCATCGTCGTCGGCATGCTGCTTGTGATCGCAGGCCTTGTGTGCGCGCAGGCGGCGCGCCCCATCATCGCGTGGATGCGCCGGCGCTCGAAATAGTTTTCGAGTCCTGAAAAAGACCCTGTGTGCGGCGGGCTCCCTTCGAGGGCGGCCCGCCGAAAACCCGCGATGCTCCGTTTGCTCAGTTAAGGCACGTAAAGAGGAGTCCTTAAGTATTGCCGAAATCCCCAAAAACCTTTGATTTCAAACATAAGAGGGTTAAGGAAAATTATGTGCCTCCTCCCTTGGAACGATGACAAATTTATAAATTTCCGTACAATTCTGAACGCTCGTTCAGAAAGTGAATGGTTTGTTGCACGACAGCATAAAGTACCCACCAATCGACAACCGAAATGACCCACCCCGGTTGTCGAAGGAGGTACTTTCACA
>USAL01000042.1 GCA_900552545.1 uncultured Sutterella sp. | reverse complement strand
CGCTGATCCGTGATGTTGGCGAGCCACTCGTCGGCCCTTCCGAGACCGGGAATGACGCACGCGGGCAGCACGTCAAAAAGCGGGCGCAGCACGAAGGCTCTCAAGTGCATTCTCGGGTGCGGCACCGTAAGGCGCGGCGTCTGAATCACGGCCTCGCCCCAGAGCAGGACGTCAAGGTCAAGCGTGCGCGGCGCATTGACGACGCCCACAGGCCGCACGCGGCCGTGGATGTTTTCAAGGCGCTGCAGCGCATCGAGAAACGCTTCGGGCGCAAGCCGCGTGCTGCAGACCGCGACGGCGTTCACATAATCGGGGCCGGACGATTCCACGGGCGCCGTGCGGTAAAAGGGGCTGGCGCAGACAAGCTCGGTCTGAGGGATGTTTTTCATCTCCTCGAGCACCGCCTCAAGCATCGCCTTCGGATCCCCGAGATTGGCGCCAAGGCCGAGCACGACCTCAACCGGTTTCTGGTTGAGCTCCTGCTGCAGGGGGGCTTTGTCGTTGCCGCCCGTCATGACGCCTTGTCCTCGGCAGAAAGCGCGACGGATGCGTTGTCAGCCGCGGACACATCGTCCATCTTGGGCTTGGCGCGGCGGCGACGACGACGGCGCGGTGCGGGCGTCTCGCCCTCAGCGGGCTGTCCATCTGCGGGCGCTACTACGGGAGCGGAAACGGGCTCGGCCGCAGGCTGTGCGCTCACCTCTGAGTCGTTGGCCGAAGCCGTCTGCACGGCGTCGACTGCGCCCGTCTGAGACGTTGTCTTTTTGCGCGAGCGGCGGCGACGGCGCTTGGGCGCGGGCTCGCCAGCGGAAGCATTGTCGCCATTGGCCTCATTGGAGGCGGCAGAGCCGTCGGCGAAGTTGGAGGCGACGTCCGCGCCGGCAGTGTTGGCAGTGTTGGCCGTTCTGCTCGGGCGGCGGCGCACGCCGTTGGCGTACTCGCGCTCGCGCTCGACCTGCGCAAGGAGCTCCTCCTCGCTTCTCAAATCGGCCTCTTCGCGACGGCGGCGGTTGCCCGCGCGCGCCTGGCTTGCCGTGCGGCGTGCCTGACGCTCACAGTCGGCCACCATCGCGGCGCGCGTGTCGTCGTCGGCCTGTGCAAAGGTGTCCCACCACTGCACGAGGTCTGCGGGCACGTGCCCGAGGAGGCTTCTCAGAAGCAGGAAGTCGTAGCCCGCGCGGTACTTCGGGTGCTGGGAAAGCGTATAGGGGTTCTTGCCGGTGCGCCGCTCAAAACGCAGCTGCAGCATCCAGATCAACTTGATGTCGGCAACAAAGCGATGCTGAATCGCGAGCTTCTGGCACTGCGTGGTGATCACGTCCTCGGAGGCGCAGAAAAGCGCCTTGGAGCGGACCATGCCCTGGCGCTCCTGGTAGCTGTCCCAGCGCTTCTTGACCTGCGGCCACAGGAGCGTCGCGAAAAGAAACGCGGGCGAAATCTTCTTGCCCGAGGCAATGCGCTCGTCGGTACGCCGCAGGGCGAGCATGAGAAACTTCTCGCCCTCGTGCTCATCGAGAATGACATCGAGCATCGGCAGTAGCGACCGGTGCAGCCCCTCGGCGCGCAGCTTGATGAGGCACGCCTCGGCGTGGCCGCTCGTAAAGAGCTTCATCATCTCGTCGAAAAGGCGCGCGGCCGGTACGTTTTCAAGCGTGCGGGCCATCTTCGGAATCGCGCGCTCGGTGTCGCGGTCCATCGTAAATCCAAGCTTTGCCGCAATGCGCACGGCGCGCATCATGCTCACCGGATCCTCGCGGTAGCGCTCGACCGGGTCGCCGATCATCACGAGGCGCCGCTTCTTGAGATCCTCAAAGCCTCCGTGGTAGTCGTAGACCTGCTGCGTGGTCGGGTCGTAGTACATAGCGTTGATCGTGAAGTCGCGACGCGCCGCGTCCTCCCACATTTCGCCGAAGACGTTGTCGCTCACGACGCGCCCGTTGGCGTCCTTGCGCACGCCCGCGGCATCGAGCGCGCGGAAGGTCGAGCACTCAATGATCTCGTCGCCGAAGACCACGTGCACGAGCCGAAAGCGCTTGCCGATGATGTAGGCGCGACGCTGCGAGCGCTTCACCTGCTCGGGTTCGGCATCGGTGGTAACGTCGAAGTCCTTGGGCGTGACGCCCAGAAGAAGGTCGCGCACCGCTCCGCCAACAACGAATGCCTTGAAGCCGCGTGCCTGCAGGATCTCGCACGTACGCCGCGCGGCCCAGCTCACCTTTTCCGGATCAATGCCGTGCTCCTCGGGCCCGATGATGCGGGGCGTCCGGTTGGGCGCGGTCTTGCGGCGGCCGGTGATGCCGGCCACCAACTTCCTCACGCAATCAAACACTTGCTGCTACTCCACACTGAATCTTTTCTTTTGCGTCGTCTACTTGCGCGGCTCCATCAGATCCGCGGCAACCTTCTTCCAGCGCGCGAGATCCTGCGCGTCGAACGTGCGCAGCACCTCCCAGTCGCGCTCGGCTGCAAGCGCTTCGAGCTTTTTCTCGGGGTTGACCGCAAAGCAGGTGCCGCCCAGGCTCTCGACGAATTCAAAAAGGGGCATATCGGCCATCGAGTCGGAATAAAAGTGAACGCTCTCGAAGGGCTCGCCGCTATCTGCCGCCTCCTTGATCACGGCGCGCACGTAGTCGACCTTGCCTGCGGAATAGGACGGGGCCGAGGCAAGACGCCCCGTGAACTCGCCCTTGTCGTTTTCTTCAGGCTTCACGGCAAGCGTGAAGTCGATTCCAAGCACGCGGGCAACGGCCTTGCTCACGAAATCATAGGTTGCCGTGCAAAGCGCCGTCTTGTCGCCCATGCTCGTGTAGTGCTCGACCAAACGGCGCGAAGCCGCCGGCAGCGCCGGTTCGACCACGGCTTCGACATAGGCCGCAAGCTCGACATTTAAAAACGCGCGGCGAAACTGCGACAGAAAGCGCATCTGGAAGGATTCGAAGTCATCGATGTCGATGACGCCCGCACGGTACTCGCGCGCAAAGCGCTCAAGCTCGCTTGCCACGGGCCGGGGATCGGTCCCGGAGCGCGCCACAAGCCAGCGCACCCACATGTCGCCCGTATCAAGCGGCATCAGCGTGTGATCGAGATCGAATACGGCTAGTCTCATTTTCTTTATCGCGATTGAATTGTTTTCGTTGTTGGGCCCGTGGCGGCACCACGCCATGCAGAGGCCCCTTGAGGAGCCTTTGAGGGCACCGGTGCAAGGAAGCGCGGCCCGTCTACGAGCGCGGCAGCCGGCTGCGCTCGAGGCTTTGCAGGCATTCGTTCAAGAGCCCGAAGCTCACGCGGCGCTTGGTCTGCATCGAGCAGCGGTCAATTTTATCGAGGAACGCCCGCAGCCCCCGCATGTCGCGCGGCGCATGCTCGCTCACCCAGCGCGCGAGCTCGGGCGAAATCTCTAGCCCCCGTGCGCGGGCCTGCCGCACGAACTCGGCCTCGGCGAGATCATCGGGCAGGTAGTGCACGCGGTAGGTAAGCCCCCAGGACAGGCGCGTGCGCACGTCCTCGCGGATCGTGAGCGCGGCCACCGGCTGCGCGCCCGCCACGACGATGTGCGTGCCGGGGTGACTTCTCACCGCGTTCATCAGGTGAAAGAGCTTTTCGAGATCTTCGTCGTCCAAGAGCTCGACATTGTCGACGGTATAGAGCGGCACCGTCTCGTCAAACTCGGGCACGCGCCAGCGCTGGCTCGGCGTGAGGCTTCTCAGAAGGTGCGTGCGGCCGCTGCCGGGCGGCCCCCAGATGTAGACAAACTGCGGCCCGGCCCCGGCGCGGCAGCGCCGCAGGCTTTCGATCAGCTCGGCATTGTCGCCGACAACAAAATTTTCCAGCGTCGGCGCCTCGGCCTCGATCAGGTCGCGCGCAAGCTGCTGGGTCGGCTGGCTGAGCACTTCGTCGCAATCGGGCTTCAATGGGAGGATCGCACAAGGAGTCAAGGGAGAAGCGAGCGCGCGGGAGTTTCACCCCGCGCCGGCGCCGGCCGCGCCCGGGCTTGGGGGCTCGACGCATGCACCCACTGCCGCTTCGGCTAAAATGCGTGGATTGAACCGGCAATGTGCGTGACGCAAGTTTAGCGCGCAGCGCCTCAAAATCGAATCAGGCCCCGCCACGCGGGTATTCGCGGCGATTCGGTTTTCTCGTTTTGCATCTTTTGCTTTGCAAACCACCCTCGACAAGCACTTCAGATATGACCCAACTTTCCTACGCAGCAGCCGGCGTTTCCATTGATGCCGGCGACGAACTCGTCGAACGCATCAAGCCTGCGGCCAAGCGCACCATGATTCCGGGCGTGCTCGGCTCCATCGGCGGCTTCGGCGCCCTGTTTGAAATCAGTAAGGAGTACAAGAACCCGGTTCTCGTCTCGGGCACCGACGGCGTTGGCACCAAGCTCATGCTCGCCATGAAGCTCAACCGTCACGACACGGTAGGTCAGGATCTGGTCGCCATGAGCGTCAACGATATCCTCGTGCAGGGCGCCCGCAGCCTCTTTTTCCTTGACTACTTCGGCTGCGGCAAGCTCGACGTCGATACGGCCGAGCGCGTGGTGAAGGGCATCGCCCACGGCTGCGAACTTGCGGGCTGCGCCCTCATCGGCGGCGAGACCGCCGAAATGCCCGGCATGTACCCCGAAGGCGAATACGACCTCGCGGGCTTTGCCGTGGGCATCGTGGAAAAGGATGAAATCATCGACGGCCGCACGATCAGCGAGGGCGACATCGTGCTCGGTCTGGCAAGCTCGGGCCCGCACTCGAACGGCTTCTCGCTCATCCGCAAGGTGGTCGAGGTCTCGGGCGCCGACTGGTCGATGCCCTTTGACGGCGCCACGCTCGCCGACCGCGCCATGGAGCCCACGCGCATCTACGTGCGCCAGGTGCTTGAAGTGATGAAGTCCGTGAAAATCAAGGGCATGGCCCACATCACGGGCGGCGGCCTCATCGAAAACATTCCGCGCGTGCTGCCCGAGACGATGCAGTGCGTGATCAACTCCGACTCCTGGAAGCGTCCGGCGATCTTCGACTGGCTGAAGGAAAAGGGCAACATCGACACCTACGAGATGCACCGCGTCTTCAACAACGGCATTGGTCTTGCCGTGGTCGTCGCGCCCGAGGACGCCGACCGTGCGATGGCGCTCTTCAAGGACCAGGGCGAGACGGTCTACCGCATCGGCAGCATCTCGCCTCGCCCCGAGGGCGAGCCCGGCTGCGTGGTGATCTAAAGGTAAGAGGATCCTTGGGAACCTTGGTTCCTTGATCACCTTCATGGAAGGGATCCGATGGAAAGGCTGCTGCGGCCCAAACGCCCAAGGCTCTTTCTTCGGATCCTTTTTTCAAACCCTTCGTTTGCTTTTTGTTCGTTTTTTCTTCGCTTCCAGCCATGAAGATTACGGTTGCGCGCGCCGCCGCAAAAGGCGGCGTCACGCTTTCGCAGCTTGAAGTCCCCGCCGGATCAACCGTCGCGCAGGCGGCTTCGATTGCTGGCATCGCCGTCGAAAAAGTCAACGCCTGGGCGGTCTTTGCCCGCAAGGTCTCGCCCGAGACGGAACTGCACGAGGGCGACAGGCTTGACGTTGGCACGAAGCTTCTCGTTGACCCGATGACCGCGCGCCGGCTGCGCGCGCAGCACAAGGCCGACGCCCCCGCTCCGCGTCCGCGCCACGGCGGCATTCATCAGCTCATCAAGCCGCTTGAGGTCTGAACAGTTTTGAACTTAAGCGGCCGCCTGCGGTTTTGTGCTTTCAAGCGAACAAAATCGAAAATCGACCGCCGACACGTGTTAGAATTAAGAGTTAACCGAGAACACGCCGATGCAATGTCGGACGGCACGCTCTTTTTTTTTTGCTCCCGAGGTTAACACCATGCGACTTCTCCAGAAGGCCCTTACCTTCGACGACGTTCTGCTCGTCCCCGCCCACTCCACCGTTCTCCCCCGCGACGTTGTCCTCAAGACCAAGCTCACCCGTGAGATCACCATCAACATTCCGATGATCTCAGCCGCCATGGACACGGTGAGTGAGAGCCGTCTTGCCATCGCGATGGCCCAGGAAGGCGGCGTCGGCATCATCCACAAGAACATGTCCGCGCAGCAGCAGGCCGCTGAAGTCGCCAAGGTCAAGCGCCATGAATCGGGCGTCGTGAGCGACCCGATCACCGTGGGCCCCGACATGCTCGTGGGCGACGTCATCCGCATGTGCCAGGAACACCGCATCAGCGGCGTGCCCGTGGTTGAAGGCCGCCGCGTGCTCGGCATGGTCACCAACCGCGACCTGCGCTTTGAATCCCGCATGGAAGCGCCCGTGCGCGAGATCATGACCCCGCGCGAACGCTTGGTCACCGTCCAGGAAGGCGCAAGCCTTGAGGAAGCCAAGCGCCTGATGCATGAGAACCGCCTCGAGCGCGTGCTCGTCGTCGACCGCGACTTCAACCTCTCGGGCCTGATCACCGTCAAGGACATCATCAAGGCGACCGAACATCCGTTCGCCGCCAAGGACAAGGACGGCAAGCTTCTTGCCGGCGCCTCGATCGGCGTGGGCAAGGGCACTGAAGAGCGCCTTGAGCTTCTCGTTGAAGCGGGCGTGGACGTCGTCGTCGTCGACACCGCCCACGGCCACAGCCAGGGCGTGCTTGACCGCGTGACTTGGGTGAAGAAGAACTACCCCAACCTGCAGGTGATCGGCGGCAACATCGCCACGGGCGCCGCCGCACGCGCGCTCGTTGACGCCGGTGCCGACGCCGTGAAGGTGGGCATCGGCCCGGGCTCGATCTGCACGACCCGCATCGTCGCCGGCGTCGGCGTTCCGCAAATCACGGCCGTGAGCAACGTCGCCGAAGCCCTTGAAGGCACGGGCGTTCCGCTCATCGCCGACGGCGGCATCCGCTTCTCGGGCGACATCGCCAAGGCGATCGCCGCGGGCGCCAACTGCGTCATGATGGGCGGCATGCTTGCCGGTACCGAGGAAGCCCCGGGCGAAGTCATTCTCTACCAGGGCCGCTCCTACAAGTCCTACCGCGGCATGGGCTCTCTGGGCGCCATGTTCCACGGCTCGGCCGACCGCTACTTCCAGGACAACAACTCGGGCAACCTCGACAAGCTCGTTCCGGAAGGCATTGAAGGCATGGTGCCCTTCAAGGGCTCGGTCGTCACGATCCTCTATCAGATGGCCGGCGGCCTGCGCTCCTCGATGGGCTACTGCGGCTGCGGCACGATCGACGAGATGCGCACCCGCGCCGAGTTCGTCGAGATCACCGCTGCAGGCTGGCGTGAAAGCCACGTCCACGACGTGAAGATCACCAAGGAAGCTCCGAACTACCGTCAGGAGAACTAATCCCGGCCTCGGGCTAAAATGGCGGTGCGCTCGCTTGCGGCGGCGCGCCGCCATTTCTGTTTTCAGGACGCGGATCGCGGTTTTCGCTTTTCCCGCGCTAAGGGGTGGTTGTCCGTCTCAAATTCTTCTTTTTTCTTCCAAGCGATACATTCCTCAATGTCACACGATCGAATTCTCATTCTCGACTTCGGCAGTCAGGTCACGCAGCTCATCGCGCGCCGCGTGCGCGAAGCCCACGTGTACTGCGAAGTGCACGCCAACGATGTCTCGGCGGAGTTCATCCGCGAATTCAATCCGCAGGGCATCATCCTCTCGGGCTCGCACATGAGCGCCTATGAGGAATCCACCGACCAGGTGAGCCCGGCGGTCTTCTCCGCGGGCGTTCCCGTGCTCGGCATCTGCTACGGCATGCAGACGATGGCTCAGCAGCTGGGCGGCAAGGTCGAAAGCGGCGCCAAGCGCGAGTTCGGCTACGCCGAAGTGCGCGCGCACAACCCCACCCAGCTGCTCGAAGGCATTGAGGACTTCAAGGGCCCCGAAGGCGAGGGCATGCTCAAGGTCTGGATGAGCCACGGCGACAAGGTCTCCAAGCTCCCCGAAGGGTTCGTCGTGATGTGCTCGACCCCCTCGTGCCCGATCGCCGGCATGGCCGACGAAAAGCGCGGCTTCTACGGCGTGCAGTTTCACCCCGAGGTGACGCACACCGTGCAGGGCCGCCGCATCATCGAGCGCTTTGTCCTTGACATCTGCAAGGCCAAGGCCGACTGGGTGATGGGCGACTACATCGCCGAGGCCGTGGAATCGATCCGCGCCCAGGTGGGCGACGACGAGGTGATTCTGGGTCTCTCGGGCGGCGTCGACAGCTCGGTGGCCGCCGCGCTCATTCACCGCGCCATCGGCGACAAGCTCACGTGCGTGTTCGTCGACAATGGCCTCTTGCGCCTCAACGAGCGCGAGCAGGTGCGCGAGACCTTTGAAAAGAACATGGGCATGAAGCTCATCGTGGTCGACGCCACCGACCGCTTCATGACCGCGCTTGCGGGCGTCACTGACCCCGAACAAAAGCGCAAGATCATCGGCCGTGAATTCGTCAACGTCTTCCAGGCCGAGGCCGAAAAGCTCGTCAACGCCAAGTGGCTTGCCCAGGGCACGATCTATCCGGACGTGATCGAGTCGGCCGGCGCCAAGACGAAGAAGGCCAAGACGATCAAGAGTCACCACAACGTGGGCGGCCTGCCCGATACGCTGCGCCTGAAGCTGCTTGAGCCGTTGCGCTCGCTCTTTAAGGACGAGGTGCGCGAACTTGGCGTCGAGCTCGGACTGCCGCGCGAGATGGTCTTCCGTCATCCCTTCCCGGGTCCGGGTCTGGGCGTGCGCATTCTGGGCGAAGTCAAGCGCGAGTACGCCGATCTGTTGCGTCAGGCCGACGCGATCTTCATCGAAGAGCTGCGCAAGGCCGGTTGGTACGACAAGGTGAGCCAGGCCTTCGTGGTGTTCCTGCCTGTGAAGAGCGTGGGCGTCATGGGCGACGGCCGCACCTACGACTGGGTCGTGAGCCTGCGCTCGGTGGAAACGAGCGACTTCATGACCGCCAAGTGGTCAGAACTGCCCTACTCACTGCTGGGAACGGTTTCCAACCGCATCATCAATGAAGTGAAGGGCATCAACCGCGTTGTTTACGACGTCTCGGGCAAGCCGCCTGCCACGATCGAGTGGGAGTAACGGGTTCGGGATCGTCCGCCGGTTCAGACAGCACTTGAAACTGCTGACGGGATTCGGCGCCTGAACTTCGACAAAAGGTCTGATAGAACCATATCGGTTCTTTCAGACCTTTTTTGTTTCTTCTCAAAATCTCTCGATCTTCAACCGGAATCGCTGCGGTGCCGCGAAGAGTTCCGAATCTCGAACGATATACAGCCGTTTTCCAAGACCGAACGCTTTTCTGTTGATGCAAATCGCTTGACCACTGCCCGCCATCGCCTTGACAGTGCATTTGAGCACACTTGAAATAATTAGATATCGAACTAAAATACGCGTCATCGAATCACTCTGAGCTCAAGAGCGCATCGACGATGCCGCCTTGCTTCACCGCTGTCCGTCCAGGATCATTTTCAAATCATGTCAGAACGTCTTGTCGAGAACCACTACCTCGTTGCCCACTATGCCTCGAGACTTTGCGCACAGTTCAAACGCCTCATCGAAAGCCGCATGCGCGAGGCGGGGCTTGCCGACATGGCGCACGCCCACGGCGACATCCTCGCCGTCCTCTTCAAGCGTCCGAACGCCACGATGAGCGAGATCGCCCGCGAAAGCGGCCGCACGAAGGCAACGGTCACGGTGTTGGTCGGCAAGCTCGAGGCGCTGGGCTACGTCTGCCGCCGCAGCAACGAAAAGGACGGCCGCTCAAGCCTTGTTGAGCTCACCGAAAAGGGCCAGGCGCTGCGCGACGTCTTCGAAAAGATCTCCGGCGACCTTGATGCGGCGCTTTTGCAGTCGCTCGGAAAGCGCAGGACGCAAGCGCTGGAATCGGCGCTTGCCCGTGCCGTGGAGGCGCTCGAAAAGAACACGTAGTCCCTCTTTGGCGTCACGCCAGGAAGGACATTTCCTTTAAGAAACACTTTCCTCAGTTGAAAAGGAGAAAAACAATGTCTGAGAACTTCAAGAAAATCGCCCTCGACCCGCAGGCCAGCCGCACGGAACTGCACGACAAGCTGGGCCTCACCGGCTGCGAAGTGAGCGTCAACCATCTGCCCGCAGGCGCTGCCGTTCCGTTCGTGCACAAGCACCAGGCCAATGAGGAGCTCTACGGCGTGCTCGAAGGCGCGGGCGAAATCTACATCGACGGCGAAGTCGTCGAGCTCAAGGCGGGCGACTGGTTCGTCGTGCGCCCCGAAGGCCATCGTGCGCTGCGTGCGCTTGATGCCGGCATGACCTTCATCTGCATTCAGACCAAGACGGAAAGCCTCGAAGGCTTCACCATGACCGACGGCGTGGTCTGTGAGGGTGAAAAGGCGCCCTGGCTCAAGTAACACGACAGCTTCTGCGTAAAAGGCGGACGCCGGCGAGGAAAAAATTTTCCGCCGACATCCGCCTTTTCTTTTTTCTCCTCGTCCTTTTTCTTTTTCAGCCTCCGGGATTGTTCCATCGTCTGTTTTTTGTGCAAAAACTACAATGCGCGCCATTTTCAGCAGGAAGGACTTCAGGATGGACTTGCTCGCATCCTGGCCTTTGAGAACTTTTGTTTTCAATGGAGATTTTGAGCTATGAAGAAGCTTCACGTCTTCGGAGCCGGTCTTTCGGCTCTTACCCTGGCTGTCATCGCCACCAGCGCCTGTGCCGCTCTAAAGGACGGCACTTACGAAACCACCGCAATGGGCAACAACGGCGAGATCGTTTTCCAAACAACGATCAAGGACGGACGCATCACCTCGGTTCAGGTCGTGAATTCCAGCGAAACACCGCTTCTTGGACAGGAGGCTCTGAGCGAGCTCTCGCAAAAGATCGTCGACTGGCAGACGATCAATCTTGATGCCGTCTCCGGTGCATCGAAATCAAGTGCCGCCATCTTGCAAGGCGTCAACGGTGCTCTGATTCAGGCCGGGGGCAGCGCCGCCGACCTCAAGTCGATTCCTGTTTTTACCCAACTGCAGCCCGGCATCCTGCCTGATGTCCGTACGGACGTTGTGGTCATCGGCGCCGGGGGTTCCGGCATGGCCGCAGCCATTGAGGCCAAGAACCGCGGTGCACGCGTGATCCTCATTGAGAAGCAGCCCAATGTGGGCGGCACAACGCTGTTTTCCACCACCTCCTTTACTGCCGGAGGCTCCAAGCTTCAAATGGCTGCAGACAAGCCCTTTACAGCCGAAGACTTTCACAGGAAGCTTCTCGCGGAATTCGGCGAAGACAGCGCCAATCTGAAGCAGCTTGCCGAGCGCTCGGGCGCAACCGTCGACTGGCTGATCGCCCTCGGCGCCGACCTCACCAAAGTGATCAACGACTCGCAGCATGTCTCGCCCACCGGCAAGGCACTGGGCACCGTCGTCGTCCCCGTTCTCAAGAAGGAGGTTGACCGTCTGGGCATCGACACGCGTCTGCAGACCAAGGCCGAGAAACTGGTGCTGAGCCCTGACGGCATGGTCACGGGCGTCGTCGTGAGCTCGCCCAGCGGACGCTACACGATTCATGCCGCCTCGGTGATTCTCGCCACGGGCGGCTTTGCCTCCAACCCCGACATGGTCGCCAAGTACACGCCGCAGTGGGCAGGATATCCGTCAACAGCAAGCCGCGGTTCAACGGGCGACGGCCTCGTCATGGCGCAGAATGCCGGTGCAGCGCTCTCGCACATGGATGTCGCGGGTCCTCAGACAGTGGCCTATGACACCGGCCACGGCGCCGTGTCGCTCACCAATGTGCGCTACAACGGCGCAATTATCGTCAACCGTGCCGGAAAGCGCTTCGTCAACGAGCTCGGCAACAAGAATACGATCGGTCTAGCAACCAAGGCGCAGCCCGAAGGCGTGGGTTTTCTCATCTTTGATCAGACCTGCCTTGAGCGCGGCGAACTTTTAAAGAAGTACAAGGCGCAGGGCTACTTTGTCGAAGCTCCTACGGTCGACGAACTTGCCAGCAAGCTCGGTATTGATGCCGCAGGCCTCAAGGCGACGCTAAAGGACTGGGCGCAGGTCTACGCCACGAAGACCGACAAGGCCTTCGGCCGCAAGGACTCGATTTTCTCGGCCATCGACAAGGCTCCCTTCTATGGACAGAAGACGAGTCCCGCCAATCAGGTGACCTTTGGCGGCGTGACGCGCGACACCGAAGCCCGGGCGCTGACTGCCGCGGGCAAGCCCATTGAGGGCCTTTACGTCAGCGGCGAAACGGCCGATCAGTTCGGCCACGGTGTTTCGATTGCGATCACAACGGGACGTATTGCCGGCGAATATGCCGCCAAGCATGCACTCGGAAAGTAATCTCACTCCCGCCGCTTGACACCCCTCGGCACTTTCCATCCCGGGCTCGGCATACTCAGAACCGAAGGCCCGAGCTGCTGCAGGTCGAGGCGAAAGCGTAAAAAAACGGATGCCCGAAACCCGAGCATCCGTTTTTTTGAGAGGCTTTACGCGTGAAGCGTCAGACCTTGCTAATCGTATAGATCGTGGTTGACGAGCACCGCGACATTGCTGTCGCTCCAGACGTTGAGCGTGGTCTCGATGGCGTCAATCACAGCGTAAAACGGCAGGATCACGCCCATCAGCAGAATCGGGACGTTCATGCTGGCAAGAAGGCTCGCCGATAGGAAGAAGCACCCCATCGGTACGCCGGCATTGCCCACAGCTGCAATCGTGGCAATCACGATCCAGATGAGCAGCGTCCCCAGCGAAATGTCTACCCCCGCGTTCTGCATGAGGTAGACCACGGTGATGAGAATGAACGCAGCGCAGCCGTTCATGTTGATCGTCGTGCAGATTGGGAGCACGAAGCGCGACACCGACGGACGCACATTGAGGTTGTTTTCCGCGCAGGACATCGTTACGGGCAGCGTCCCGGCCGAAGACTTCGAGAAGAAGGCCACGGTGAGTGCCGGCAGCATGCCCTTGGCCACTCTGAGCGGATTGATGCCACGGATGAGAAGAATCAAAGGCAGGACGACAAGCATCTGCACGAAGTTCGACGTGAGCACCGTCGCGAGATAGACGCCCAAGCCGCCCAACGCGACGCCCGTGGCCATCTGCATGGCGAGCACCGTGAAGAAGCCGAAGATGCCGATCGGCAAAATCTTGATGATCCAGTTGACGATCGTAAAGAGCACCGACTGCAGCGCCGTAAAGAACGTGATCATCAGATTCTGCTCCTTGCTGTCGGCAGGAAGCTTGGCAATGGCGATGCCCACGGCTGCTGCGATGATCAAAACCGAGAGAACATTCGCGGAAAGAAACGGCGCAATGATGTTGTCGGGAATGACCGATTCAATGTAGGAGAAGTAGCTCTGGCCCTGGATGTTGGCAAGCGCCTCGGGCTGCGAGGCCGTGCCCGTCAAGGCGACGTTAGCCGGCGCGTAGAGCACGAAAAGCACCGCGGCGAGGCTAGCCGCAAGAACCGTCGTGAACAGCGTATAAAAAATCGTGTGCCTGAAGATCTTTCCGGATTCCTTCGAGCGGCTGATCGTGGCAAGCGTCGAAATGATCGACACGGCGATGATCGGAATGGCGATGAACCGGAAGAGCCGGATGAAGATGTCCGAAATGAACTGGCCGGCCGTCTGCCAGAATTGCGCGCCCCACAGGCCGTTGACCAGACCGAGCACGATCGCCACGAGATAGCACGCCGCCAGAAGGATCTGCGCGCGCTTTTGCTGCGGCGTCATCACCGGACGCCGCATAGTGTTTGTTGAAGACTGCTGATCCGACATGCTTCAATGTCCTTTCTAGTCTTTGGACTAGCTTTGTTTTTTGCTTTGTCTCGAAGTCCCGCACGAATCGAGGGCATTGTGCGGATGCCTCGGACGCTTCGAGCTCTCAAGCGTACACGCACCGCATCGGGATTGACAACCAGATGAAGCCAAAGTAATACCGACTCCGTCTTTTGGCCGAGGACGGATAGTTGAGGATACCGTCCAAGGGGTAGACGCGAGGACCTCGCAGGCACCGCCGCCGGGGGTGGCGGCAGCGCGAAAATGGCGCGCGAATCCGGGATTTTGCCCGCAGTTCTAAGCAAAATAGCCTAGCCATGGCTGCGCTAGAATGATTTCTCGCGTTTGCGGCCTTCGTGCACCGGGAATGCGTCTTCATCCAGAAAAGATCAACGGCGGAACTGCGCACGCATTGAAGCGGCTCTCCGAGACCACTTTGGGCCTTCAGAACTCCCACCGCCGCACACAGAAAACAACAACCACAAGATGTTTGACAACCCGACCGCCGTCACGTTCTGCGGCTACCTGCTGCTCATGATCGCGCTGGGCTTCTTTGCCTGGCGCTATACGCGCAACTTCAACGACTACATCCTGGGCGGACGCTCGCTCGGCAGCCTCGTCACGGCCCTCTCGGTTGGCGCCTCGGACATGAGCGGCTGGCTGCTGATGGGGCTTCCGGGCGCCGTGTTCCTTTCGGGCATTTCGGAAAGCTGGATCGCCATTGGTCTGACGATCGGCACGTTCTTCAACTGGAAGCTCGTGGCCGCGCGCCTGCGCCTTTACACCGAAGTCTCGCACAACGCGCTCACCCTGCCCGACTTCTTCACGCACCGCTTCAAGGACGACACGCGCGTGCTGCGCATCATCGCCGCGGCGATCATTCTCATCTTCTTTACGATCTACTGCGCAAGCGGCATCGTCGCAAGCGCCCGCCTCTTTGAGAACACGTTCGATCTCAACTACGGCACCGCGATCTGGATCGGCGCCGCGGCCACCATCATCTACGTCTACATCGGCGGGTTCCTCGCCGTGAGCTGGACCGACACGATTCAGGCAAGCCTCATGTGCGTGGCGCTCGTCGTCAC
>USAL01000041.1 GCA_900552545.1 uncultured Sutterella sp. | reverse complement strand
TCTTTTAGCAATCGAGGTCCCTTGCGGGCGTCCGCGGGCGACTTTCTGCGGGCGGCGTCTTCTTTTTCTGCAATCGGCCTTGAGTCTAGAAACGGGCGGTGCGTACGTACCTTGCGCGAGCGCAAGAAGCCGCCATCGGTTTGGCTTCATCGGCCTGGCTTACAATCTGCGAACGCGTAAGGGGTGCGGTTTTCCTCTCACGCGGTTGACGTTCCTAAAAGAAAAGCCCCGCTTTTCCTCTCGCCCCCCTTTTTCCCCTTTTTTCCTTTTTTTCATGTCCAGCACCGACGAAAACATCTCCCGGCTTGAGGCGCTCTTTGCCGAGCTCCCCGGCCTCGGTCCGCGCGCGGCCACGCGCCACGTCACGGGGCATAACACCACCCGGCGCGACGCGGCCCGCGAACTTTTGAAGTCGCTTTCGACGGCGCTTGCAAGCGTGCACCACTGCCCGCGCTGCCACACGATCACGACCGAGCCGATGTGCGCGATCTGCCGCGACGAGGGGCGCGATGCGGGCGTGATCTGCGTGGTCGAGACGCCCGCCGACCTCAAGGCGATCGAGGAGTCGGTCGCCTACAAGGGGGGCTACTTCGTGCTCATGGGGCGCGTCAATCCCCTGCAGGGCGTGGGGCCCGACGAATTGGGCGTTCCGGCGCTTCTTGAGCGCCTCAAGGCCGAACCCGTCTCCGAGGTCGTGATCGCCACAAGCTACACGGCCGAAGGCGAGACGACGGCGCACCTGCTTGCGGCCGTCATCAAGAAGCACCGTCCCGACATCCGCGTCACGCGGCTTGCCCGCGGGCTCCCGACGGGCGTGGAGATCGAGTACACGGACGCTGCGACGATCGCCTCGGCCGTGGCGGCACGGCATTAGAACGGCCGGCAACTGCCGAGCTTTCCTCGGGTGTTTCCCGTGCGGACGGGCGCAAGGCGGCACGGATGCGGGGCAAGGACCCTTGTTCCCTGCAGTTGACAACGCCATTTGCGCGCGCTATCTTTTGTCGAAGCGGCGCTTCGAAAAGGGCGCATTGCCGCCCGCAGGCGTGTCGCACAAGGATCAGGATGATTGAAATGACGCATTGCAGACCAGTCTTTTCCGGAAGTGCCGGGAGAGGCCTCCTTCGTGAGGCCCGCGGTCTGTTGCGCTTGCTATCCCTATCGCTAGAGGCAGGGAAGGGCATGCGCGTTTGCGTCGGTGCATGAGCCCTTTCCACGGGACAAGGGCCTATCGACGGAGACGTCCTCAAGCATCCCCCCACCGATTTCCCCAGACTCCTTTGAGATTGCACGGCGAGTCCGCCGCAGGATCTCGAAAACAAAGAATCACCAACAGACGCACTCCCTTCGGGCGGTGCGTTTTTTTTCGACTTGGAGAATTGAAAATGCTGTTTACCCGCCGTCAATTCATCGCCGCGGCCGCCGCGGCCGCCGCCGTCGGTGCGACCCCGGCTGCGTTTGCCTCGGACAAGTCCGTGAAGATTGCCGTGGGCGGCAAGGCCCTCTACTACTACCTGCCCATCTCGATTGCCGAAAGCCTGGGCTACTTCAAGGACGAAGGGCTTGACGTGCAGATCATCGACTTTCAGGGCGGCTCGCGCTCGCTGCAGGCCGTGGTGGGCGGTTCGGCCGATGTCGTCTCGGGCGCCTTCGAGCACACGCTTGCGATGCAGGCGCGCCACCAGTCGCTTCAGGCCTTCGTGCTGCAGGGCCGTGCGCCGCAGTGCGTCTTTGCGGTAAGCAACAAGACGATGCCCAACTACAAGACCTTGACCGATCTGAAGGGCAAGAAGATCGGCGTCACGGCCCCGGGCTCGAGCTCGCACGCCATCGCGCAGTTCGTGCTCTCTTCGGCCGGCATCAAGCCCAACGAAGTCTCCTTCATCGGCGTGGGCGCTTCGTCTGCCGCCGTTGCCGCCATGCGCTCAGGCCAGATCGACGCGTTCGTGAACCTTGATCCGGTGATCGCCACGCTTGAAAAGGACAACATCATCAAGATCGTGGCCGACACCCGCGTTGTGGAAGAAAGCGACAAGATCTTCGGCGGCCCGCTCGTCGCAGGCTGCCTCTACGCCCCCACGAGCTACATCGAAAAGAACCCCGAGATCGTCCAGGGCCTCACCAACGCCGTCGTGCGCGCCGACCGGTGGCTTGCCAAGGCAACGGCCGAAGACATCGTCAAGGCCGTGCCCGAGAGCTACTTCCTCGGCAACAAGGACATCTACGTCGAGGGCTTCCTCAAGAACCGTCCGGCGCTTTCCAAGGACGGCTACATCCCGGATCACGCCCCCGAGATTTCCTTCAAGATGCTTCAGATCGTCAACAAGAAGCTTGAAAACTTCAAGCCCGACTTCAAGGCGGTCTACACCAACCGCTTCGTTGAAGTGGCCGACAAGAAGTATCCGAACTAAGCGGCGTGCGGGCGCTTTGAATGACGAAGCACCCGCAAAAAAATCCTGCACTTTTGGAATCAGAACACGAGGAAAACAGCATTTCATTCATGACGCTGCGGCGAAGGGAGGCAAGAAAAGCCCGCCGCCGCAGCAGCAAGCACTGTTGCCCATACAACTTCAAAAACCCTCAACCCCTACAACAAGAAAAGAAAAAAATGTCAAAACCGGCAATTGAATTAAGCGATCTCGCCTGCACGTTCGTGAGCGACGACTCCGGCGTCACGAGCATCTACACGGCAGTCAAGGGAGTCAATCTGACGGTCGCCGACGGCGAATTCGTGAGCGTCGTGGGCCCGACGGGCTGCGGCAAGTCGACGCTGCTCAACATGAGTGCGGGGCTTCTGGAACCCAGCGCGGGGAGCGTAAAGATCTTCGGCGAGCCGCTTTCGGGCTTGAACCGCCGCGCAGGCTACATGTTTCAGGCCGACAGCCTCATGCCTTGGAAGAGCGCGCTTGACAACGTCGCCGCGGGCCTTGTCTTTGAAGGCGTGCCCGTCGAGGAGGCGCGCGAGCGCGCCCGCGAATGGCTTGCCCGTGTGGGCCTTACCGGTTTTGAAGACCGCTATCCGCACCATCTCTCGGGCGGCATGCGCAAGCGCGTGGCGATGGCGCAGACCCTCATCAAGGATCCCGACATCATTCTGATGGACGAGTCCTTCTCGGCGCTCGACATCCAGACGCGCCAGCTGATGGAAAACGAACTCCTCAACCTCTGGCAGGCCAAGCGCAAGGCCGTGCTCTTCATCACGCACGATCTTGACGAGGCGATCTCGATGAGCGACCGCGTGGTCGTGATGAGCGCGGGCCCCGAGAGCCACCCCATCGGCGAATTCATCATCGATCTTCCGAGACCGCGCGACGTGAGCGAAGTGCGCGTGACGCCGCGCTTTATTGAACTGCACACCGCCATCTGGTCGGTGCTGCGCGAGGAAGTTCTGAAGGGCTACGCGCAGATGCAGCGCAAGGTCCAGGCCTAGGGAAGGCACGCCTTCCTTCAGAGAGGCCTTCAAGGACCAACAGGGCAAACAAAAAGCAAAAGAACAACTCGGGAGAAAAGAAAATGGCTATGAACAATCTCACCAAATACCGTATCCGGCTGCGCACCTGGCAGTTCGGGCTTCTCGCGGCGGTCTTCATTCTGTGGTGGGCGCTTACGAAACCGGGTCTCATTCCGGCCTTTGTGTTTGACAACGACAACCAGGCGGCGTTCTTCTTCGGCGAACCCCTTGTCATCTTCTCGCGCATCTGGGACTGGTTTGTGGTGAACGCGGATATCTATGCGCATCTGTGGACGACGCTCGTTGAGACGATCCTCGCCTTCCTCGTGGGCACCGTCACGGGCGGCGCTGTGGGCATGTGGCTTGCCCTGTCGCCCTTTGCGGCGGCCGTGGCCGATCCCTTCATCAAGGGCTTGAACTCAATGCCGCGCGTGATCCTCGCGCCGATCTTTGCCGTGTGGTTCGGCCTTGGCATCGCGAGCAAGGTGGCGCTCGGCGTGACGCTCGTCTTCTTCATCGTCTTCTTCAACGTCTTTCAGGGCGTGCGTGAAGTCAACCCCAACGTGCTTGCCTCGGCCCGCATGCTCGGCGCCAACAGAAAGCAGCTTTTGAAGAACGTCTACCTTCCCTCGGCCATGAGCTGGGTGTTCTCGTCGCTTCATACGTCGGTGGGCATGGCCTTCGTCGGTGCGGTCGTGGGCGAATATCTGGGCTCTAGCCACGGCGTGGGCTACCTCATCCTGCAGGCCGAAGGCGTCTTTGACATCAACACCGTCATGGCGGGCATCCTGGTGCTCACGATCTTTGCCCTCGTGCTCGACTGGCTCGTTGGCATCGTCGAGCGCCGCGCCATGCGCTGGCAGCCGCATGCGGGCGCCTCGCGCACCCTCAAGGGCGGCAGCATGTAGGCGCAGGCGAGGCCGATTCTTCGGGACGGGCGCGGGAGAAGCCCGCGCCGCCAGCCCGAAGAAACATCCGAAAACGATTCCAAGCAATTTCAATTTTTGGGGTCGCAGTCCTTATGGGAGGGCAGCGGCCTCTTTTTTTGGCCTCGATTTTTGTTCAGGGAGGCTGCGGCTAAAGGGAATGGAAATCTGAGGCGGCTGGCAGCAGCAAGTAGCCGCTAGGCCTCAGTTGAGGTCGAAGATGAGCCGCGCCTCTTCGGCGCGGGCGCGGTAGATGCGGTACTCGATCGGCTCGCAGGCAAAGGCGTACGAGACACGGTCAAGGCGCAGTACGCGCATGGGGGAGGAAAGCCGCAGGCTTTCCATCAGGCCGCCCGCGACGTCTTCGCAGGTGACGGCGCACTTCTGGCGCGTCACCACGACGCCGAACTCGCGGTCGTAGAACTTGTAGAGCGAATCCGTGGGAAGAAAGTGCGTGAGAAAGAACGCCTCGTTAAGGCCCTTGAAGACGTCCGGGCGCAAGAAGAGCTCGTCGACGCTCGTGACGGTTTCGCCCGGCGTTTTGCCGGGGCCTGAGAACCGCAGCATGTGCCGCACGATGTGAATCATGGGCGTGCCCTCGGCAAGCCCCATCGCCGCCTGGGCGCCTGCGGGTGCCGGGACGACGTCAAGGAGCACGAAGCGGCGCACGTCGTAGCGCTCGCTTGCCTCGACCGTGTCAAAGGGCTGAAAGCGGTTCCAGTAGCCGCCCGTGCGGTAGGTGCTCACGAACGTGCCCACGCCCTCGCGGCGCACGAGCACGTTTTCGGCAACGAGCATCTCCACGGCGTGGCGCAGGGTTCCGAGCGAGACGCCCGTCTCGCGTGCGAGCACGGTCTCGTTGGGAAGCCGCTCGCCGGGCTTCCATTCGCCTGCGAGGATGCGGTCAAGAAGAATCTTGTGTACCTGTGCGTAGAGGGGATTTTTGCTGGCGGCAACGGACATGGGCGATCAAACGAAAAAAGCGGCCGGCGCTTCGGCTGCAAGCCGGCTCATGTTGCTGCGGTTTTGCTCAAGAAGCGGGATGATGTCGTGCTCAATGACATGCGCCTTGCGCGAGAGATGTGCGCCTGCGGCGCGTCCCTTTCCCTTGCCGCGTTCCGTCCAAAGGGGCTCCGCGTGCGAGCCTGCAAGCGAATAGAGGGTTAGCGCCATGTCGGCCACCTCAAGACCTCCCGCCGGGGCGATGCCTCGGGCGGCCGCAAGGAGATCGTCCCCGCGGTCTTCATTTCTTCTCATCCAGCGCTCGACGTGGTGCGCGTCGACAAGCCAGTTCGACTTGCTTGCGTTGCACGATGGGCAGGCAAGCACGAAGTTGAAGATCCGCGTGTGGCTGTAGCGCGTAAAGGGCAGAAAATGGTCGACCTGCGCGTGGCTCGGATCAACACCTTCGCCGCAGTAAAAACAGCACGTCTTTCCTTTGCTTAAACCTTGGATCGGGACGAGGACGTTGCGGATGGCAGAAAGCTCATCGCCTCGAACCGGATTAAAGAGAAACTCGCGCAGCGTATCGTCGCCCGGGGCCTGCCCCAGGAGCTCGCTGTTGCTTTTGATCGAGCGCAGGTGCGAGACCCAGCGCGACTGCGCAAGTTCATTGATGATGGGCCGAAAGCGCTGCAGAAGACGCACGTGCTCCACGGCAAGCACCAGATCATTTTTGTCGAGAGCAAAGAGAAAGTCGGCGTCGGGCTTAATGTAGGTGAGAGGGTTCTTTTTTAAAAGTGCTACGCACTCACGCATGAGCTTTCCGTAGACCGCCTTGAGGGGGCCTGCGGCAGCGCGGCTGAACTGGTCGAACGTCACGAGCCGGGCTTCGGGCAGAACCTTGCGGGCTGCCGTGAGCGCTTCGTCGATATCCGTAAAGACTTTATCGCGCCGCTTGAGTCCGTCCCGGAAGTTGAAGTTTTGAACCAAAGGACGCGGCTTAACACCTGGTACGGGCGAGGGGTAGTCCAGCTGCTGCGGCCAGTAGATGCGAAGAAATTCAACCGCCACGGCCTCAAGCGGAATACGGCACATACCGTCCTGAGCGGCTTGGGCGTCCGGCCTTGAAGCCGTGGCGAGCGCCGCATCGGTGAGCGCCATGATGAGCGCAAGCTTGTAGGTGCTGTTCAGCGCCGTATTGAGGATGAGCTGCTGCATGCAGTCAAGGAAGTCTTCTGCCGAAAGCTGCTGCATGACGATGAACGAGTCCCGAAAAAATGCCTGTTTGGAAAAGCCTAAGTGCTCCAACACGTACGCACGTGTGCGCACGCGCGCATTGGAGTTTTCCGTGAAGTCCATTGTATCGAACCGCCCGCAGAAGGCTTCTGCCGCCGCACGGACAGGGGTGCATATCGGACTATCATCACAGGCGTGGTTTTTTCTTTTTTCCGTAACAAAAGGACGTATGCACCATGGCCCGCATGCTTGAGCTCGCTGCCGCTCCGACCGCGCAGACGGCCGGAAGCCTTGCCGAAGGCTACGTGAGGGGACTTTTAGAGAAGCTTCCCGACGACTACACCGTAATCGGAGGCATTACGGTGCTTGACGACGACGGACAGCGGCCGCTGACGGAGTTCGATACGGTGGCGATCACGCCGCTCGGGGCGGTGTGCGTTCTTGAGGTGAAGTCGGGAAGCCTCGACGTGCTCACGGCGGGCACGCTCGTGCGCCACTACAAGGACGATGCGCCGGTAAAGAACATCACCGAGCAGCTCGCGCGCCAGGGGCAGATTCTTGCCACGCGCATGAAGGCCTTCGGGGAGCGGGTGATCTTTTCGCACTTTCTCGTACTCCCCAACGGAACGCTCTCGGCTGCGGGTGCGGTGCTCAACCACCTCGAAGGGCGCGTGTTTGACAGCACGAGCATCGAGACGCTGCCGCTTCGCATCGTGGCGATGAACGAGGAGGCGGCCGCAACGGGGCACATCGTCGAGGCCAAGAAGCTCGAAGAATTCTTCGTGTCGCACTACACGTATCGGCCGGACGCCGCGGCCATCTGCGACGCAATCGCCGCGGCCAGAAAAAAGACCGAGGCGGGCCTTGCGGCCTGGGTGCCGCGCATCCGCACGACGCTCCCCTTCGTGGTGGTCGAGGCGCCCGCAGGCGCGGGCAAGACGGCCTTGGCCGCAAAGCTATTGCGGCTTGCGGGCGAGCGGCACGAAAAAAGCGTTTATCTCACCTTCGTGCGCAACACGGCCGAGCGCATGATCGAAAGCGGCGCGGGCGTGCGGGCAAGCTTCGTGGGCACGTGGCATGAGCTCGCCCGCGAGTGCGAGGGCGCAACGCGAGACCTCTCAAAGCTCTCGGCTGAAGAGGCGAAAGGGTACTTTGACTACTGCTCGGAACTTTTGATGCGCGCGCTTTCCGCGGGCCGCTACGCCTGGGACTGCATCATCGTCGACGACGCGCAAAGCTTCAGGCCCGAGTGGCTTGAGGCGCTTCCGGCCGCGCTCACCGCAACCGGGCGTCTCTATATTTTGAGCGACTCCTATGCGCGCGTCTTTGAAGACCGCGAGCCGATTGCCTTTGACGCCGACGAGACGCTTTACGTGACGCTCGACGAGTCGCTTCGCGTGCCGCAGCGCCAAGCCGAGGAGCTCAAGGCCTTTCACCTCGTGGGGCCGGAATTTCGCAGCACGGCCGCCTTTGCGGGCGACAACACCTTCATCGCCGAGCGCTACACGGGCCCCGACAGCCTCTACAAGGCGACGCGCCGGACGCTGGAACAGTTCCTCTCGCGCGGCTTTCGCCCCGATCAGATCGCCGTGCTCTCCTGCATGGGCTGGGAGAATTCGGAAATTCTCAAGTGCGAGGCGATCGGAGGCCGCCGCCTGCGGCGGCCGACCGGGCGGTTTGACGCCAACAACATGCGCGTCTTCACCGAGGGCGAGATTTACTGCGACACCGTGCGGCGCTTCTGCGGTCTTGCCGCGCCCTGCGTGATCGTGACCGAAATGGACTTTGCAACGATTACCGAGCATGAAAAGGCGCTTCTTTATCTTGCGATGACGCGCGCCGAGGCGGCGCTCGCGTTCGTCATGAGCGAGCGCGGGTACCTCGCGCTCCTTGACTACGTTCGCAAGCTCTAACCCGCTGGAAATTCCAAGCGTTTCTCTTGGGCCGGGCGCCGACCCTTCATGTCGTCATTCGTAGCCCTTTATGGGTAACAGTCATTTATATGACAGACGACTTGAGGGCTTTGCCTTAGCTTGCGCGACTACACTCATCTGCATCCGGTGCCGAAGGCGCCGCCGCGGGCAGACGCGGCGGATGCCGCAACGCCTGGCCGATCCCAAAGGCGGGATTGCAGCCTTCATCAGATTGGCGCCGGAACCAGACAAAAAGAAAAAAGAGGAACGTTGGTCATGCTTCAAGCCGTCACTCATTCATTGACCGCAGTCATCGTGCTCGTCATCGTTGCAGGCGTGGGCTGGGTGACCGCACGCAAGGGCTGGTATGACGAAAAGGGCCGCACGCTTGTCTCAAAGCTCGTCAACTGCGCCATTCCGTTCTTTCTTTTTTATTCGGTCACCTCGAAGTTCACGCACGACCAGTTGATGGAACTCCTCAACATGGCGTTTCTGCCGTTTCTGGTCGTGGCGCTCAACTTTCTGATTTCGGTTGTTTTGGTCAAGCTCAAGGTGGTGCGCGAGGATATCCACGGCGCCTTCATCGCCTGCTTTACCTCCTCGACCGTGCTCTTTGTGGGCGTGCCGGTGACGATTGCCATGTTCGGCGAAACGGGCCTTCCGTATCTGCTCGTGTACTTCTTTGCCAACGTGATCTTCATCTGGACGATCGGGCTCTACAACATCCGGCTTGACGGCGTGAGGCGCCACGGCAAGCCCCAGCCCAAGATCATCTCGGTGCAGAGCCTGAAGCTCTTTACTTCGCCTCCGTTGCTTGGGTTCCTCGTGGGCATGGCCTGCATTCTGTTTTCGATCAATGTGCCGCGCGTGATCACGCTCTCGACGCACATCATCGGCCAGCTCGCGACGCCTTTGGCGCTCCTCTTCATCGGCATGACGGTGCACAAGGTGGGCTTTTCAAAGCTCCTGCACATGCCGCGCGAGGTCTGGCTCATTTTGCTGTCGTGCTACGTGATCCGGCCCTGCCTGATGATCGTGCTGATGCTGCCCTTTGACGTCGAGCCCCTGATGCGCCAGGTCTTCATCGTCTCGACGATTCTGCCCGTCTCCTCGATGATGGCCGTGCTCTCGCGGCACTACGGCGCGGACGAAGAGTTCGCCTCGGAAGCCGTGGGGATGTCGACGATCGCCCTGGTTTTCGCCGCCCCCGTGTGGTTTACGCTCGTGGGGTTCCTGTAGACGGAAGCTGTTTTTGCTGTTGCCGGGCGCTTGGGGCGCGCTCAGCGTCCCTCTAAGGGAAATGGACGCTGGAGGAGGGTCCATGAAACTCTGGCATACAACCCTTTTGTCCTCCTAGGAAGCCGTACGCCGTTTGTGTCCGCTGATTCTTCTGCTCGGCGGCAGCGGCGGCTTCCCTTACCTTTGAGGCTGCCGGCGGGATCTGCATTTCCTGCGGCAGCTCTTTTTTCCTGAAAAACAAAAAGGCGAGCGCGCCTTTGAGAACCAAAGGCAGTGCGCTCGCCCTGAGGCTGCGGGCGTAGGGCGACGGGGCGGAGAGCCCCGTTCGCCCTGGGAGTCCGGAGGATTACTTCATGATCTTCGGGATCACGTGCGTCCAGACCTCAAGCGCCTTGACGATGTCAGGCTCGCAGATGTCGAAGGTCGCCGTGTGGTGGCCGCTCGGACGGTTCGAGCCCCACAGGAAGAAGGCGGCCTTGCCGCCGTGCGACTGCTCGCGGCGGGCAAGAATCGTGGCGTCTTCGGAGCCGCCGAAGTTGAGCGGCTTGTCGACCACCGTGATGCCTTCGACTTCCTTGCCTGCGGCGTTCAACACGTCGACCAATTCCTGATCTGCCACGAGGTCGACGGCCTCACCCATCTTCTCGCACTCGTAGGTGACGCCGAAGGACTTTGCGATGCCCTCGCAGATGTTGTGCACCTGCTCGACCATGTAGTTGTTGATTTCGCCCGTCTCGCCGCGCACTTCAAGCTTCATCACGGCCTTCGAGGGGATGACGTTGCGGCCTTCGCCCGCGACGAGCTGGCCGACGTTGATGCGGGTCATGCCGCCGGCGTGACGCGGGATGCCGAGCATCTGCACGACGGCGTTGCAGGCCGCGGCGAGGGCGTTGCGGCCGTCCTGCGGCGCGGCGCCTGCGTGCGAGGGCTTGCCGTGGATCGTCACGTCAAGCTTCGTGGTGCACAGATACCCGTAGAGGTTCGTGGCGAGTTCGCCCGACTTGGCCGACATCGCGCAGTGCGAGGCGAGGAAGTAGTCGGCATCGTCGACGATGCCGCTTGCGGCCATGCCGGCAGCGCCCCGTACGCCTTCTTCAGCAGGCTGAAAGAGGATCTTGATGCGGCCGTTCAACTTGTCCTTGTTGTCCATTACCCAGTGCGCGACGGCAAGGCCGAGCGAGGTGTGGGCGTCGTGGCCGCAGGCGTGCATCAGGCCCGGGTTCTTGGAGGTGAAGCCAAGCTTTGCGGGCAGGTGCGAGGGATCGGTGCTTTCGGTAACGGGCACGCAGTCGATGTCGAAGCGCAGCGCCAAGAGCGGGCCCGGACGGCCCGTGTCGAGCTCGGCCACGCAGCCCGTGAGCTCCTGCATTTCAGCAAGAAGTTCTTCGGAGACGCCGTTCTTGCGGGCGCGTTCAATGCCAGCCTGCACGAGCTTCGGGTCGCGGCCGAGGCAAGCCTCGGGGTTGACGACCTTGCGGCCGCAGAGCACGTTGTAGCCGTAACTGCGCAGCGTCGTGATGACAAACGCCGTGGTGGTGAATTCCGTCCAGCCCTCTTCGGGGTTCTGGTGCAGACGACGGCGAATCTCAATGAGTTGATTCTGATAATCAGAGGCAGTGGTCATTTTTGAACCTTCTCCTAGCCGCACGGGCGTCCGAAAAAAAAACGGGCGTCTGATGCGCGAACAATCAATGAAGTCGTCAGAAAGCCCCGCCGTGCGTACCGTTGTGCTGCACGCCGCCTGCGCCTGAAACCGCAGAAGGCTGCGGGCGCAGGGGAACAAGGGCACAGCCGGGGCGCCCCTTGTTCTCGAAGGGGTTCTCTTTCCTTGTCAGTGAATATACCCTAATGATTGTTGCTGATGGGGGACAGGAGGGATCTCTGATCAAAGCCGAGGAATTTGCTGCGCTTCTTTTGTCCTGAGGCAAATTCCGGTGGTCGACCGACGGTCTGCCAGGGCCGACTATTTCCTTTGTGTATGGGGTTAGGTCAAAAGCTGCGGCGGGATTTGCAGTTTGAGGAAAAAGCAAAGTGCTGCGGCGGGGGCATAATCCTTAATGGGTATTTCCGTGGCGTGCTCGGGTCGGCGTTTCAAATCCCCTCCAGCTTCCCTCAAGGGGCGTCTGCGTGCCGATCGGACGGCCGCTGCGGAGAATCGAGTTTGTTACAAGAGAGCCGCACGGACGTATCGGGCTGGTTGCAGGACGCAGGCCAAGCTTTGTCGTGTGCGGCAAAACAATCAATTCTTTTTCAGCTATCAGGAAATCAGGCTATGTCAGGTGATCTGCAGCGCGACGGCGTGAAGTTTTGCCGAACAATTTTTGACACGGTGCGCAAGATGAGCGTTGATGGACTGGGCGTCACCCGACAGGGGTATTCCCAGACCGAGACCGATGTCATCAACTATCTCAAGAGCATCGGCTCTGAACTCGGCATGGAGATTCACACCGACCCTGCAGGCAACGTCTGGATGACCTATCCGGGCAGAAACCGCGAGCTCAATTCCTTTGTGGCGGGCAGCCATGCCGACAGCGTGCCGCAGGGCGGCAACTACGACGGCCTCGCCGGCGTCACGGCGGCCCTGGCGGTCGCCTGGTGGATGCGCCGCACCAACTACACGCCCGAGCGCGACTACGTGGTGCTCATCATGCGCTGTGAGGAGTCGAGCTTCTTCGGGAAGGCCTACGTGGGGTCGCTGGCGATTACGGGCAAGCTCACCGACGCCGACATGATGCTCAAGCACCGTTCGGAGAATACGACGCTTGGCGAATGCGTGGCTGCCTGCGGCTTCCGCGCGGCCGATCTCACAAGCGGCAAGCCGCTTCTGGATCTCTCCAAGATCGAGGCCTTTGTCGAACTGCACATCGAGCAGGGACCCACGCTCGACAGTTCCGAAACCGAGCGCGTGGGCATCGTCACGGGCATTCGCGGCAATGTGCGCCACCGCAACGTGCGCTGCATCGGACAGACCGCGCATTCGGGCGCCGTCGACAAGCAGTATCGGCACGATGCGGTGATGGCGACGGTTGATCTGCTGCACCGCATGGACTGCCACTGGGACGAGTGGCTTGAAAAGGGCGCCGATCTCGTCTTCACGGTGGGCGTGATGCAGACGGGTCGTACGGCGGCCATCTCGGTCATCCCGGGCGAGGTGAGCTTTACGATCGACATGCGCAGTCTCAGCATGGACACCTGCGAAGGATTTCATGATCTGCTCCTGCAGGAGGCCGAAGCCGTTGCCAAGAAGCGCGGCGTGAAGTTTGAGTTTGACAAGAAGCTCGTCACGGCCGCTTCCAAGGTTGACGAAGCGTTAAGCGCCAAGCTCGTGAAGGCGGCCGGCATGTGCGGCGTTCCCGTGCGGCGCCTTGCCAGCGGCGCAGGCCACGACACTGCCGTGCTGAGCAATGCGGGCGTGCCCGCCACGATGATCTTCGTGGCCAATCAGAACGGCTCGCACAACCCCTATGAAGACATGAAGATCGAGGACTTCATGAAGGGTGTGGCGATTCTCTGGAGCACGGTCGAGCACTACGAGGCGTTCTAGAAGCGTTTTTGGAAAAAGCAACATCGTTTCGGGATCGGCGGTCTGAAAACAAGCGGCCGTCCGCAGGCCGCGGATCCCGTGCGCCAAAGCTGAAGAATTTCGAATTCGGACTTTTCAAAGAGCCGAATTTCGCTTCCCTGAGGGAAGGGGAGAACATCCTTTCCCCAAAAGTGCAGAAACCACGGAAGGCTTTGGCGACAACATGCCGGCCGCAGTAAAAATAAGAAAAAAAAAGATGACATCCACCGTTCCCATACGACAGCCCCGCATGCGGGTGCTTGTCTTTGACCTCTGCCCGCTCTTTGCCGAGGGACTCATCGGCGTATTCAAGAGCATCGGAGGCTTTGAGGTCGTTGCCGTTACCAGCGAAATCGAGAAGGTTCCCGCCCTTGTGGCCGAGCATGCGGTCAATTTCGTCGTGCTCGATCTCGACGCCGGACAACCCGCCGTGAAGGTTCTCGAGCAGATCAAAGCTGGCTCTGATGCGCTTCGCTGCGTCATGACGATCACCGACGGCTCGCAGCCGGCGCTCATGGCTGCCATCCGCATGCAGGCCGACGGCTTTCTTTCGAAGCGCCTGCCCGCCGCTGAATTCGCCAAACAGTTGCCGCGCATTGCCGCAGGCGACATGGTGATCAGCGATGCGTTGACGAACGCCCTTGCCGAAACCCTGCGCAACGTCTCCTATGTCGACGAAGGCCGCGACATTTCCATTCTCAGTCCCCGCGAGGTGCAGGTGCTGCACTGCATTGCCAACGGCATGAGCAACCGTCTGATTTCCGAGCGGCTGCAGATTTCCGACGGAACGGTGAAGGTGCATGTGAAGCACCTCTTGAAAAAGCTCGGATTCTCAACGCGCGTCGAGGCCGCCCTCTGGGCAAGCGAAAACGGCCATCGCACGCCGGTGCCGAGACAATAAATTTTTTGAGAATTCCCGCTGACGACGACACGTTGTCGGTAATTCGGACCCTGCACTTTGGCAGTTGCTGAAGGCGGGGTCTTTTTGCATTTTGACGAAGAGCCGAAAAAGAGAGCGGGCGCGTTTTTGTCGTTCACAAGTTTGTGATAGGTGCCGAAAAAGGATTGGGACGGAGTCGGGAATCTGCTCGAAAACAAGGCGGCATTGGAAAATTCTTTGGCGGTCCAGGACAGAGCCTTGGAAAAGCTCCTCGAAGAGGCCGAACAGAGTCACGAGAATCGGAGAGAAAATTTCTCACGAAGAACAAGGCTATTAAGGCCGCATCGCTGGCTGTGATTGGTTTGGGTGTTGTTACAGGAGGCCCTCAGTTTGGGGAGAATAAATGTTTTTTTGAGTTCTCTATAACGTCTTTTGATCGAGTTTTTCCCTCTTCCGTTCTTAATCATAAGGCTGATGGGAAATCCTTAGCCTTTTTTTGAAATGCTTATTGCTTTTTCGGGCATTTGCAGAAATTAATCTTTGCGCACATTGGAAGACCTAAATTTAATTCTTTTTCAGTAATTGAAATAGGGTGCCAAGATTAACTGGCAATTTGATTCGAGGTTTGACAGGGATATTTTAATTTAAATGGAAAGGCGGCATTATCTCGCGCCAACTTGTTCGGCATGGTATGATGCTCGCGATAAAGAAATTGATGGCAAGGAGAAAACTCCATGGAGAAGTCCGAATCTGAATATGGAACTGGGACGTGGGCGCGGAATTTCGAATCTCGATAAAAAAGCCCGAATTACAAGGCCTGCGCCCTTAATCTGA
>USAL01000040.1 GCA_900552545.1 uncultured Sutterella sp. | reverse complement strand
TCCAACGAACCGGCAGCATCCGCCCCGCCTCCCCATACTGATTCACCCTCGGATCCCAGGATCCCGCCGTCATCCCCGGCAGACAACCGCCTGACAAAGGTCTTCATCCTTTGCCCATGCGCTTGTCGGGAGCTCAGGACAAGCGCAGGAACAAACCCCTGACGCAACTTCTCAACCACTCTGCATCACGGCCCGGGCTGCGGGGCAACCTGTTGGAGAAACCTTTTCTCCTGCAGCATCAGCACTCGATGAAATTGCCGGCCAGTCCCCCGCGGCTCGTCTCGCGGTACTTGTCCATCATGTCGCAGCCCGTGTCGTACATGGTCTGCATCACCGCATCAAGGCTCACGACATGCTTGCCCGTGCCGTTGAGCGCCAAGCGCGCCGCGTTGATCGCCTTGACGGCTGCCACCGCATTGCGCTCGATGCAGGGAATCTGCACCTGCCCCGCAACCGGGTCGCAGGTCATTCCGAGGTTGTGCTCCATGCCGATTTCGGCTGCGTTTTCAACCTGTCCGGGCGTTGCGCCCAGCACGGCCGCAAGCGCACCGGCGGCCATCGAGCAGGCCACGCCCACTTCGCCCTGGCAACCCACTTCCGCTCCCGAGATCGAGGCGTTCTGCTTGTAGAGCATGCCGATGGCGCCCGCCGTCAGAAGAAAGTCGCGCACGGCCTCGGGCGTTGCGCGCGTCTTGGCAAAAAAGGTCGTGAAGTATTTCAAAACCGCGGGCACGACGCCCGCCGCCCCGTTGGTGGGCGCCGTGACAAGGCGGCCGCCGCAGGCGTTTTCCTCGCTCACGGCAAAGGCCCAGGCGTTCACCCAATCGAGCACCACCATGGGGTCGTGCTCGACGGTGCGGCCCGCAAGCCGCCGCGCAAGCCCTGCGGCACGCCGCTCGACCTTCAAGGGCCCCGGCAGAACCCCGTCTGCGGCCAGCCCCCGGTCGATGGCTTCCTGCATCACGCTCCAGACGTGATCGAGCCTTGCGTCGATCTCTTCATTGCTTGCCGAGGCATTTTCATTGGCGCGCACGATGGCCGCAATGGAGGTCTTTTCCCGCACGGCATGCGCAATCAACTCGGCCGCATTGGCGTACGGATAAGCAAGATCGCGCTCGGCATCGGCGCGAATGCGCGGGGGCACCTCGGGTACTTCGGGATTCCTGGCGCTTGCCGCCACGATGAAGCCGCCGCCCACCGAGTAGTAGCGCCGGGCGTAAAGGATGTTTCCCGATGCGTCAATCGCCGCAAGATTCATGGCGTTGGTGCGAAACGTCACAACCTTTTCGGGAGAAAAGACGATGTCGCGCTCGCGATCAAAAGGCACCGCCTTTTTCGCGGCAAGCTCCAGCCGCCCGGTCTTCGCCACGCGCTCCAAAACCGTCGGCACGCACGTGGTGTCGATTTCAGCCGGAGAAAATCCCATCAGCCCCAGCATGACGGCCCCGTCGGTCGCGTGCCCGCGCCCCGTGGCGCCGAGGCTTCCCATGAGCTCGCAGAAAACGCGCGCCGTGCGATCAAGACAATTGCGGCTTTCGAGCTCATGCACGAAAAGAAGCGCCGCCCGCATGGGGCCGACGGTATGGCTTGAGCTCGGGCCGATGCCCACCTTGAAGAGATCAAAGACACTGCTGGCCATGATTGCGAACGTCCGCGAGAAAAAGTTGTGCTCGATTAAAGCGTCAATTGAGCGTCAAATGAAGCGCCAATTGATTGGAATGCTGGGAGAGTCGAACCTCCCCTCGGAAATTGCCCTGAGAAGCGCCTGAACCGTCGCATAAAAGGACGACCGTTCAGGCACTGACGGACTTCTCCTTGGATCAGATCTGTCGGTCGACCACGAGCGCGCCGTTGCAGACGACGCGCGGATCAGTGCGCACGACGGTCTTTACCCGATCGCCGATTTTCACCGAAAGCGGCAGCCGCACCAGACCCACCGTAAAGGGGCCTTCGGGCACGCGCGCGATGCTCGTCAAGGGATAGTCGACGTCGTCGATCACCACCGAGGGCACCTCGATCAGAAGCGAGGGATCAAAGGCAACGTCAAAGGCCACAAGCTGCATGCGCAGGTGCTTGCCCGAAGCGGCGCGCGCTTCCGCCAACGCGCGGCCGATGAAGATGCGCTCGGGGTCGGAGAAGTCAAGCGCCTCTTCAAGCCCCGTCTCAAGCGGGCTTGCGCCTTCGTCAAGCTCAAGGCCCATCGCAGGCTCGCGCGCAAAGATGCGCAGCGCATCAAACCCCGTCTGCTCGCCCTTTTTGGCGCCCGCCGCAAGAAGGTTGCCGTAGAGCGCATCAATGGCCTCTTTGGGGCCGACTGCAAGCGACATCCAGCCCATGTCGATGAAGCGCAGGCCCGAAGCCTTCACCATCGTCTGCGGCTTGAGTGCGATCTCGGCCACGGGGAGCTTGCCCACGAAGTAAAAGCCCGCGAGGCTCTCGCACCCCACCTCAGCGTCAAAGGCAACGCTCACCTGCCGCACCCAGGCCTGTTCGGCATCGGCGTTGTCGGCGGCCAGAATCAACTCATAGGACGTGTTGCCGGTACGTGCAACCCAGGGCACGCCGATGATGCCGCCCGTGGCGTTCATCATGACGCTGCGCACGACGCCCCCTTCGGGAATCTTCTTGACGTCGCCCGCCAAGAGCCGCGCCAGGAACCTGCCCGCGCCGTCGACCGTGAGCACCGTCACCGGCGCCTTTTCAAACAAAACAAGCTCGATTTCGTTGGTCATTTTTCGTGTTCTTTCCTTGCAATGGTGCCTTCCGGCATCCGTTCATCAGTTCGACTCGCGCACGCAGTCGAGCATGTACTTGATGGTTCCGTCGGGCTGCGGCACCTTCACGAGCCCGTGCACGTCGCTCTCAAAGCCCGGGAAGCGGCGCGTAAAGTCGCGGGCAAAGCGCAGGTACTCGACGATCTTGGCGTTGACGCGCTCGCCCGGCACCAGAAGCGGAATTCCCGGCGGATACGGTGTGAGAAGCACGGCCGAGACGCGCCCCTCGAGCTCGTCGATGGGGAGCCGGTCAACCTCGCCGTGCGCAAACTTCGCGTAGGCGTCGGTCGGGCGCATGGCCGGAATCATCTCCGAGGTGTACATCTGCGTCGTCAATCGCGCCACATCGTAGCTGCGGTAGACCTCGTGGATCTGCTGGCAGAGGTCGCGCAGGCCCAGGTTCTCGTAGGCCGGGAAGGCGGCGATGAACTTGGGCATCACGTGCCAGAGCGGAGCGTTGGCGTCGTAGGCGTCCTTGAACTGCTGCAGCTCGGTCACCATCGTGTTCCAGCGGCCCTTGGTGATACCGATCGTAAACATGATGAAAAACGAGTAAAGGCCCGTCTTTTCAACAATGATGCCGTGCTCGGAGAGGTACTTCGTCACCACCGCGGCCGGAATGCCGGTGTCGGCGAAGTCGCCCTTGACCGAGAGGCCGGGCGTGACGATCGTGCCCTTGATCGGGTCGAGCATGTTGAAGCCCTCGGCCACGTCCCCGAAGCCGTGCCAGTCGTCGTTCGACTTGAGCATCCAGTCGGCCTGCGTGCCGTAGCCCTCTTCAGGAAGCTTGTCCGGTCCCCAGACCGTAAACCACCAGTCGTGGTAGTTGACGCCCACCTCGCGCATGGCGCGCCTGAAGTCGACGGCCTCGGCAATGGAGTCTTCAACGAGGGCCGTCCCCGCACGGCCTTCCATCATCGCCGCGGCGACGTCGCAGCTTGCGATGATGGCGTACTGCGGCGACGTCGACGTGTGCATCATGAAGGCTTCGTTGAAGCTTGCCCGGTCAAGCTTTTCGGTTTCGGAGTCCTGGATGCAGATCTGGCTTGCCTGTGAAATGCCCGCAAGAAGCTTGTGGGTGGAATGAGTTGCAAAAACGAGGCTCTTCTTCGTTCGCGCCTTGTTGCGGTCGATGGCGTGCATGTCGTTGTAAAACGACGAGAAGGCCGCATGCGGCAGCCACGCCTCGTCAAAGTGCAGAATGTCGACCTTGCCGTCGAGCTTTTCCTTGATCACCTCGTCGTTGTAGACGATGCCGTCGTAGGTCGACTGCGTGAGCGTCATGATCCGGGGCTTGGCCTTCTTGTTCTTGATCAAGGGGTTCTTCTCGATCTTCTGCTCGATCGTCTCCCACTCAAACTCCGACTGCGGGATCGGTCCGATGATGCCGTAGTGGTTGCGCGTGGGCATCAGAAAGACGGGAATCGCCCCGGTGAGCGTGATGGCGTGCAGGATCGACTTGTGGCAGTTGCGGTCGACCACCACGTTGTCGCCGGGCGCAACGGTGTAGTTCCAGACGATCTTGTTGGAGGTCGAGGTGCCGTTCGTGACAAAAAAGAGGTTGTCGCAGCCGAAGATGCGCGCGGCGTTTTGTTCGGACTTCGCCACCGGCCCCGTGTGGTCCAGAAGCTGCCCCAGTTCCTCGACGGCGTTGCAGACGTCGGCGCGCAGCATGTTTTCACCGAAAAACTGGTGAAACATCTGCCCGACGGGGCTCTTCAAAAACGCGACGCCGCCCGAGTGCCCCGGGCAGTGCCAGGAGTAGGAGCTGTCGGCAGCGTAGTGCGTGAGCGCCCGGAAGAAGGGCGGCGGCAGGCTCTTGAGGTACTCCTTGGCCTCGCGCACGATGTAGCGCGCCACGAAGTCGGGCGTGTCCTCGAACATGTTGATGAAGCCGTGCAGCTCGCGGGTGACGTCGTTGGGAATGCTCGGCGCCGTCTGCGTCTCGCCGTACAGGAAGATCGGCACGTCGGGATTGGCCGCGCGCACCTTGTGCACGAAGTCGCGCAGCTCCTGCACCACCTGGCTCTCCTCGTCAGGTCGGGCAAAGTCGTCGTCGTGCATGCTCACGATGAAGGCCGAGGCGCGGCTTGCCTGACGCGCAAGACTCGTGAGGTCCGAGAACGCGGTCACGGCCCTCACCTCGATGTCCTGCGCCTCGATGGCCTGCGCGAGGTCGCGAATGCCGAGGCCGGAGACGTTCTCCGAGTGGTAGTCCTCATCAATGATGACGATCGGGAAATGGTATTTGAACATGGTGCAAGAACTCAAAAAGGCTCAAAAACACACGAAAACCCCCATTGCCCCCGGGCCGCAGTCGCAGCGGCGGGAAGCCTGAAGGGGTGCCCGGAAAAATCAAAGGGCGATCAATAGATGATCAAAAGATGATCAAAAGATGATCGAAAGCTCAAAAGCGCTAAAGGCACTGCGCCGGGATTGAAGGCTCCCCGCGCAGGCAAAAACTGACGGCGGCCCGTCGGGCCTATTTCAATGATTCCAATCATTGTTCAACAAGGATCATAAAGGGATTGCGCATCTTCGCCAATTGCTTTTCGCCCGCGGAGCTTGAAAAATTTCGTCCCGCGCCGGGGATGGAGCGCTCAAAAGCCATCCCCGCAGCGAAGCACTTCGCGTCAAACGAAACCGGCGCGATGCCTTAAAATGCGACATCCTTTTGAATTCGCAAGTTTTTTTGGCTCCAGGCTCACGCCGGCGCATCTTCGAACATGTCCAACGCACCTTCGACTCCCTTGCCGCGCTACCACGGCAGACTTTTCATGGTGACGGCTCCCTCGGGCGCCGGCAAGAGCTCGCTTGTCGCCGCGCTTTTAAACGTCGACCACTCGCTCATGCTCTCGATCTCGCACACCACCCGTGCGCCGCGCCCGGGCGAGGTAAACGGCCGCGAATACCACTTCGTCACGGTCGAGGAATTTGAAGCGATGAAGGCGCGCGACGAGTTCCTCGAATCGGCGCTCGTGCACGGCAACTACTACGGCACGAGCCGCATCTGGATCGAAGAGCAGATGGCCGCCGGCCGCGACGTGCTGCTTGAAATCGACTGGCAGGGCGCGCGCCAGGTGCGCTCGAAGTTTCCCGACACGGTGGGCATCTTCATCCTTCCGCCCTCGATCGATACGCTCTCAGCGCGCCTGCACAAGCGCGGCACCGACAGCGAGGCGACCATTGCCCGGCGCCTTCTTGGTGCCGGCGCCGAAATCGCCCACGCCCCGGAATTTGAGTACGTCATCGTCAACGACGACTTCGAAATGGCCCTCTCACAGCTGCAGGCGATCGTCACCGCCTCGCGCCTGACGTACCGCCATCAGGCCGTGCGGCTGCGCGAGCAGTTCATTGCGCTCGGCGTACCGCTCTAGCCGCCCCGAAGGACTTTCGCTGCGCCCCCTATTTGCCCTCTTTTGTTGCCTACTCGCCTGCGTGTCTTTCACCGTGCACTTCTCCGTGCACTTTTCGCAGCCTGCCGGCGAGTCGGCTACAATCAGGGCTAATGCAGTACGCGCGCCGCACCGAGGCTGTGCGAAGGCTTTCGGGCGTACGCGGCTCACGTCTAACGTCTTTCACCTTGAGCTTCACTGCCCTTTTGCCGCAGGATTTCCGTTGAGGGAAGGCCTGCGGGGCGTGAGGGTTTTTCATCTATTCATCGACCGTTCTTAGAAAAATGGCACGTATTACCGTTGAAGATTGTCTGAAGAAGATTCCGAACCGCTTCGAAATGGTTCTCTGCGCGGCCTACCGCGCGCGTCTGATCACCCAGGGCCACGCCCCGAAGATCGACGCCAAGGACAAGCCCACCGTGATCGCCCTGCGTGAAATCGCTCAGGGGCTTACCGGCCGGGAAATGCTCGAGCGCGTGTCTTAACGCACGCCCGCTTGATGCCCGCGCCCGAGCCCCGTCAAGGCCCTTGGACGCAGGCCGCCAGCTACACATAAGAGAAACGCCGCCGGAAGACAAGAACAACAAGCTCCGGACGGCGTTTTGTTTTATCGGGAAGAGTTCATGCTGTTCAATGCCCCTCAAGCCACCAGTCAGACGTTCAAGCCGTTTCCAGCGGTGCCGCAGGCTGCCCGCATCCTGCCGCCGCCCAATGCGCATTCCAATGAAGAGGACTACGACGCGGCCTATCTCGATGCGCGCGCTGACTCCAAGGTGGATCAGGAGGCCGACCTTCCGCTCTTTTCCCCGATAACCGAAACAAGCTCCATCGTCACCTCATGCGAACTGCTCGACCGCTGCAGCCAGTACCTCTCAAAGGCCGACGTCGACCGCATCCGCATGGCCTTCCAGTACGCCGACGAGGCGCACCTCGGGCAGTACCGCAAATCGGGCGAGCCCTACATCACGCACCCGCTTGCCGTCGCCAACATCCTCGCGCAGTGGCATCTCGACGCCACCACGGTCTGCGCGGGCCTCATGCACGACGTGCTCGAGGATACGCAGGTCGCCAAGATCGAAATGGCCGAGCGGTTCGGAGCCGAGGTGACCGAGCTCGTCGACGGCGTGAGCAAGCTCGACAAGCTGCGCTTTTCCTCAAGCGAGGTCGCGCAGGCCGAAAGTTTTCGCAAGATGCTGCTTGCGATGTGCCGCGACGTGCGCGTCATTCTCGTCAAGCTCGCCGACCGCCTGCACAATCTCAGAACGCTGGGCGTCATGCGCCCCGACAAGCGCCGGCGCATCGCCAAGGAAACGCTCGAAATCTACGTTCCCATCGCGCACCGCCTGGGGCTTAACCAGGTCTTTCGCGAGCTGCAGGAACTCTCCTTCATGAACCATTACCCGCGCCGCTATGAAGTGCTGCGCGAAAACGTGCTTCTAGCCCGCGGCAACCGCCGGGCGGTTCTTGAGCGCATTCTGCGCGAGACGCGCGCGGCGCTGCCGCGCCACGGCATCGTCGCCCAGGTTCAGGGCCGCGACAAGACAATCTACGGCATCTACAACCGCATGCGCGACACGCATGCCTCCTTCTCCGACGTTCTCGACATCTACGGCTTTCGCGTGATCGTGCGCACGCGCGAGGAGTGCTACCTCACGCTCGGCGCCCTGCACCAGCTCTACAAGCCCGTACATGCGCGCTTCAAGGACTTCATCGCCATCCCCAAGGCCAACGGCTACCAGAGCCTGCACACGACCGTGATCGGCCCCTTCGGCACGCCGGTCGAGTACCAGATCCGCACCGAGGAAATGCACCGCATCGACGAAATGGGCATCCTCTCGCACTGGCTCTACAACGACGGCCTTGATACGAGCGAGCTGCAAAACATGGTCGCCGCCTGGCTGCAGAACCTGATGGAAATTCAGCGCACGAGCTCGGACAGCAGCGAATTTCTCGAAAACATCAAGATCGACCTCTTTCCGGATCGGGTCTACGTCTTTACGCCCCGCAGCAAGATCATCAGCCTGCCGCAGGGATCATGCCCGGTGGACTTCGCCTACCAGATTCACACCGACGTCGGCAACAAGACCGTGCGCTGCCGAATCAACGGCGAGGCGCAACCGCTGTCAACGCAGCTCAAAAACGGCGACATGGTCGAGATCATCACGGCCCCCGACGCCGAACCCGATCCCGAGTGGCTCAACTTCGCCCGCAGCGGCAAGGCCCGCGCCGAAGTGCGCCAGTACCTGCGCTCGCTCTCGCCTGAAGAATCGGTTGAGCTCGGCAAGCGCGTGCTTGCCAAAGCAGCTTTTGACGCCAAGCTCGACATCGAAGCCATCCCCGAACACGTCTGGCACGAACTCCTTGTTGATACCGAGACCGAAAACCGCGCCAGGCTCTACGCCGACATCGGTCAGGCCAAGCTTTTTGCGGCGGGCGTCGTCGGCCGCATCCTCAACCTTCTGCACAAGGACAAAGCAGGCCACCACGGCAACGAGCCGGCCGTCACCATCCGCGGCACCGAAGGCATGGCCGTGCAGCTTGCAAGCAGCTGCCATCCAGTCCCGGGCGACGCGATCTGGGGCTTCATGCGCAAGGGCCACGGACTTTCCGTGCACCGCGCCGACTGCGAGCACGTCAAGCGCGGCCGTCAGAGCGACCCGCAGCGCTGGATGCCCGTGGGCTGGAAGGACGACATCGGAAGCGAAGCGCACTTCTCGGTGCCGCTTGAAATCAAGGTCACCGACGAGCGTGCCGCCATCGCCGCCATCGCCGCCGAGCCTGCCAAGACGGGCTCGGCCATCACGGGCGTCAACCTTGAAGACGACAAGACCGCTTCGGATACGCTGCACCTGACGATCCAGGTCCGCAGCCGCCTGCATCTGCTGCACGTCATGCGCAACCTTCTGCACCTGCAGACGGTGACAAGCGTTGCGCGACGCCTTGACGGCGACAAGATTCAGGTGCTGCCCGCCGAAGACTAAAGCGCCGATCAACAGCACCCATGCAGCAAGGCCGCCGACGGAAGACTCCGAAGGCGGCCTTGTTGTTTGTGCGTACAGGCGCGTTTTGCTTGGATTTTTTTGCTGATTGAGGCGCCGACGAATGTCTAGCGCATCGGCGGGTCGTTGGTGTAGATCTCCTAGAAGAAATACAAAATATCCACACACGCCGGATGATCGATCGTCGCAGGCGTCGGCAACTTCACCTGATCGCCCTCGCGCTGCTTTAGGAAGACGCGGGCGATGGGGCTCACCCAGCTCACGTCGCCGTGATCCGGATCGGCCTCGTCAATGCCGACGATGCGGATGGTGTGCTCCGTGCCGGTCGTGAGGTTTTCATAGGTCACCGTCGCGCCAAAGAAGACCTGATCGGTGGGCGGGCGCTTTTCGGGGTCGACCACTTCTGCCGACTCGATGCGCTTGTTGAGAAAGCGGATGCGGCGGTCGATCTCGCGCAGACGGCGCTTGCCGTACTGGTAGTCGCCGTTTTCGGAACGGTCGCCGTTGCTCGCGGCCCAGCTCACGACATTGACCACGCTCGGGCGCTCGACGTTGACGAGCTTTTCGCGCTCGTCAAGGAGCCTGCGGTAGCAGGCGGGCGTCATGTAGTTCTTTGTGTTGGGCGGCAGGCCGGGAAGCTTGACCTCCTCGTCGTCGTCTTCGTCGCTCATGTTTTGTGCTGACATCGCTTCAAACAGCGCGCACCGCGCCTCATGCTTCAGGCGCGGCCGCTTATCCGTACCAAAGGTTGAAAAAACTGCTCCGCAAGGGGCTTCATCGGCCGAAATAGGCCTTGCAGACCGTATCAGGATCACTGTCCATCATCAGGCGGCCGTGATCGAGCCACACGGCGCGGTTGCAGACGCGCCGGATGAGCTCCTGCGAGTGGCTCGCAATGACGAGAATCTTAGTCTGCTCGACGAGCTTGGAGAGGCGCTCCTCGGCTTTTCGCTGAAAGTTCTGATCGCCCACGGCAAGCCACTCGTCCATGAGCAGCACCTCGGGGGCCGACTGCGTCGAAACGGTGAAGGCCACGCGCATCTGCATGCCGCTTGAGTAGGTCTTCATCGGAAGGTTGATGAAGTTGCCCAATTCCGAATATTCGACGATCTTCGGAAGCTCGCGGTCGATCTCGCTTTTGGTCATGCCAAGCAGCGTCCCGCGCAGATAGATGTTTTCGATGCCGGTCGACTCGCCGTCGGTGCCGAGGTTGATGTCAAGCAGCGATCCGATGCTGCCCGAGACTTCGGCGCGGCCCGCGGTGGGCGAATACACCCCGCCCAAAACACGCAGCAGCGTGCTCTTGCCCGAGCCGTTGCAACCCAAAAGCCCCACGCGCTCGCCGTCGTCGATGCGCAGGTTGATGTCGTCGAGCGCGCGCACCACGGGGGCGCTCGTTGCGTCCGAGGCAATGCGCCCGCCGGTGGCGATGTTCATCAGCGACTTCTTGAACGAGCGGTTCTGCGAGGCGAAGATTGGAAAATCCACGCCCACGTGCTGGAAATCAATGAATGCCATTGGTGTGTCCCCCTTCGCTCAGAGCCAGTAGGCGATGCGGTGCCGCACACGGCCCAGAAGCCACAGCGCAAAGAGCCATCCCGCGCAGGCCATGCCGATCGTCACCGACCAGTTGAGCAGCGTGGGCGTCACGCCCAAGATCGGATCGCGGATCACGGCGAGCAGGTGATAGATCGGATTGGGCTCAAGAATCATGTTGGCCGCCCGAGCCGGCAGCGCCGAGGGCATCCAGATGATGGGCGAGATATAGAAAGCCACCTGCACGAGCGAGGCAATGATCTGCGTCACGTCGCGAAAGCGCGTGCAGAAGACCGCGCAGCACACGGCAATCCACAGCAGATTGAGCGAGACCAGCACGAACCCCGGAATCGCCCAGAGGGCGGTCCAGCCGATCCCCTTGCCCAGGATCAGGCACACGAAGGGATAGATGATGAGGTTGTGCCCAAAGATGATCGTGTTGCGCCAGTACATCCTGAGCACGTAGACGAAAAACGGAATGGGCATCTGCCGGATCATGCCTTCGACCGACGTAAAGGCCGTGCAGCCTTCGGTCACCACCGTGCTCATGAAGGTCCACATAATGAGGCCGATCGTGAGGAAGGGCAGATAGCTCTCCATCGGCGACTTCAGCACGGCGCCGAAGACGATGCCGAGCGCGGCGATCATGACCGCCATGCTCACCGTGATCCAAAAAGGGCCGAGCACCGAGCGGCGGTAGCGCTGGCGGATGTCCTGCCAGCCGAAGACCGTGACAAGGCGCAGCTGCCGAAACGTTGCGGCGATGTCTTCAAGAGCGCAGGCAATGTTGCCCAGAGCGCTCGAAGGCCGCTGATAATGAATGAAACCCATGAGAAAAGTACTGCGTTGAAGTCAATGGTTAGAGATCTTGCCTGAATTGCCGAAGGCTCGCCCGCTAGAACTGGGCGTAGGCCGGAGACTCGCCTCGGGCCTCGGGCGCAGGAAGCGGCGTGCGCTCACTCGGGACGAAGTCGCCTGCCTGCGACGCGGGCTTACGGTAGGCAGCCGTGCCCCAGAGCGGCACCGTCGAGAGACTGTGCTGAAAGCTCCCTGAAATCTCGCGCGTTGAGTACGAAAGATACATAAGCGTCTGATTCTGGGCGTCAAAGATACGGCGGATCTTGAGCGTCTTCAGGAAGATGCTCTTTGACTTCGCAAAGACCACCTCACCGTCCTTGCTCTTATCGATGCGCGCGATCATCTCCGGGGTGATCTCGCCGGTCTGGCGGCAGCTCACCGCGCTCTCGGACGGATCCGTCAACGACAGGGGCGACTCGATGCTTGCAACGTGGCAGGTGACGCCCGGCACGAGCGGATCAACAAAGGCGTTGAGCTTGATGTCCTTGAAGGTGAAGAGACCAAGCGACACGTCGGCCACGTCTTCACCGCTGCAGCCCGCTAGCCCCACGGCCGCGGCGGCACAGACGCCGCAAAGAATTGAGAATTTTTTCAACGAATTCACCTTTTGCTTCATGTTGGGGTTGGTCCTTGGCCTCATTTGTTCGGATGGGCCTGTCCTGCGGCGCCTTTTTCGTCGCCAGCAAAGACCTGGGGGAGCGCCTGCTGCATCGTTTCAACGGGCTTCCAACCGAGGATGTCGCGGTTTTCCGAGATATCAAGCGCAAGCGACCCGTCAAGCACCGAGAGTATGCCCGAGCGCCCGATGAGCGAAAGCGCAAGCCGCAGAAGAACGGGCGGCACGGGCCAGTTGCGAGGCTGCATGCCGCTTGCCTTTGCCAGGTTTTCGATGAGCTCGGCCGTTGAAATCGGCGCGCCGTCGGCAACAAGCCAGGCCCGACCGGCGGCGCGTTCATGCACCGCGGCAAGAAGAAGAAAATCGACGAGGTTGCCGACGCTCACGAAGGAACGCCGATTGCGCCGCAGGCTTCCGAAAGGAAGCGGCCTGCCGCTTGCCACCCAGCGCGCAAGCTGCGCGAACTTCGCCTTGACGCCTGCGCCATACACCAAGGGCGGCCGCACGATGACGAGCTCCAGGTGCGTCGTACGGCAAAACTCGCTCAAGGCCTGCTCGGCTCTGAACTTGGATCGCGCATAGTGCGACTGCGGCCGGCAGGGAGACGCCGCCGACAGGGTTTCGTCGGGCGCCGTCGCTCGGGCGTGCACGTGCACGGAACTGACGAAAACAAACCGCCGCACGCCTGCGGCACTCGCCGCCCGAGCAACCTGCAGCGTCGCATCGACATTGGCCGCGAGATAGGCGTCGTGAAGCGCCTGCTCACCCAGCTTTTCCTCATGCTGCTGATGCACGCGGGCCGCGCAGTGAATCACCGCATCGGCCCCCTCGAGCATGCCGGCTCCGAGTTCTGTGAAATTGTCGCCGGCGCCGATCACGGGGTGGCTGCCCTCGAATTCAAGTACGCCCGCCCTACGGCTGACGGCAATCAGACCGCACCCCCGACGCAGGATTTCCGCACAAAGATGCGAGCCGAGAAAGCCCGTCGCGCCCGTCACGGCAATGGTGGGCGTGTGTTTTGTCATCATGTCGTTCATGCCGCGGTACCTTCTCCGGAGCCAGCTGCCGACGTTGCGGCCGCAGTCTCAGCCGCCGGAAGCGCGTTTTGCGCCTGCTGCTTTTCATAAAGCAGAACCCAATCGCCGATGCCGTCCTTGGGCGAAAACTCCGGCACCACCTCGCGCATGATGCGCAGCATCCAGTCACGGTCGCGCCGCGCAAGCGCCTCGGCAAGTTCGCCGATGAGCGCCTTGAGCCGCGGCATCGGAAGCGACTTTTCCACCGCCCGGAAGATGCGCGGATGCTCGGTCTTTTCGGGGTTGTCGCCGATCAGAAGCTCCTCGTAGAGCTTTTCGCCGGGACGCAGCCCCGTGATCTTGATTTCAATGTCGCCCGCGGGATGATCCTTGTCCTTGAGCGTCAGACCGCTCAAGGCGATCATGCGCACGGCCAGATCGTAGATCTTCACGGGTTTGCCCATGTCAAGCAGAAACACGTCGCCCCCGCGGCCGAGCGAGGCGGCCTGCAGCACGAGCTGGCTAGCCTCGGGAATCGTCATGAAGTAGCGCACGATGTCCGGATGCGTGAGCGTCACCGGGCCGCCGCTTCGGATCTGCTCGCGAAATCGCGGCACGACGGAGCCGGAGCTGCCGAGCACGTTGCCAAAGCGCACCATCGTAAAGATCGTATGACCGGCATCGGTGTGCGCCATCGCCTGCAGCACGAGCTCGGCCATGCGCTTGGTGGCGCCCATGACGTTGGTGGGCCGCACGGCCTTGTCGGTGGAAATGAGCACGAAGTCCTCAACGCCCGCATCGCGCGCCGCACGCGCGGCGATCATGGTGCCGAAGACGTTGTTCTCAACGCCTTCAAGGGGATTGTGCTCGACCATCGGCACGTGCTTGTAGGCCGCCGCATGGTAGACCGTCTGCGGCTTCCAGGTCTGCATGATCTCGCGCATGCGTCGTTCGTCGGTGACGTCGGCCAGAAGCGGCACGACATCGACCTTGGCGCCCTGGGCCGTCTGTTCAATGAGCTCGTGATAGATGTGGTAGACCGCAAATTCCGAGCGCTCGGCCAGAAGCAGACGCGTCGGATTCAGACGAATGATCTGCCGGCACAGCTCGCTGCCGATGGAGCCGCCCGCTCCTGTGACCATCACCGTCTTGCCCTCGACGGTTCGCGCAAGGAGCTCGCGCTTGGGCTCAACCGGATCGCGGCCGAGAAGCTCGTCAATTTCAAGCTCGCGCAGGGAGTTGACGGCCACCTTGCCCGAGACGATTTCGTCGTACGAGGGCACGGTGCGCACCTTGGCCTTGCACGCCTGCAGCGCATCGACGATTTCGCGGCGCCGCGCACGCGAGGCCGACGGGATTGCCAGAAGCACGGTCTGCGTCCCGAACGCCCGCAGCAGGGCCGGAATTCTGCGCGGAGGATAAATCTTGATGCCGCCCAGCAAACACCCCTGAAGCCGACGGTCGTCGTCGACAAAGGCCGCCACGCGCATGCTGCGGCCCGATTCGAGCGCATAGAGAAGCTGCCGGCCGGTGTTGCCCGCACCGTAGACGATGACGCGCGGCAGCTTCGACTCCCGAATCTGCAGCTGATATTCGCCGCTCAGGAACAACCTGACGCAGCCGCGGGAGAGTGCAACGAGAACGATGAGCACCGCAGGCTGAATGAATCCCACGGTGCGGGGCACGCCGGAGACGCCGATCACGGTAAAGATCACCACATAGATGAGCGTGTAGATCGACATTGCCAGAATGATCGCCACGGCTGCCGAAAAGCCCTCGTAGCGAAACACCGCCCGGTCCAGCCCGCAGACGATGAAGCTCG
>USAL01000039.1 GCA_900552545.1 uncultured Sutterella sp. | reverse complement strand
GTTTTAGGGATATGAGGATTCGCAAGCGGCAGAGCAGGCGGCAGTTGTTTTGCGATGCGGGCATTACGCTCGGCATTTTGGCGGTGGCGGCGGCGGGCTGCACGTCGCGCATGCGGGTGACCATGCTCGTGCTCGCGGCGCCGAATCTGCGGGTGAGCTCGTTGAGGTCGTCGGTGCTTTGCCTGGTGTCGCATTCGGATTTCACGAGCGAGGAGACCGTATGCGTGTCGTCGATGTGCTCGATTTTGCTTGCCAGCGCGGTCGCATGATCCTCGCTGATCGTTTTGCCGTCGCCTTTCGCGAGCTTGCCGGCGTTGGCAAGCGTGACCGTGTACGTGGTGTTGAGCGTGGCGAATTCCCGTTGCGCGGATTCGCAGTCGGCGAGCGCGGCGGAGTGCTCCTCCTCGGCATGCCGGTGGTTGGCGCGGCTGATTGGAATGATGATCGCGGCAAGCACGCCGACAATGATGAGCGCAGTCACTGCAATGGCGATGACGGCGTTGCGGCGTTTGCGGGGCGCGGTTGGTTCGTATGCAGCGGAATCCGCGGCGGAGCCAGTTGCGGTGTCTGCGAATTCGGCGTGCATGGTGTCGAAATCGTCGGCATGCGCGGTGCTGTGTTGTGTGGTGCCATGCTGTGCCGCGTCATGTGGTGTGTCATTGCCCTGCCCGGAAGATTTGCCGCCCATGTTCGCCCCGTTCTCCGGCGTTGTGCAGTCTGTTCTGCCGTTGCTAGTGTACCTTGCGGAGGCAACGGAGGCAACGGAGGCAACGGAGGCAAGCGGATGCGCTGGTGTTTTTGTCAATCTGCGCGGGAAAACGCGACGATATGACGAAATCTGGTCATCAGTTTCGTCATTGGCTCGCAAAAAGCCGCGCAGATGACGAAACCCGGGTGCTGGTTTCGTCATTGTTGCAGATTCGCGCGGCGCAATGACGAAAACGGCGCCCGGCAGAGTGTGCGATAGCCGAGCGGATGGCGCGCTTGCAGATAATGGCGCGACTGCAGATAGCCGAGCCGCGGCGGCCAATCTGCAATCGACTTCAATCGCAGATGTGCGGCTCAGCGTTTCGTTGGGGATGCAGCCGGAGACGCGCGTTTGAGCAGCGTGCGCTTCATCGCCGGCACATAGAACAGTGTGAGCCAGGCGATTGCGAACAGGAGGCCCGCGCACACGTCGCTCGCGTAATGCACGCCCAAATAGACCCTGGTGAGCAAGACGACCGGCGGGGTCAGGCACAGCAGCACGATTGCGACGATCTTCCCCACGCGGGCGCCCGAATCGCGCGCGGTGTGCCAGTAGCGGTACAGCAGGTAGACGATGAATCCGTAGAACGCCGTGCTCACCATCGCGTGGCCGGAAGGGAAACTGTACCCCTGCTCGAACACGAGATGCGGGAAATCCGGGCGTGGACGGCGCACAATGTGTTTGATGATCTCGTTGAGCACATAAATGCCCGCGAGATTGACGGCCACAGCCACGCCGATTTTCCAGCGCTTCACCACGGCCAGCACGGCGAGCGCGACCGCCGCCACGACGATCACGGTGATCGACCCGGAAAGCTGGGTGAGCATGCGCATCACGCTGGTCATGCCGGGGGTCATCACATGCGCGGTGATCCAGCCGTATACTGCGGTGTCCATGCCGAGTATGTGGAACCGGCACACCGCGATCGTGAACCACAGCGCGCCGATCAGGCTCAGCGCGCCGATAATCTGCCAACAATGTTTCCTCACGAACAGCGAATCCATAGTGCCAGACTAGCGGGCAGCCCAATACAATGGTGTCGACGACAACGATGTACGAAAGACGTGTCAGGAGAGCAAATGAGCGACATGGAAGACCGCATGCACTCCGGCGAGATGTACCTGCCTCACGATGAGCAGATTCTCGCGCGCCAGTTCGACTGCCTTGAGCGGCTCTACGATTTCAACCAGACGCGCCCGCACGAGCTCGACCGCCGTGCCGAACTGCTGCACGACATGTTCGCCGAGATCGGCGACGCCTGCTACATCGAACCGCCGTTCCACGCGAATTTCGGCGGGGCGCACGTGCACTTCGGCAGCGACATCTACGTGAACTTCAATCTGACCTGCGTGGACGATACGCATATCTATGTCGGCTCGCACACGATGATCGGGCCGAACGTGACGCTCGCGACCGCCGGGCACCCGATTCTGCCCGAACTGCGCGAGCGCGGCTACCAGTACAACATGCCGGTGCGCATCGGCGAGAACTGCTGGATCGGCGCGGGCGTGGTCGTGCTGCCGGGCGTGACGATCGGCGACGGGGCGATCATTGCCGCGGGCGCGGTCGTCACCAAGAATGTTGAAGCAGGTACCATCGTAGGCGGCGTTCCGGCCAAGTTTCTGCGCCGCGTGATGTCCGAAGACGTCAAGACCGCTCAGTAAGCCGCCCGAATCCACCTTTTTTGCGGGCGGTTCTCGCGTTTTGACTCGCCTCTCCCCGCACTTGGCTATAAGATAAGATGAGCGTGGTGTGCGCGCAAATTGCGGCGCCAGCCGCCCCCTCGCACGCACACAAGAAGAGCATTTCGTTTTTTATTCGGATTCGTCGGTCCTTTCCTTTTTGGAGCACTGAAAGCAAACCAACACCAACATCGTGGTCGTGGCCGTGATCGGCATGGACCAGCCCGGCGTGATCGCCTGCGTCTCCTCGGTCATGACGCGGCTTGGCTGTAACATCGTCGAGATGACGCAGTCGACGCTGCGCGATCAGTTCGCCGGCATCTACCTCGTGAGAAAGCCCGCCGAGCTCACCAACGATGTGCTCAATACCGAAATTGAGAAGGCGGTCAACGCCAAGCGCATGAAGCTCACCGTCGTCACGCGCGACTTTGAGGACCCCGCGGGCGACCCCGTGCCGAGCGAGCCCTTCGTGATCAGCGTCTATGGGCCCGACCGCAACGACATCGTGGGAACGTTTGCGCACATCTTCGGCGAGCACCGCATCAACATCGATGCCCTGCGCGCCTTCCCGCTTGCCGAAGGCTCCTCGATGCAGGTCTTTGAGGTCGCCATTCCCAAGGAGCTCGACACGCGCAGCCTGCACCGCGTGATGCTCGAGCGCGCCAAGGCGATGGGGCTGTCGCTCACCATGCAGCACCGCGACATCTTCGAGGCCATCCACCGCGTGGAAATCGTCTAGCGCCGCACGCTCCACCAGCAACCGTTTCAGCCATCAGAAGCATCCATTTTTCGGAGAAAGACTTTCATGCTTACCGACCGCGAGGTCCTATCGACCATCAACATGCTGCGCAGCGAGCACCTTGACGTGCGCACCGTTACCCTCGGCATCAATCTGTTTGACTGCGCCAGCCACGATTTCGACGTCTTCGAAGTCAAGGTAAGAAGCAAGATCAACCGCTACGCCAAGCGTCTCGTGGAAACCTGCGACACCGTGGGCGACCGCTATGGCATTCCCGTGGTGAACAAGCGCATCGCCGTAAGTCCCATCGGCACGGTCGGCGCCTCGTTTACGCGCGAACAGATGGTGCGCGCCTGCCGCATTCTTGACGAATGTGCCAAGGAGGTGGGAGTGGACTTCATCGGCGGCTTCGGCGCTCTCGTTGAAAAGGGCATCACCCCGGGCGAAAGAAACTTGATCGATGCGCTGCCTGAGGCGCTTGCGACGACCGACCGCATCTGCTCGTCGATCAACGTGGGCTCGACCAAGAGCGGCATCAACATGGACGCCGTGCGCCTCATGGGCCGCACGATCCGCAACGTGGCCGACGCCACGGCCGACCGCGATGGCATCGGCTGCGCCAAACTCGTTGTCTTCTGCAACATTCCTCAAGACGTGCCCTTCATGGCCGGCGCCTACCTCGGCATAGGCGAGCCCGACGTCGTGATCGACGTGGGCGTCTCGGGCCCGGGCGTGGTCAACAAGGCGCTGCAGCGCGCCATTGCCGAAGCCGGCCGAAAACTCACGCTCTCGGAAATTGCCGACATCATCAAGCACACCGCCTACAAGGTGACACGCGTGGGTGAGCTGATCGGCCGCGGCGTAGCGCGCCGCATGGAGATTCCGTTTGGCGTAGCGGACCTCTCGCTTGCGCCGACACCTGCCGTGGGCGACAGCGTGGGTGAAATCTTCCAGACCCTGGGCTTGAGTTCGATCGGCGCTCCCGGGTCGACCGCGATTCTTGCCATGCTCAACGACGCCGTGAAAAAGGGCGGCGTCTTTGCCTCGGGCAACGTGGGCGGCCTCTCGGGCGCCTTCATTCCGGTCAGCGAAGACAGCTCCATCGAAGCGGCCGCCCGCAGCGGCCAGCTCACGCTCGAAAAGCTTGAGGCGATGACCTGCGTGTGCTCGGTGGGCCTCGATATGATCGCCATCCCAGGCGATACGCCCGCCGAAACGATTGCGGCCATGATCGCCGACGAAAGCGCCATCGGCATGATCAACGGCAAGACCACCGCCGTGCGCGTGATCCCGGTGCCGGGCAAGAACGTGGGCGACAAGGCGGTCTTCGGCGGCCTCTTGGGCGAAGCTTCCATCATCCGCGTGCCGGTGGGCGACTCGAAGAGCTTCGTTGACTTCGGCGGCCGCATCCCGGCGCCGATCCACAGCCTCAGAAACTAAAGCGCAGCGTAAAACTCAGCACATAAAAGAAGCGCAACCCATTGCGGATGTCGGCCCCACTTTTTCGGGCGGCGTCCGCAATTTTTTTGCCCGCTCTGCGGGTTTATGCCGTACACCGCGCCCCCATTTTCAACAGCATGCCAACACCCGAGGTACGCCATGCGCGCAACAACGCCCAAGTGCGTTCAAGTGCGCTAACATGGAATCAAGGCAAACGAACCGTTGCCTTTCTTGACTCATCCCACGAGGATATAAAAACGGTTCAGGCAGACGTCCGGGCTTTGTGCCGTGCAGGAACTTTTTCTCTGCATGGCAGCCGGCAGAAGTCCAAAATCATCGTTCGGCGCAGCTTTTTTCATCGCCGGTCCTGCGGACGCGGGCGTTCTGTGAAGAACAATTTTCACGGGGAGAAATATATGAAGATTCTCGTTCCCATTGACGGCAGCTCCTATAGCGACAACTCTCTGGCGTTCGTTGCCTCGCGCACGTCGCTGCTCGGTCATTCGCCGGAAATTGAGCTTCTCGTCGTGCTCGACCCGCTGCCTGCGCGCGCCGCGCGTTTGGTCGGCAAGGATGCACTGATGCGCTACTACGAGGAGGAGGCTGAAAAGGTGTTCAGTCCCGCCCGCGAGTTCCTCAACAGCCACAACGTGCACGTGAACGAAGCCTTCATCGTCGGCGACCCCGCCGAGAAGATCTCCGAAGAGGCCCAGCGCCTTGACGTCGATCTGATCATCATGGGCTCGCGCGGCCGTACGGCTCTGGCCGGCCTCTTCCTCGGCTCGGTCACCAACGGCGTTCTCGCCCGCACCAAGAACCCGATTCTGATCGTGCGCGGCAAGAATCCGCCCGAGCGCGACGGCATGCGCGTGGGCGTGTGCGTCGACGGCTCGAAGTTCGGTTCGGCCGCCGTGAAGTACGCCATCCGCAACGGCGACCTCTTCGGCGACGGCGCCGAATTCTTCCTCATCAACGTCACGAGCGACTACTCGGGTACCGTGATGCCCGACATGGCCGGCATGGCGCTTCCGGCGCTCTCCGAGGCTGAAGTGATCGAACTTCAGAAGAAGGAATTTGCCGAAGCCGTCGATCCGATCCGTCCGATGCTCGCCAAGGCCGGCATTGCTCCGAAGGAAGTGTGCTTGGTCGGCAACCCGGGCGACGAAATCGCCGCCTTTGCCAAGAAGAAGAAGCTCGACCTCGTCGTCATGGGCAGCCACGGCTACGGGCGCTTCAAGTCGGCCGTGATGGGGTCGACTGCCATGCGCATCGCCGCTCAGGGCGACGTGCCGATTCTTTTGATTCGTCGATAAGAATTTTTCGTTCGCTGCTTTTCTGCCAAAGCACGAACCGTACCTGGCGCACGAGCCGTCCGTCTCGACGGCTCCTTACCGCGTAAGGAGCGCCGGCAGTCCGCGTACCCGCCTGGTTAGCTGATGCGTCAGGTTGTTGCGGATATTTCGAGCGCCGAACCAGTACGGAACTTGAGCCGCCTCTTCGTGGGCGGCTTTTTTTATTCTCTTTTCAAGCCAAAAAACGAGCCCCTTGAAGCAACCGCAACGGGCTGTCTCAAGGGGCTTTCGCTGCTGGTTTTCAACGCCTTCTTAGCGCCACTTGAAGTATTCCTTGCGGATGTTGCCGCTGCTGCCGCCTGCACTCACGTAGGCCTTTGCAACCGAATCAGCCAGCCGCTCGCCCGCACACAACGACACCTGCTCGGGAACGCCCGTGGCAAAGAGCTCGTGGGCTACAAGGCGCTTTTTCTTCGATTCATAGACTTCAAGCGCAACGCCAGCGGCTTCGGCAAGCTTCATGACGCGTGCATAAAGCGGCTCTGCGTCCTTTGACTTGATGCACCAGACGAGCTTGATTGCGCCATGGGCATTTTTGGCCGCATCTTCAAGCCAGGCGCAAAACGGTGCAATGCCCACTCCGCCCGCAAGCCAGAGCTGATTCTTTACCGTATAGTCGGGTTGGAAATGTCCCCAGGGGCCTTCGACGAAGACCGTCTCGCCCTTTGCAAGCTCCGGCACGGATCCGCTCGTGTAGTCACCCAGGGCCTTGACCGCGAGATTGAACGTTCCGTCGGCATTGACTCCCGCAACCGAGAACGGATGCTTCTCGTGGCCTGCCGTGCGCAGGAAGACGAATTCGCCCGCCTTTAAGGGAAGTGCACGAATCGGGCGCACCGTCACAAAGGAGAGGCCGCCGGCGGTCTTGTTCTCGACAATTTCACCGCGCACCGTCTTTTCATGACCTGCGCCGCGCACGAGGAGCACGATCGAGTACCAGACGCCGACGACCGTCAGGGCGATGTTGAGAATGCCAAAGGGCGTGACGTAGTCGGCCGCATCCATGAGTCGGATCGAATGGAAGGCAACGACGATGAAGATGATCGAAAAGAGCCGGTGCGTCGTGAGCCACTTGTGGTAGCGCACATAGGAAACAAAGGAAACGACGAAGAGGACTGCGCCCAGAATCGTCACCCATTCGGCGGCCGTGTTGGACGCTCCGCGCAGCCACGCCCAGAACGCGTCAAAGCCTGCAATGTTGGGATTGGGCGCAGCCTTGACAACGGGCTCGAGCGTCATCATCGCAAGCACGGGCTTCATGAGCGTCTTGGTGAAGAAGTGGATGAAGGTAAGCACCGCCGCCCAGATGCCGATCGTGCGGTGCCAGCGGTAGAGAGCGTCAAGCGGCGTGTTGGTGATGCGCTCAAGCCAGGCCGGACGCGCAGCAATGACGATTGCCATCGCCATGAAGCCCCAGGCGAGCACGCCGTTCAAAAAGAACGCCTCGTGCACGACGGAGCGTGCGTTCATCGCAACCGGGTTGACGTAAAGATTGATGCCCCAGAAGGCGCATGTCAAAACAACAAAGCCGAAGACGATTTTTTTCATGATTGCTTCCTTCGTTGGATCACCATCGGCTGGGAGAGGCTCTCCACGATGGCATCTATTGTTTTTGACTGTCTCCGTCCGAGTTTATCGACAAGGTTTTGACAAAAAAGACCAAACGTAAGCAAATCAGGCGTGACCTTTGCAAAACTTAACGCTGCCAGCAGCTTTGCTCGCCTGCACCTTACAAAACACACACTCGCTTACAACTTGAGTGCCGGCTTGACATCAAGGTCTTGGACTCTTTCGCGGGCAGACAGTGCGCTTAGCAAATGAAAAATCCCGGAAGGCCCACTGCAGGCTTTCCGGGACTGGTGCTTGAGTTCTCCTCGCCCCACCCTCGCCGCAACAAGGAGGATGCCGCGGGCGGAAGTGACTGGGGGGGGGCGAGAAGCGTCAGAGCATCAATGCTTGCTTAGTTTTCCTCGAAGGGTTCGGTACCGAATTCACCTTCAGAACGGGTCACGGCAAGAGCCGTCGTGGAATCGCCGACCACGTTGATCGACGTACGGATCATGTCGAGGATACGGTCGACGCCGGCGATGAGGGCAATCACCTCAAGCGGGATGCCGATCTGCGTGAAGACGAGAGTCGACATGATGAGGCCGGCACCCGGAACACCAGCCGTACCAACGGCGGCGAGCACGCCCGTGATGACCACAATGATCTGGTCGGAGAGCGAGAGGTCAATACCGTAGATCTGAGCAGCGAACACGGTGCACACGCCCATGTACACGGCCGTACCGTTCATGTTGATCGTGTTGCCGAGCGGAACCACGAAGCTGGCGACCGAGTTCGTAGCACCCAGCTTGCGGGCGGCGACGAGGTTGGCGGCCATGGCGGCAGCCGACGAGCAGGTCGTGAAGGCGATGAGCCACGGCTCGAAAATGCCCTTGAAATAGGTCGACAGCGGCAGACGGATCCAGAGCTTCACCCACGGGATGTAGATGATGAGGATCAGCAGAACCGTGGCGATGAACGACGAGAGAATGAGCTTGCCCAAGGGCAGCAGCACCGCAAGACCGTGCTGAGCGACGACGGAGGCGATCAAACCAAACACGCCGATCGGAGCGTAGCGCATCACGATGTTCGTCATGCGGATCATGATCTGACCCATCACATCGAAGAAATCATAGATGTACTTGCCCTTCTCGCCCATCATGTTCAGGCAGAAGCCGAACATAATGGCAAAGAAGATGATCTGCAGGATCGAGCCCTTTGCGAAGGATTCCATCGGGTTGATCGGGACGATGTCAAGCAACGTCTTCACAAAGCTCGGGGCGTTGACCTGAGCGGCCTTCAAACCTTCGGTCGAAAGCGTCACGCCCACGCCCGGCTCGATCAGGTTGGCGATCAACAGCCCCATGATCACGGACACGGCCGAGGTGGCCATAAAGATCAGCAGCGTCTTGACGGCGACGCGCCCCAGCTTGCTTACGTCGGAAATACCGGCGGCACCGGCAACCAGCGTGGCGAACACGAGGGGAACCACCACCATTCGAATCAAACGAATGAACAAGTCGCCGAAGGGCTTGAGCCAGGTCTGAGCGAAATCGGCGCTGACGAACATACCGACGATGACACCTAGGATCAAGCCGGCGAGCATCTGCATCGGCAAGCCCCACATGGAGGATTTCTTTTCTGCCATTGCACTTCTCCTGTTTTTGCTATGTATTGTTTCGAGTGCTGGGGCCAGGACTTCCACACATCGGGTGCGTGTCTTGAACGCCACATCAACTCGGCCTGCAATACCTGCAACAACTTGTTGCAGGACATTCTTTATTTAGTCCGACAAGACTCATTGAGAAGCGAGTACAAACCCCTAGGGATTTGAGGAACGTCAATGTTTCCGGGTTTGTAAACCCGCCTCCAACGCCTTGATTTTCAATGGCTTTTTGAGAAACGCGGCACTTTGAAATTCCTCGTCCCCTCTGGGGACAATCAATCAATGTTTTGCGCTAACGCAAAGACTTCGCCCCTTAAGCCCTACGCTGTTTCGGGAACTTCCTCCGCACCCCGGCAAGGCCTGAATTTAAAGGGAATTCGCGCTATTTCACGATATAAAAGTGTTGTGCAAATCATTAGCGCGAACAATTAAGAACAATTTAGTAGGCATTGTGCAGATTCCGCAGGCTTTTTCGCTCGGGGAGCCCTTCAAAACGGTTGTTGACGACGACGTGACGGCACAATTTGTGCGTAGCAATGGCGCGACTTTCCCCTGCACGAATTTGGTGCAGAAAAAAAGCGGGAGAGCCCACCGGTTTCCTCGGGAGGACCTCGGATGTCGTCGAAGACTTTCGGCGGCTTTCGTCCGCTCTCAGCGGCGTTTTTGACCTTGAGCGGCCGCTCTGTCATCGTTTCGTCATCGAATGGTCATAATTACGCCATAGGCCAGGGGCAGGATTACTGCACTGTCACACTCCCATCCATATTGAGTACGTATTCATTCATCATGGCCGACACCATTCTCGTCGTTGAAGACGAACCCGCCATTCGTGAGCTCATCGGCTTTGCCTGCGAGTCCTCGGGCTATCAGACGCTGCGCGCAGGCTCGGTAAGCGAAGCGCAGAAAATCCTCGAGCGCGAGCGCATCAATCTCATCCTTCTTGACTGGATGCTCCCCGACCTCTCGGGCCTGCAGTGGCTCGACAAGTTGAAGCACGACGAGCGCACCCAGCCGCTTCCGGTCATCATGCTTACCGCACGCGGCACCGAAAGCGACAAGGTCGCGGGCCTTGATACGGGCGCCGACGACTACATCGTCAAGCCCTTTTCGCCGCGCGCGCTCATCGCCCGCATCCGGGCGGTGCTGCGCCGCGGCGCATCCGAATCCGAGAAAAACGTGGTCTGCGGGTCTCTCGTGATGAACGAATCGCGCTTTTCCGCGAAGGTCGACGGCAAGGACGTGAAGCTTGGCGTGATCGAATTCAAGCTTCTTTTAGTGCTTGCCTCCAACCCCGGGCGCGTATATTCGCGCGTGCAGCTTCTTGAGCGCGTCTGGGACGACGCCGCGGGCTTTGACGAGCGCACGGTCGACGTGCACGTGCTGCGGCTTCGCAAGCAGCTCTCGGGCACGTCGGCGGCGAACATCGTGCAGCCCGTGCGCGGCATCGGCTACCGTGCAGCCGATCCGACGACGTCAAACTAAAAGCACTTCATGCGCTTTGGCAGCATGATCAAAGTGCACTTTTTACGATCCTTTCTGGGAGTGGGTCACCCGCTTACGCCATGCTCAAACGTCTACGCCTGATGTGGCCGGTCATCTTCCGGCTCATTCTCATCTGCTGCGTGAGTCTAGCCATCGCAGGGCTCCTTGATCCCATCTGGGGCACCGCGGTTCTTATCGCCGGACTCTTTCTTGAGATCTTCATGCATCTCAACTACATCGTGCGCCTCGCGCAGTGGCTTGAAGACCCCGAAGCGCAGGCGCCCTCGGTGCGCTCAGCGCTCTGGAGCGAAATCTTCTACCGCGTCTCAAGCAGCCGCAAGGCGCTGCAGACCAACACGCGCCGCCTGCAGGATCGCGAGCAGCGCTACCGCAAGACGCTCGCGGCCCTTCCCGAAGGGATCGTGCTTGTGAAGACCGGCTGGGCCGTGTCCTGGTGCAACGAGGCGGCCGAAAAAGTCTTCGGCATCCGCGGCGAAGCCGATGCGGGCCGGCACTTCTTTGCCTTCATCAAGAACGAGTCGATTCTCTCCTACCTCAAGGCGGGCCGCTTTGAAGAGGCCTTCACCTGGCGCATGGCGAGCGGCAAGGCTCTGGAGCTGCGCGTGGTCGTCGTCGACCGCAAGAACGCGATCGTGGTGACGCGCGACATCTCCGAGCAGGAGCGCCTTGACGCAATGCGCCGCGACTTCGTTGCCAACGTCTCGCACGAGCTGTGCACGCCCTTGACCGTGCTCATGGGATTTCTCGACATGGCCCTGCACGGGCTTGACGACACCAACAAATCGCGCGTCGTGCTGCAGACTGCGCACCTCTCGCTCATGCGCGAGCAGGCCGACCGCATGCAGCGCCTCATCAACGACCTGCTCACGCTCTCGCGCCTTGAAACGGGCGGCAGCGACAAGACGCTTGAAGTCTTTTCGCTCTCCGACCTGGTCGAGACCATCGCTGAAGAAATCAGCGTCATGGCCGCCAAGACCCATACGGTGAAAACCGACATCGCCGCAAGCATCTGGATTACGGGCTACTGCGATGAAATCCGCAGCGCAATCGTCAACCTCATGACCAACGCCGTGCGCTATACGCCCGCGGGCGGCACGATCCGCCTCGTCTGCACCGTGCGCGAAGACGGCGCCATCATCGTGAGCGTTGCCGACAACGGCATCGGCATCGCGCAAAAGGACATCCCGCGACTCACCGAGCGCTTTTATCGCGTCGACAAGTCGCGCTCGCGCGAAACGGGCGGCACGGGTCTGGGACTTGCCATTGTCAAGCATGCGCTGCTGCACCACAGTGCGCGGCTTCAGATCGACAGCGTCCTCGGGAAAGGCTCGACCTTTACGGTCGTTTTGCCGCCGACGTGCCGCGCACGCGACCCGGAGGCCCTTGAAAGCGCCCATGCGGCCTCTCAGGAGCTGCCGCAGCAATTGCCTGAAATCGCGCTCAAGCACGCGCTTGAGTCCCGTGAAGAGAAGGCCGACGTGAAGCCTCTGACGGAACCGCAACCCGAGCCCCAACCGGCATCGTCCTCCGAGTCGCCGGCGGGACCCCAGGCCAAATAGCGCCGCCCTTTAAGCAGCGGAAAATCAGCGGCAATAAAGAAAGAAGCGCCGCACGAACAATCGACTTCCTAAAAAGTCCCTGTTCGTGCGGCGCTTCTTTTGATTTCGCACCGGCCGCAAGGATTCCTGCGACGGTCCTCAATCAGACCTCAATCAAACCTTAATCAGCATCCTGCTTTAGATGTACTGCACCGAGACGATGGCGTAGTGAATGAGTCCCTTCGGCGCGGGGCAGGTCACTTCGTCGCCCTCGTACTTGCCGATAAGGCTGCGCGCGAGCGGGCTCGAGATCGAGATGCGGCCCGTCTTGATGTCGGCTTCGTCGTCGCCCACGATCTGATACTTGCGCTGCCCGCCGTCGTCGTCCTCGAGCTCGACGGTGGCGCCGAACACGATTCGATCGCCCGCCTGCAACGTCTTGGGATCGATGATCTGCAGCAGCGGAATCTTGCCCTCGAGCTCGGCGATGCGGCCTTCAATGTGGCCCTGCATCTCCTTGGCGGCGTCGTACTCGGCATTTTCCGAGAGGTCGCCCTTTTCACGGGCCTCTGCAATGGCGGCCACGACAGCCGGGCGCTTGACGCGCTTGAGTTCATCGAGTTCGGCGCGAAGCTTTTCGGCGCCCGCGACGGTAATCGGAATACGCTTGTCCATGATCAGTCAAAAATTCTGGTGTTCACACTGTGCGGCACGAGCCGGACGTCCGCGAAGGAATGCCGGCGGGCGAGCCGCTCGTTCGTTCGTTTTTTGAGGCGCAATTTTATCAATCAACGCCGCCGGTGAGAAAAAGCGCGTTGATTTTGCTTTAAAAAATTCAACGCGCCCCGACGCCCGGCGGGCGCCTCATGCAAAACGGGAAAAATTCAATCCGGTACCGCACCGCCTTTTACGGTGGCAGCGCAGCACCGGGCATTGCGTAAAAGGCCTACTTTGCCTCGCTGTGCATCTCCTGCAGCGAATAGACCTGGGCATCCTTGAGATGCTTGATGCCCTCGACGGCGGCGCGGCCGCCGGCGATGGTCGTGTAGTAGGTGATGCGGTTGGCAAGCGCCGCCATGCGGATCTCGCGCGCATCGCTGATCTCGCCGCGGGATTCGTTGCTCGTGGTGATCACAAGCTGAACCTCGTGGTTCTTGATCATGTCGATGATGTTCGGACGACCGTCGGTCACCTTGTTGACGACCTTGCAGTCGATGCCGGCGCGCGCCAGAGCCGCAGCCGTACCGCGCGTGGCAACAAGCTTGTAGCCGTTGTCAAGGAGCTCAGCGGCGACGACGATCGCCTTGGGCTTGTCCTCGTCGCGCACGGAGATGAAGACCGTGCCCGAGGGCGGAAGCACCGAGCCGCTGCCCAACTGGCTCTTGAAGAGCGCTTCGCCGAACGTGCGGCCCACGCCCATCACTTCGCCCGTGGAGCGCATTTCCGGTCCGAGAACCGGGTCGACGCCGAGGAACTTCGCAAACGGGAACACGGCTTCCTTCACGCAGATGTGCGAGGGTTTGACCTCGACGCGTGCGCCCTGCTCTTCAAAGCTCTTGCCGACCATGCAGCGCGCGGCGATCTTCGCGAGCGGCTCGCCCGTAGCCTTCGAGACGAAGGGCACCGTACGCGAGGCGCGCGGATTGACTTCGAGCACGTAAACGATCGGGGTTTCGGTCACGGCGTGCTTCACCGCGAACTGAACGTTCATCAGACCCACGACGTGCAGCGCCTCGGCCATGAGCTTGGTCTGGCGGCAGACTTCCTTGAGGATGTCCTCGCGCAGGCTGTAGGGCGGCAGCGAGCAAGCCGAGTCGCCCGAGTGAACGCCCGCGGCCTCGACGTGCTGCATGAGGCCGCCGATGCGCACCTCGTGGCCGTCGCTTACCGCGTCGACGTCCATTTCCACGGCGTCATCAAGGAAGTGGTCAAGGAGCACGGGGCTGTCCTCGCTCACCACGATCGCCTCGTGCATGTACCGCTGCAGTTCCTTGGCGTTGTGAACGATGTCCATCGCGCGGCCGCCCAGCACGTAGCTCGGGCGCACCACGATCGGGTAGCCGATTTCCTCGGCCGCCTTGAGCGCCGCCTCTTCGGTGTGGCAGGTGCGGTTGGGCGGCTGGTGCAGACCGAGCTTCTTGATGAGCTGCTGGAAGCGCTCGCGGTCTTCGGCGCAGTCGATGGCGTCGGTGCTCGTGCCGATGATGGGCACGCCCTCGGCCTCAAGCGCGCGGCAGATCTTGAGCGGCGTCTGGCCGCCGTACTGCACGATCACTCCCGTGGGCTTTTCGACGCGGCAGATTTCGAGCACGTCTTCGAGCGTCACCGGCTCAAAGTAGAGGCGGTCCGAAGTGTCGTAGTCGGTCGAAACGGTCTCGGGGTTGCAGTTGACCATGATCGACTCCCAGCCGTCCTCGCGCAGCGCCATCGCGGCGTGCACGCAGCAGTAGTCGAATTCGATGCCCTGGCCGATGCGGTTGGGACCGCCGCCAAGAACGATGATCTTCTTCTTGTCGCTTGCGGCCGCCTCGCACTCATCCTGATAGGTCGAGTACATGTAGGCCGTGCGGGTTTCAAATTCCGCAGCGCACGTATCAACGCGCTTATAGACCGGATGCACGTCGAGGGCATAGCGGCGGGCGCGCACCTCGGCTTCCTTGACGCCCATGGCCGCAGCCAAGCGCTTGTCGGAGAAGCCGCGCAGCTTGAGCCAGCGCATTTCCTCGGCGGTGATTTCGTCGAGCTTGGCGTCCTTGACGCGCCCTTCGATGTCGATCAGGTCCTTCCCCTGCTCCAGGAACCACG
>USAL01000038.1 GCA_900552545.1 uncultured Sutterella sp. | reverse complement strand
ATTCATCGCCATGCTCAAGGACTCCTCGCTCGTGTCGGTGATCGGCTTCGAGGAGCTCACCCGCTCGGGCCAACTCATCATTTCCGAGACCTACGGCTCGCTTGAAATCTGGACGGCGGTCGCCATCCTCTACCTCATCATGACGCTTTCCATCACGCGTCTGGTGGGCTACATCGAAAAGCGCTTCCGCATCAGCGACGCCCGCTAAAACGCAAAAACTAATCACCAAAAAGGCGAAGCCCCCTGGAAAAGGCTTCGCCTTTTTTGTTTTTTGCTGTTGTCGCCCGCGCGAAGGCCCGTGCTCTAGAAAAGCCGCGGCACCGCCGCAAGAAGCTCGCGCGTGTAGGCGCTTTTCGGGTAAGCAAGAACCTCCCGAGCCTCGCCCGACTCAACGAGTTCGCCTGCGCGCATCACCGCCACGGTGTGCGCGAGGTACTCGACGACCGCAAAGTTGTGCGTGATGAGAAGAATCGCTACGCCCGTCTGCGCCTGGATGTCGCGCAGCAGATTGAGAATCTGCGCCTGAACCGAGACGTCAAGCGCGCTCGTGGGCTCGTCGCAGATGATGATGCGAGGCTCGACGGCAAGCGCGCGGGCAATGGCAATGCGCTGGCGCTGGCCGCCCGAAAACTCATGCGGAAGCTTCATCGCGGCGCTGGCCGAGAGCCCCACACGCGCCAACAGCGCTTCAACCCGCGCGGCGCGCTCTTGGGCGGTGAGCGTCGGGAGCAGCGTCATCATGCCCTCTTCGATGCACTCTCCCACCGTCATGCGGGGATCAAGCGAGGCAAAGGGATCCTGAAAGACGATTTGCGCCAGGGCATGAAAGCGCATGTCAAAGCGCCCCCTGGCATCGTAGGCGCTTTGTCCTGCAAGCCGCACAGTGCCCGAAATGCGCGCTTCGGGCAAAAGCCCCAGAGCGGCCTTGGCCAGCGTGGTCTTGCCCGACCCCGACTCGCCCACAAGGGCCAGCGTCTCTCCCGCGCGCACCGCAAGGCTTACGTCGCGCACGGCCTCAAAGCGCCGGCGCGCACGGAAAAGTCCTCCGGCCTTTTCGTAGGCCACGTTGAGATGATTGATTACAAGCACCACGTCGCCCGCGCGCGTTTGCGGAGCCGGCCGTACCTTGATGGGCGCGATCGGCGTCCTTGCGCGCAGGCAGCGCACGCAAGCCGCCTCAGAGAGTTGCACCAACGGCACCTTCTTTTTAAAGCACCGCGGCTCGGCCGCCGCACAGCGCGGCGCAAAGCGGCAGCCCGAGGGCATGGCCGAGAGTTCCGGCACGGTGCCGGCAATGCCCGCCAATGCCGTCGCGCTTTTGCCCGCGCTCGGAACGGCCGCCAGAAGCTGCCGCGCGTACGGGTGCGCGGGAGCGGCAAAGAAGTCTTCGACCGGCGCCTCCTCGACGATTTCGCCTGCGTACATCAGGGCCACCCGGTCGGCACACTCGCGCACCACGGCGAGATCATGCGTAATGAGAACGAGCGCAATGCCGCGCTCGGCCTGCAGCTCCCGCAACAGCGCGAGAATCTGCGCCTGCAGCGTCACATCAAGCGCCGTCGTGGGTTCATCGGCAATGACGACGTCGGGCTCGCAGGCAAGCGCCATGGCAATCATCACGCGCTGCTTCTGTCCGCCCGAGAGCTCATGGGCAAAGGCATCAAACCGGTCGGCGGCGCTTGCCCCCGGCGCATCGAGCCCGACGCGGGCAAGCCAGCGAAGCGCAATCTCGCGCGCCTCGTGCGAGGACACCTTCCGGTGCAGCCGCACGGCCTCGACGATCTGATCGCCCACGGTCATCACGGGATTCAAACTCGTACCGGGCTCCTGAAAGATCATCGCGATCCGATCGCCCCGGCGCGACTGCATCTCGTGCTCGGGCAGCGCCAGAAGATCCTCGCCGTTGAGAATCACCTCGCCCGCAGTGATTTCAGCCGCGGGCGGCAAAAGCCGCATGATCGAAAGAGCCGTGAGCGACTTGCCGCAGCCCGATTCGCCCACAAGGGCAAAGCATTCGCCGGCATTGACGCGAAAGCTCACGCCGCTCACGGCTTCAAGAAGGCCACTTTCGGCCTGCACGGCCACGTGAAGGTTCTTTACCTCAAGCATGGCGGCCTCCTGCACGCGGATCAAAGGCCTCACGCACGCCCGAGGCAAAAAGGTTGGCGGCGAGCACCAGCGTCACCATGAAGAGAAACGAAGCAAGAAGGTTCCACCAGATCACGGGCGAGCGGCTCATCTCCACGGCCGCGGCGTTGATCATGGAGCCAAAGGAGTCCATCGTCGGATCAACGCCCACGCCCACGTAGCTCAAGACTGCCTCGTAGAGCACGATGCTCGAGAAGTCGAGCACGGTCACGATGAGCACGATGTGAACGACGTTGGGAAAGACGTGCCGCGCCATGATGCGCGCGTGCGACACGCCGAAGGCGCGCGCGGCGGTGACGAAGTCCATGGCCGAGACCTTCATCGTCTCGGCGCGCAAAAGCCTCGCAAGTCCTGCCCAGCTCGTCATGCCGATGATGGCAGCCAGAAGAAAAAGCCTCAGGTCGGCCCGCTCAAGCCCCGTCGCGTAAAGCTGCGGATTCTTGTCGATGAAGACCTGCACCATGAGCACCGATGCGGCGATCAAAAGCACCGACGGAATGGAGCTCAAGGTCGTGTAGATGTACTGAATGACATCGTCGACGCGCCCCTTGAAGTAGCCCGCGCAGATGCCCAGCACCACGGCAAAGGGAAGCGTCGTGAGGGTGGCAAGCGACCCGATCACGAAGGCCGTGCGCACGCTCTTTAGGGCGCTCAAAAACGCATCGTTGCCCGTGGCGTCCGTGCCGAGCACGTGCCAGGAGGGCCACCAGAACACAAGAAGCGCCGTGATGAGAATCGTCGCCTGCCACACCAGAATGGCAGGCCGCCAGGGGTTGTCGGAAGCGGTCACGCACCGCAATGCGTCCGTGTACGCTCCGCCCTTGACGAGCTTCACAAAGGCCGCAAGCACAAACCAGAAGAGCCCCAGGAAAAGCGCGGCGGTCATCACGCCCGCGGCGGTCTTCTTGATGAACTTGAGCCGCATGCCCGAGGTTTCGATTTCGGGCGAGGCGCCCTTTAGGCGCTGAAAGACGCGCTCGCTTCCCTTGTCGGTGAGCACCGTCGTCTTGTCGAAGTCAAAAAGCGAAAAGGGAGCCGAATAGCTGCGCTCGCGCCCTGCGATGTGCTCGCCCACCACGACGTCAAGAAGCGAGACGGTCTGCGTCTCGTAGGCCGTCTGCTGGCCTATCGCCTCGGGCAGCGCCCGGCGAAAGTGCACGCTGTCGCTTAGAGCAATCACGAAAAAGACCGAGAGCACGGCCGCAGCGGCAAGTGCCGTCTTATTGGCAAGCACCCGGCGCCACTTGTGCGCGACCAAGGGCATCCTCGCCGCGCGCCAGGCGTAGAAAACGACCACGGCAAGCAGAACCCACAGCACGGCGTCGGTGTAGAGAAAAACGAACTTCACGTCGAACATGTCTAGATTTTCCTCGCGTGCCTACTTGAGCCTGATGCGCGGATCGGCGATCGTGTAGCTGATGTCGGTGAGAATGAGCCCCAGCACATAGGCCGCCGTTCCGAGAAACACCATGGCGCGCACGATTGCAAAGTCCTGCGCGTTGATCGCGTCGATCGTGTAGGAGCCCAGACCCGGAATGCCGAAGAAGCTTTCCATGATGAGCGAGCCCATGAATAGAAGCGGAAACACCGCCACCGTGCTCGTCAGAATCGGGAGCATGGCGTTTCTCAGCACGTGATTAAACATCACGCGCGACTCGCTTGCGCCCTTGGCGCGGGCCGTGCGCACGTAATCCTTGCCGACCTCCTCAAGAAACATCGCGCGGTATAAAAGTGTGTCGCTACCCAAGCGCGAGAAGATGCCGATTGCGACCGGCAGCAGCAAAAAGGTCGTCATCGACCAGCCGTCCATGAAGCCCGAAACGGGCACGAGCCTTAGGGTCTTTGCAAAAAGCCACTGCCCGAAGATGATGTAAAAAAGGCTCGAGATGCTCATCACGCAGACGCTGAACGCGACGCCCGACCATTCAAGGCGTGTGCGCCTCACGATGACCAACATGAGCGAAAAGCACACCATCACGAAGATGCCCAGAATGAACGTGGGCACGGCCAACGCAAGCGAGGGCCCCACGCGGTCGGCAATTTCGCGGTTGATGCTGCGACCTGCGTCGGAGAGCCCTAGATCGCCCTTTAAAAGCGGCGCCGAGCGCTGAAAGAAGATGGTCTGCGTCACCTTTTCAATGCCTGGGGCGGCGTCGTTGTAGACAAGCGGCAGGTCGTAGCCGTGCTGCTCCTTCCAGCGCTCGATCGCGTCGGCCGTGACGTAGCGCCCGCCGATCGCAAGCCGCGCCATGTCGTCTGGCGTATTGACGGCAAAAAAGAGCGCGAAGGTGAGCGCATTGACGCCCAAAAGGATCAAAAAGCCGTAGCAGATACGGCGCACGATGTAGCCCATCATGGCGCGCCTCCTTCTTCATTCTTTCCTTGGCCCCGGTCCGAAGCAATGCCCTTTTTGCGCGAGAGTTCGGCCGCGCGCACCCGCACGCGCCAGACGAGAAGGGCAAAAAGAACGAGCGCAACGGCAACGGGCCAGACGACAGGCTGGTTCCACTCGCGGATCTTCTCGACGCGCTCATCGGCATCGACGCGGATGTACTGCACGTTGTAGCGGATCATCTGCGTGGGCTTGGCGTTCTTCACCCAGTGCTGCAGGGCGGCGACCGAGGTCGGGTAGTAGCCGAAGGACCAGATGGCGTCGCGCTGCACGATGCGGGTCATTTCGTCGATCAGGCGCGACTTTTCGGGCGTGTTCGCGAGGTCCTTCATGCGCGCAAAGAGCGCATCGAACTCGGCATTGGCGTAGTTGCTTGCGTTTTCGCCGCCGTTTGAGGCAACCTTGCTGTTGGGACCATACAGAAGCGTGAAGAAGTTCTCCGCGTCGGGATAGTCCGCAAGCCACCCCCAGAGGTAGATCTGCGCAGAACCTTTGAGCATCTTTTCCTGAAAGCGGTTGTAGTCGGTGGCGCGCACCTCAAGCTGGATGCCGAGCTTGGCAAACTGCTTGGCAACCCACTCAAGATATGCCTTCGACCCCGCCGCGGCGCTCTGCCAGTCGAAGTTGAGCACAAGGGGGCGGCCTGTGGCGGCGTCGCGCCCGTCGGGATAGCCCGCCTGCCGCAGCAGCTCACGGGCCTCGTCGATCGAGCGGCGCACCGTGCGCCCCTGGGCGTCATTTTTGTAGACCACGTCGTTGAAGGCCGTGGGCCCCTGCTCGCGAAAGCCGAAAAGTCCCGGCGGCAACGGCCCGTGCGCCGCGCGCCCCTGGCCCTTTGAGAAGATGGCGATCTCTTCCTCCCAATCAAGCGCAATGCTGATCGCTTGACGCAGAAGGCGGTTTCTGCGGGCCTCTTCGGGCGTGCGCCCTGCGCCCACCACAGGGTCGAGCCAGTTGAAACCAATGTACGAGATGCTTGCCTCGACCGTCGAAGGAAACTGCAGGTTGCGCCCGCGGTAGAGCTTCTCTTTTTCCGGGTCGTCGCCCATCGCCACGAGGTAGCCCTGGCCCACGTCAAGGCGCATGATCTGCGGGCTGTCGTAGTAGCCCTGCAGGAACTTCGTCGTGGTGGGAATTGCTTCCTTTTCCATCGTCATCACGATCCGGTCGAGAAAGGGCGTGGGCTTGCCGCAGTCGGCAAGCATCCCGGCCTTTTCATCGGCTGCTTCGCCCTCGCACGGGTAGGGCTCGAAGCGATAGTTGGGATTGCGCTCGAGAATGTGCTCGCGGTTGATGAGCGACTTCACGAGCATGAAGGGTCCTGCACCCACGGGCCAGGTCGCAAGCGAAATGTTGTTTTCCTTAAAGCCCGCGTTGTGATAGAAGCGCTCGGCCTCCCAGGGCACGGGCGCAAAGAAGTTCATCGTGAGCCAGTTGGAAAACTGCGTGTACTTGCCCTTGATTGTGATTTCGAGCGTATAACGATCAAGCGCCCGCACGCCCGCCAAGGGAATCTCCCTCAGATCAAGCCAGTCGTCGCCTTCCGCCTCGCGCAGGGCCTGCGCGCGTTCTTGGGCCGTGCGCGCGAAGTCCGCTAGCCCCACGATGCTTGCCTGCATGGCCGAAAGCACGGGGCTTACGATCGCAGGCGACCCGATGCGCTTGATGCCGTAGACGAAGTCCTCGGCCGTGACCTCGCGCGTGCCGCGTTGAGGCAAATCCAAGGGCGAATGCAGCGCCGCGGCCGCTTCAACGGAGAGCTTGTGGTAGAGGTAGTTGCCCTTCTCATCCTTGGCAAAGGCCGGGTGCGGCGCAAACTTCATCCCCTTCTTGATCGGGATGCGGTAGACCGAGCGGGCAATGCGGCTTGTCGGCGCATCCTCGGGGAGCACCTCGCCCTTGTCGTCATAGTAGACGGGCGCGACCACGGCCGCGGCCGCGCGCGGCACGAGCTCGTAGGGGCGCTTCAAGTAGTGATAGCCGTAGAGCATCTCGTAGGTGCCGTAGACGTAGAGCGTCTCATCGGACGAGTACGACTCCTGCGGATCCAGCGTGCGGGGGCTTCTGCCGGAGAAGCTTGAAAAAAGCGTGTTGCCCGCGTACTCATCAAGCGTGCGGGGCGCATTGACCGGGCGCGAGCAGCCCGTCAGAAAAAGCGCCGCGGCCGCGAGGATGAAAAACGCGAAGAGTAAAAAGGGCTCGGGCGTGAGCCTGCGCTCGCCGGTCCCGGCAGCAGCGACCCTTTCTTTTCCCCTGGCCGCGCCCGGGCGCGCCTGAAGTCTCAAAAACGGTAGGCTCATGGGAAAAAACATTTCCTTGCAAGCTTGGGGTTGGTCGTCCACAGCCCCTTGCAAAACATCCAATATACTTTCGGTCTTGATGCGGCATGCCTCGATTCCGTCGAGGCGTGCGGGTGTGTTGCGCCCGCGGGCTGCGTCTTTTTCGCAGCGCCTCGCCGCACCCCGGCACCCCGGCTGATTCGGCGTACTGTGCACGCATTCTGGCTCATTTTTCGACTTCTTCGACGACGACCTGCGGCCTTTTTTATTGATGCCGCGCCGTCGGCGCCGACACAAAAACGCTCCTAAAAGATACCATGCAGACCACAGAGGACAGAACCTTCAGGATCAACGTTCGCATCTACTGGGAAGATACGGACGCCGGCGGCATCGTCTATCACTCAAACTACCTGCGCTACATGGAGCGTGCCCGCACCGAGATGCTGCGCGCACTGGGCTTTGAGCAAAACGCCATGCGGCTTTCGGGCGAGCCTATCATCGTCGTGAGCAAGCTCGAGATCGCCTACCGGCGTCCGGCCAAGCTCGACGATCTGCTCACGGTCGAAACGACGATCGACTCGATGCGGCACGCAAGCATCGTCTTTCACCAGATGATCCGCCGAGGCGACGAGCTTCTCACCGACGCGCGCGTGCAGTGCGCAAGCATCGACGCCTCCCGCGGCGTGCCGGTCGAGTTTCCCGAGGCCATCCGCGAGGCGCTCATTGAAAAGCTCGGCAACCCCGAGAAATAGGGCGCCGTCAGACCTCTTTTGACCGTCTTTCGGCCGCACCGCCCCAGACAATTGAAAAGTACCGTCCGCACGACACTTTCTTCATCCGAATCTTACGCTCGTCGACATGAACACCACCGCCGATCTTTCCATCATCACGCTCGTCATGAACGCCTCCATTGTTGTGAAGTGCGTTCTGGCGATTCTTGTTGCCGCCTCGCTCATCAGCTGGGCGACGATCTTCTCCAAGGGCCTTGTGCTCTCGCGGGCGGCCCGACAGTCCGACGACTTTGAAAAGCGCTTCTGGTCGGGCGCCGATCTCGCCAAGCTCTACGAGACGGCCACCACGCGCCAGGACCGCACCGGCGCCGAGGAGCGCATCTTCGCCGCGGGCATGACGGAATTTCTCAAGCGCACCGGGCGCCACGACGACGACGCGCTCTCGGGCGTGCGCCGCTCGATGAGCGCCTCGTTTCAGCGCGAGCTCGACGACCTCGAGCGCGGCCTGCCGATGCTTGCCTCGATCGGCTCGGTGTCGCCCTACATCGGCCTTTTCGGCACGGTCTGGGGCATCATGAACGCCTTCACGGGCCTCTCCTCGCTTGAAAACGTCTCGCTTGCCGTGGTTGCTCCGGGCATCGCCGAAGCGCTCATTGCAACCGCCATCGGCCTTTTCGCCGCCATTCCAGCCACGGCCGCCTACAACTACTTCGCAAGCCGCATCGAGCGCATCAGCAACCGCTTCGACAGCTTCAGCGAGGAGTTCCTCAACATCCTCGCCCGTCAGCGCTGATCGCCGCAGGTGCCGTCATGGGATTGCGTAATTCCTCCAACCGCGGCCGCCGCCGCATGATGAGCGACATGAACGTCGTGCCCTACATCGACGTCATGCTCGTGCTCGTCGTGATACTGATGGTCGCGGCCCCCTTCGTGAATCCTTCCGTCGTGAACCTCCCCTCGGTGCACAAGGCGGGCAAGGAGCCGCCTGAGAACGTGCAGATCGTGGTGCACCCCGACAGCCGCATTTCGATCAAAACGAAGAACGGTCTGCGGCCCGTCGACATTGCCACGCTCGTCAACAACGTGCGCAGCGCCCAGGCGGGGCTTGCCACGCCGGTGGTGATCGCCGCCGACAAGGACGTGCGCTATGAGCAGGTCATCAACGTCATGAAGACGCTGCAGGAAGCCAAGATCGAGCGCGTGGGTCTTGCGCTGCAGATCGAGGCCTCGCGCCGCTGATTCAAGGGGCCAGCAACAATGACCGACCCCCGTCGAGACCGCGTGAGCAACCAGAAGGGTTACGACCTGCCGCTGGGATTCCTGGCGGCAGCCGCCGTTCACGTGCTGCTGTTTCTCGGACTCACCATGGTCTTTCAGTGGCGCACGGAACCCGAGTCGTTTTACGCCGAACTCTGGTCGCCGGAAGATGCCTCGGGCGAGAACGTAGACGGTACCGCAAGCGAGCTCCCGCAAGAGGAGCAGCAGCAAGCCCCGGAACCTCCCCAGGAGGAAGCCCCCGAACCTGATCCCGGTCCCACGCCCGAAGAGCTTGCCAAGCAGGCCGAAGAGGAGCGCCTCGCCGAAGAAGCCCGCAAGGCTGAGGAGGCGCGCTTGGCTGAAGAAGCTCGAAAGGCTGAGGAAGCACGCATCGCCGAAGAACAACGTCAGGCCGAGGAAGCTCGAAAGGCTGAGGAAGCACGCATCGCCGAAGAACAACGTCAGGCCGAGGAAGCCCGAAAGGCCGAAGAGGCGCGTCTGGCTGAGGAGGCCCGCAAAGCTGAGGAAGCGCGCATTGCCGAAGAGCAGCGCCTGGCCGAGGAGGCCCGCAAGGCCGAGGAAGCGCGCATTGCCGAAGAACAGCGCCTGGCCGAGGAGGCCCGCAAGGCCGAGGAAGCGCGCATCGCTGAAGAGCAGCGTCTGGCCGAGGAGGCACGCAAGGCCGAGGAAGCACGCATTGCTGAAGAGCAGCGCCTGGCCGAGGAGGCACGCAAAGCTGAAGAGGCGCGTCTGGCTGAAGAAGCACGAAAGGCCGAAGAGGCACGTCTGGCTGAGGAAGCCCGAAAAGCTGAGGAAGCTCGCAAGGCTGAAGAAGCCCGCTTGGCTGAAGAAGCACGAACGGCCGAGGAAGCTAGAAAGGCTGAAGAGGCCCGCAAGGCTGAGGAAGCTCGCATTGCGGAAGAAAAGCGCATTGCCGAGGAAAAGCGCATTGCCGAGGAAAAGCGGAAAGCTGAGGCCGCGCGCCAGAAGAAGCTTGCCGAACAGCGCCGCGCCGAGCAGCGCCGCATCGCCGAACAGCTGCGCCGCGAGGAACTCGCGCGCATCACCGGCGCACCGCAAGCCGAAAACAACCGCGCAGGCAAGACAACCGGGTCGCCTGAGACCCATCGGCGCAATGTCTCCGGCACGGCTTCAGCGCGCTTTGCCGGACGCGTCATCGCCTGCATCCGTCCGCACATCATCTACACGGTGCCCAACGGACTCAAGGCGAACGAACACAAGGCGATCTATACGCTCCAACTTCTGCCCACGGGCGAGCATGTCGGGCAACCCAAGCAGGTGCAGAGCTCGGGGCTTCCGGCCTACGACAGCGCCGTTGAACGCGCCATCACCAAGTGCAATCCCGTGCCGCGTCCGGCCGACATGAGTCCGGCCGAGATGCCCCGCGAGCTGCGGTTGATCTTCGACCCAGTCGAAGACAACGCAGGGTATTAAGCACACAGCAAAAACGCGCGCGCCGCTTGAGGAAAAATTTTCGCCCGTACGGATTTGGGTGCCGTACGGGCGAATTTTTTGGTGAGTTCTTTTTATCTGACGCCAGGCATCAAGGCGACGGGATGCTGTCGACCACGGCTAGCCACTGCCGCACCGGAGCATCCTCGGCCGTGCGCTGGACAAGCGCGCGGATGTCTTCAACGGGCGTAAAGGCCTCGTCCCCGCCGGGGAGCCTGACGGTTCCCTTGGCGGCAACGCCGAAGGCCGCGGCAAAGGGCGCCGTTTCAACGTAGCGCACGCCTTCTTTCTGTACGAGCCGCGCCGTCCGACCGGCGGCCGTTATGTCGTCGTCGATTTCAACGAGCGCGGGATCGCGCCGGGTTTTGAGCCAGATCCACAGGAAGGGCCACAGGACGAAGACGAACCAGAAGGGCGCCGTGAGAATCAGGGCGAAGGTGCCGCTGCCGCCTTCGGTGTCTTCAAACATGAAGATCGAGCCCACGATCGCCCAAGCGAGCCAGGCAAGCCAGGCCGTGCGCGACTTCGATCTGCTCAGTTTCTGCTTGCGTCGGGGCATGTTTCTACTCCTTCGTTGGGTTTGTCTCAGACGCGCTTTCGGGCGCAATTTTGGCGAGAACCCGCGCCCTGAGCTGTCCGCAGCCGCCCTCGATGTCCTGCGCGGCGCTGTCGCGGATCGTGGCCACAAGTCGTCTGCGCCGCAGAATCGTGATGAGATCCTCCATATGCGCTCGTTCGGGCCGCTTGTAGACGGATCCCTCGATGGGATTGACGGCAATGAAGTTCACCATCGCGAGCTTTCCCTCGATGAGATCCGCCAGACGCTCGACTTCGGCTTCGGAGTCATTGACGCCCGCCATCAGCGTCCATTCGATCTGCAGGGGGTACTTGCTCATGGCCGCATAGTCGGTGGCCTCTTGAAGCAGCGTTTCAACCGGGATGGGGCGCGAATGCGGCAGCAGCCGGCGGCGCTTTTCATTGTCGGTCGTATGCAGCGACAGCGCAAGCGCGGGCTTGACGCGCGCGGCTTTAAGCGTTGCGAAAAGCCGCTCGTTGCCCACCGTGGAGAGCACGAGCTGCTTGTGCTGAAACTGCGCCACGTCGGCGAGAAAGTCGACTGCGGCCATCACCGCGCGCAGGTTGTGGCTCGGCTCCCCCATGCCCATGAAGACGACCTTCTTCAGATCGGGCCGCACGCGTCGGGCGGCAACGACCTGCGCGACGATCTCGGCGCTTGAAAGCTGCCGCACGAGACCGCTTCTGCCCGTCATGCAGAAGACGCACCCCACGGCGCAGCCCACCTGCGTCGAGACGCAGACGGCCTGCCGCGGCAGAAGAACCGATTCGACGCACTCGCCGTCGGATAGATGCACGAGAAGCTTGCCCGACTCAGCCTGGCTGCTCTGCCGGTGGTCAAACCGCACGAGCGCTTCAAGCCTTGCGCGGATGTCGTCCATGCATTCGGCCAACGCCGCCGGATACCGCCAGCTCTGAGGCGGCTGCCAGCTGCCCATGCCGAGCCAGGCACGCCAGATGCGCCGCACGTGTTCGGGTTTTGCGCCGAGGGAGGTGAATTCCTCGATAAAGTCGCTCAGTTCGCTCGCACGGGCCATGAAAGGGTGTCGAAATAAAAAGAGGTGAAGAAAAAACTAGAAGAGGGCGTCGTCCGGTTGCCGTGAATTTTTTCACGCTCAATCGCGCCCCCGGCGGCCGAAGTTGCCGAGCCCGCTACTTTATACTATAGGTTTCGGTCTTGAGAAAGCGCCGGTTCCCGTCGTCCGGAAGACGACGAACAAGAAGCGGACGAAAGGAATCGCGCACGAGAAAGCTCAAGACGCCATCCGCGTCCCCGCCCCCTTGCGAGGGACATTTCCTGAGCCAAAGTCCGGGAGCCGGCCTGCCGCCGGAGTGCACTTTGGTCATTACATCGATTTCGGCAGAAGGGACTCGACTCCTCGTTCAGACTCGCCCCACGGCCGCTAGCCGCGGGACACAAGAAGAACTTTTCTCAAAAATTTCCGCGAACGCCTCCGAAAGCCTCCTCCGGCAGGCTTTTGCCCGAGGCCACACGCTCGCGCAGAATTTGAGCCCTCACAAACCAAAAGGAATTCTTCGTTCATGCAGCAGATCTCGAGCAAAACTCGCTACATACCGATCGGACTGATGCTCTTTGCACTCTTTTTCGGTGCAGGCAACCTGATCTTTCCGGCCTCCATGGGTCAAAACGCGGGTGAAAACATCTGGTGGGCCGTCCTCGGCTTTTGCGTTACCGGCGTTGGCCTGCCGCTTTTGGCGGTCATGGCAGTCGCCTATTCGGGCTGCGGCTTTCTCGGCAAGATCGCCTCGCGCGTGAGCCCGGCCTACGGCCTCTTCTATACGGTCGTCTGCTACATGGCAATTGGCCCCTGCTTTGCGCTGCCGCGCACCGGCACGGTCGCCTTTGAAATCGCCGTGCGCCCGTTCCTGCCGCAGACTTCCGACGGCATGGCGATGCCGATCTTCCTGCTTGTCTTCTTCTGCGTGGCGCTCTGGTTTGCCGTCTCGCCCTCGAAGCTCGTCGACCGCATCGGCAAAGTGCTCACGCCCCTCCTGGTGCTCTCGCTTGCGGCCTTCATCGTGCAGTCCTTCCTTGAGCCGATGGGCGCCATGCCGCCCGCGGGCGAAGCCTACGCCACGCCCGGCAAGGCCGTGATCCAGGGCATCCTCGACGGCTACAACACGCTCGACGCCATCGCCGCGCTCATCTTTGCCTCGCTCGTCATCCGTGCGGTCAACGACAACGGCATCAAGAAGCCCTCGGCGGTCTCCGAGGAAGTCCTGAAGTCGGGCGTGATCGCGGGCGCCCTTCTTGCGCTCATCTACATCTTCATCGCCAAGGTCGGCGCCGAGAGCGTGGCCGCCATCGGCATGAAGGACACCGGTGCGCCGATTCTTGCCGAAAGCGCCTAGATCCTCTTCGGCCAGAACGGTGCGGTGCTGCTCTCGGTGATGGTAATCCTTGCGTGCCTGACCACCGCCATCGGCCTCATCAGCTGCACGGCGGCCTATTTCCACGCCCTCACCCGCAAGATGAGCTACACCGCCTGGGCCGTGATCTTTACGATCGTGAGCTACCTCATCGGCCTCTTCGGTCTCAAGACCATCATCGTCTCGACGATTCCGGTGCTGATGTTCCTCTATCCGCTTTGCGTTGCGCTCGTGCTGCTCGTCTTCCTGCACAACCGCTTCGGCGGCGCGCGCTGCGTCTATGTCTGGACGATCGGCCTTACCTTCATCATGGCCCTCATCAACGGACTTGAGACCGCTCAGGTCGCCATGCCCGGGTTTGAAGCCTTCTTGAAGAGCTGGGTGCCGCTGCACTCCTATGGCCTCGGCTGGATCAGCTTTGCCGTCGTGGGCTTTGTGATCGGCCTGCTGCAGAAAGCCTTCACGCAACCCAAGGCAGCCGCCTAAAACAAAAACGCGGGTTTCCAAGAACCGCTCTGAAAGCTCACGGGGATTCTTGAAGAAGAATCCCCGTGAGCCAATCACAAAAAACCGCCGGCCGGCGTCATCCAAACGCCGCGGCGGTTTTTTGCTGTCCTTAAAAGAAGGCTTTTGGGGCGCGCCTGACGGGCGCATCAGCCGATGCCGAGCTCCTGAATCTTGCGCGTGAGCGTGTTGCGTCCGACGCCGAGCTTTTGCGCTGCCTCGACCTTGCGGCCGTGTGTAAATTCAAGCGCAGCCTTGTAGAGCACGGACTCGAATTCGCGCGTCATGGCGTCCATCACGCCGGGCTCCTCGGCCTCAAGGCGCTTCAAGACGCTCTCGCGCAGCAGTCCGGACCAGTCAAAGCCCGAAGCGTCGGCATAGGCGCCGCCGCTTGCTTCGGTCTTTCCGGCCGCGCTGCGGAATTCATAGGGCAGATCATCGACATGGATCATCTGCGCGGGCGCCATGACCGTGAGCCAGTTGCAGAGATTCTCCAACTGCCGCACGTTGCCCGGAAACGGGAAGCGCCGGATGAAGTCAAGCGCCTCGGGCGCCAACCGCTTGCGCTCGGTCTGCAGGCTCTTGGCGGCGTTGGCGAGGAAATGGTCGGCCAACGACTCCACGTCTTCGGGCCGCTCGCGCAGCGGCGGCAGCCGCAGTCGGATGACGTTCAAGCGGTGATAGAGGTCTTCTCGAAAGAGGCCTTCCTTGACGCGCTCTTCGAGGTTCTGATTGGTGGCTGCGATCACGCGCACGTCGGCGCGAATCGACTGCCGGCCGCCCACGCGGTAGAAGCACCCGTCGCTTAAGACGCGCAGCAGTCTCGTCTGCAGATCCATGGGCATGTCGCCGATCTCGTCGAGAAAGAGCGTGCCGTTGTTGGCGATCTCAAAATAACCCTCTTTGCCGATCGTTGCCGCGACGGTGAAGGAACCCTTCTCGTAGCCGAAGAATTCCGACTCGGCGAGATTTTCCTGGATCGTCGCGCAATTGATCTTGACGCAGGGCTGAGAACGCCGCGGGCTGTTCTGCTGCAGCAGATCAAAGACTTTTTCTTTGCCGACGCCGGTTTCGCCCTGGATGATGACGTTGCAGTCGTACTGTGCCACGTTCAACACCTCCTCGACCATGAACTCGGGCGCCGGGCTCATATAAAGGAAACCATCGATCTGCTTCGCGGCCATCTGGGTTCGTTCTTCCTTCATGACGGCAGGCTTCCGTTTTTTGAGGTGATTGATCTGCGACTTGGCGTAAAAATCGTCCAAATTCGCAAATACATCCTGCGTACTCACGACCAGCTGCATCGCGTAGTCGAAGGTATGCGCGCAGACTCCGTCCAGTGCGTAATTGACAACCTCTTT
>USAL01000037.1 GCA_900552545.1 uncultured Sutterella sp. | reverse complement strand
ATGATAACGCGCCATCAGTGTTCCCCCCATAGTTTCCGGTACAGCTGCGTACCGCCGCGCAGCCCCGCCAGCCGCAGGCACAGGCCAAAGCGCTTCGGGGTATAGGCCAGCAGATCCCGGTTGGCCGTCTCCTCCCGGGCGATCTCCGCCAGCTTTCCGGCCGCCGCCGCCAGAATCAGCTCTACACCAACGCTTTGCATGAGGACTTTTCCACGCTCACCGAACGAGAACGGCAGGTGATGGAACGAGTGGCCGACGGTTTGCCCAACAAAAGCATCGCTGCAGAGCTCTCCATTTCCGAGCGCACGGTCAAGTTTCATCGGGCTTCGTTGTTCGAGAAGCTAGGCGTCAAGAGCGCCGCGCAGCTTATCTCGCGCGTGATGCAGTTTCGGAGCCTGCAGTCGCAGGAGGGCGTCAAACCGCGAGAGGTCGGCGCGAAAGACAGTGCCGACGCAGGCAGTTCCGACAAAGCTGACGCCTGAAGAACAAAATTGCTGGATGCCGCATCCCGAAGGAGCAGCACGAGCAGGCAAAGCAAACCCCGCAAGCATCTGACTGCCGCGGGGTTTTTCGTGTGCGCTTTTTGAAGCGCAAAAGCTGCCTGCCGGGGATCAGCAGATGCGCGGCAGCGGATCGGAGTTAAGCCAATCCACCAAGCGCGTGCCGCCGATTTCGGTGTGCATCTGCACAAGCCCCGGATTTTCGGCCGTTACGCGGCCCACGACGGCCGCTTCGCGGCAGGTCTCGAACTTGCGCAGAATCGCAAGTGCCTCCTCGGCGCAATCCTGCGGAACGATCACGATGAGCTTGCCTTCATTGGCGATGTAAAGCGGATCAAGGCCCAGGAACTCGCAGGCCGAGCGCACGGGGTCGGAGACGGGGATGTCGGCTTCCTCAAGCTCGATGCCCACGCCCGACTGGGAGGCGATTTCGTTCAAGGTCGTCGCGAGCCCCCCGCGCGTCGGATCGCGCAGCACATGCACCTTTTCGCCCAAAGCGTTGATCAACGCCTCGATCGGGGCGTTCAAAGGGGCGGTGTCGCTAGCGAGCTCAACGCCAAAGGAGAGTCCTTCGCGGTGCGAGAGAATCGTGATGCCGTGGTCTCCCATCGTGCCGGTGACGAGCACGGCGTCGCCTGCAGCGGCATTCTTACCGCTCACATCGGCATGTTCAAAGCGCTCGCCAACGCCCGTGGTGGCGATGTAAAGCCCGTCGCCGTGGCCTTTCTCAACGACCTTGGTGTCGCCCGTGACGATGGTGACGCCCGCTTCCTTGGCAGCGGCCGCCATCGAGTCGACGACCTGTTTGAGCGTCTTCAGAGGCAGCCCTTCTTCGATGATGAAGGAGGCCGAAAGATAAAGGGGCTTGGCGCCGCAGACCGCGACGTCGTTGACCGTCCCGCAGACGGCGAGCCGCCCGATGTCGCCGCCCGGAAAGATCAGCGGATGCACGACGTGGCCGTCGCAGCTCACCACGGGGTTTCCCTTCATGACGGGCATCACCGCGCCGTCGTGGCCCTGCCCGAGGTAGGGGTTGGAGAAGGCCGCGGCGAAGATTTCGTCGATTAACTGTGCGGTGGCGCGGCCGCCCGCGCCGTGGGTCATGTCGACGATGCCGTTTTTGACGTCAAGCGCCCGGATATAGTTTCTTTTGACTTCCGACATAACGAATCTCTTTAACGTGTGTTCTTTTTCAAATTCAATGGTCGAGGGCGGCTGCCGCGCCGCAAGGCTTTAATGCCTCAGGGCTCTTACCCGCGGTTGCGGCTCTGGTAGCTGAAGTAGGCCGCGCAGGCGCCTTCGCTTGAGACCATGCAGGCGCCCACCGGATGAATCGGCGTGCAGACCGTGCCGAAGAGCTTGCAGTCGCGCGGCTCCTTTTCGCCGCGCAGGATTTCGCCGCAGGCGCAGGCCTTGTTGTCGGGCACGAAGTGCTCGACGAGACCAAAGCGCTTTTCCGCATCAAAGTCGGCGTAGGCCTCTGAAAGCTTGAGCGCGCTCTGCGCAAGCTCGCCCAAGCCTCGCCAGGCAAACTTCTCGCGCAGTTCGAAGACTTCCTGCATGAGCGCAATCGCGGTCGGATTGCCGTCGACAGGGACGGCGCGCTCGAATTCGTTTTCAACCACCGCACGGCCGTCGTTGACCTGACGCACAAGCATCAGGATGCTCATGAGCATGTCCAGAGGCTCAAAGCCGCAGATCACGATCGGGATGTTCCACTCGTCGACGAAGTCGCGGTAGGGCTTTTCGCCAATGATGGTCGAGACGTGCGCGGGCCCCACAAGGCCGTCGAGAAAGGGTGCGGCGTCCTTGCCGTGCGTCTGCATGATGTGGGTCATGGCCGAAGGCGTCAACACATGCGAGCAGACGACCGAGAAGTTCTTGAGCCCCTGCGCGCGGGCGATCTTAAGGGCCGCCGCCGTAGGCGGCGTCGTGGTCTCAAAGCCGATCGCAAAGAAGACGACTTCCTTGTCGGGGTTCTCGCGCGCGGCCGCAAGCGCGTCCGTGGGCGAATAGACCATGCGCACGTCCGCGCCCTGAGCCTTGGCTTTAAAGAGCGTCTGGCCGCCGCTTCCGGGTACGCGCATCATGTCGGCGTACGTGCACAGCGTCACGTGGTTGTTGAGCGCGAGGTCAAGCGCCATGTCGATGCGTCCGATCGGCAGCACGCACACCGGGCAGCCCGGGCCGTGAATCATGCGGATGTTCTCGGGCAGCAGATCCTGCAGGCCCCAGCGCGCCAGAACGTGCGTGTGACCGCCGCAGAATTCCATGAAGCGGTAGCGCTTCTCGGGGCGGGCTTCTGCGGCAATCTGCCGTACCAGAAGCTGCGCCTTGTCCTTGTCGCGAAATTCGGTGATGTAGGGATTGTTGTTCTTGTTCATGGGGTGACGGACCTTTCTTGCGGCGAAAACTTCTTCTTGAAAGGCTTTCTTTGCCTTACATGGCGCCAACAGCGACGCTCTTTTGGGCGTCGGCCACGGCCTGCATCGCAGCAAGCGTCTCGGCCGCCTTCTCGGGGTCGATTACCTGCAGAGCAAAGCCCACGTGCACGATCACCCAGTCGCCGGCCTTGGCCTGAGGGGTGAGCGAGATGTCGACGTCCTTGGTGACGCCCGACATTTCGCAGTGCGCCGTGGTGCCGTCAACGGAAATGATTTTTGCGGGAATGGCTAAACACATGGATCAGAAACCTTCAAAAAAATGACGATGCGTTAAAAACTTGTAGTGCCGCTCTCCGAGCCCGAGGCAAGTCGTCGGGCTGCGACCGCGCACTGCCCGAAGCTCACGGCGCCGTCGCCGGGCGGAAGCTGCTTCGGGAGATGCACGCTGAAGCCCATCTTCTCAAGCCTTCTCGGGAGGTCGCTCGAAAGATAACGGTATAAAAACGAGCCGCCCGCCATGCACACCGGCGTGCCGGCGGGAACAAGGCGCTCCACCCAGTCGGCCAGAGCCGCTGAAAGCGTGCCGTGAAAGAGCGCCGCAGACTCGTTTCTCGCAGCCTCAAGAACGTCAGGCGCGGCCTCGCGCGAGGCCTCCATGCGATCGACGATGGCGGCAATCAACCCGTCAACCCGAAGCACGCCGTCCTCGGCCACCGTCCAGCCGCCTTCAAGCACGGGGTAGGGGCCGGAAAAGCGCTCCGCCGTCGATTCGAGAAGCATCGCGGCATAGGCCTCGTCCTGCACCGTTTCGCAAAGCCCCAGGAGGGCGGCGACGCCGTCAAAGAGGCGCCCGGCCGAGGAGGTCGTGCGCGTCAGATGTGCGTTGTGAATGAGCGCGGCCATCGGAAGCTTGGCGTACCTGGGCCAGAAGCGCCCGATCAGGTCGTCGCGCCCGATTAAGGAGAGAAGCGAGGCTCCCATGCGCCAGGGCTCGCGCGCGGCCTTGTCGCCGCCCGGAAGCGCCATCGGCGCGAGGTGCCCGAGGCGCTGCATGGCAGCACCGCTGCAGGAAAGAAGCTCGCACCCCCAGATGTCGTTCTCAAGCCCCAAGCCCACGCCGTCAAGCGTCAACCCCGCATAGGGGCCGTCGATGCCGTACTCGGCCGCAACGGCCGCAGCATGGGCGTGGTGGTGCTGCACGGTGATAAGAGGGAGCTGTAACTCCTCGCTCATTTCGTGCGCAAGCCTGGTTGTAAAGAAGTCCGGGTGCAGGTCGCAGGCGATGGCGCGGGGCTTCACTTCAAGGATGTCGAGAAAGTGCGCCACCGACTCCTTCAAGGCCGCGCAGACCGCTGGATTTTCGGTGTCGCCCACGTGTTCGGTCACAAAGACCTCGTTGCCGCGGCCGACGGCGGCCGTCACCTTAAGCGACGCCCCGAGAGCCACGATGCCCGTGGCATCAAAATGGGTCTTGACCGCAAGGGGCGTAAAGCCTCTTGCACGGCGCACGATCCGGGGCGTATCAACAATGACGCGCACCACCGAGTCGTCGCACCGGCAGACGATGTCGCGGTTGTGCACCAAAAAGAGATCGGCATTCGCCCCGAGTTTCGCAACGGCCTGGTCGTTGTCGGTCACAAGCGGCTCGCCTCTGGGGTTTGCGCTTGTCATCACGAGCGTGAGCGGCACGACGTCGTGATCGAGCCACTCGAGCCCCTGCGGGCGCCCGGCCGCTTCGTGAAACAGGAGCAGGTGCACGGGCGTGTAGGCCAGCATGATCCCGATTTCAGAACGCCCCGGGGCCACCAACGGCATCGCCGCGTCGACCGAGGCGGTCTTTTTCATCAGCACGATGGGGTGCGAGGGAAGCTGCAGCTCGTGCGCTTCGACCTCGCGCACCTGCGCCCATTGCCGGGCGGTGGCGAGGTTCGCAGTCATCAACGCAAAGGGCTTGTCGCGGCGCGTCTTGCGCTCGCGCAACAACGCCACCGCTTCCTTGGAGCAGGCGTCGCACGCCAAGTGAAAGCCCCCGAGCCCCTTGATCGCAACGATTTTTCCTTCGCGAAGCGCCTTGAGCGTCGCGGCGATCGGATCGTCGCAAACGACAGCCTTTCCCTCGCGGTCGAGGAGCTTGAGCTGCGGGCCGCAGACCGGGCAGGCGTTGGGCTGCGCGTGAAAGCGCCGGTCGGAAGGATCCTCGTATTCGCGCTGGCAAGCGGGGCACATCACAAAGTGCGCCATCGAGGTCTGCCGCCGGTCGTAGGGGATGCGGCGCGTGATCGTAAAGCGCGGGCCGCAGTGCGTGCAGTTCGTAAAGGCGTAGCGCCAGCGGCGGTTCTTGGGATCAAACATGTCGGCGGCACACGCCCGGCATGTTGCGGCGTCGGGCGTCACCATCGTGTGCGCCGCACCCTCGCGGCTTTCGGTGATGCGAAAGTCGGTGAGGCCCTGGGCGGGCGATTCGTCGACCAAGTCGATCGAGTCGATGCGCGCCAGGGGCGCATCGCGCGCGATGTCGCGCCGCAATGTGTCGGGAAAAAGCGCGAGCACGGCTTCCTCGCCCTCGACCACGGCCGTCACGCCCGAGGCGTCGTTGTTGACGGTGCCGGCAAGGCCCAAGGAGCGGGCCGTATGCCAGAGCGTCGGCCGAAAGCCCACGCCCTGCACAAGCCCCGTGATGCGGTAGGTGCGAAGAAGCTTCGTCATGGTCTGCGAGGCGCTTTTTGCTGTCTTTTCCCAAATACCGGCCTTGCGCCTTAGAACTGCGCAAGCGTCAGGTTGGCGGTAAGCCACGCCCACCACTTCTGCATCCCTTCGCCCGTGGTCGCGGACATCCGGATCGACCGGATCGAGGGATTGACGCGCCGGGCGTTCTCCTCGCACTTGTCGAGGTCGAACTTCACGTAGGGAGCGAGGTCGATCTTGTTGATGATCATGAGATCGGCCGCAGCGAACATGTCCGGGTACTTGAGCGGCTTGTCGTCGCCTTCGGTGACCGAGATGACGACCACCTTGTGCGCTTCGCCGAGATCAAATTCGGCCGGGCACACGAGGTTGCCGACGTTTTCAATGAAAACGAGGCTTTCGGCCGTGGGCTTGGCTTCCTGCAACGCAAGCTTTACCTGTTCGGCATCGAGATGGCAGCCCTTGCCGGTATTGATCTGGATTGCGCGGGCGCCCGTTTCGCGGATGCGGTTGGCGTCGTTGTCGGTCTGCTGGTCGCCCTCAATCACGAGAATTTCGGGGGCGTTTTCAGGCTTGGCGCGCACGGTGGCGCAAAGAAGCTCGGTCTTGCCGGAGCCCGGGGAGCTCACGAAGTTGAGCGCAAGAATCTTGTTGGCGGCAAAAAACGCGCGGTTCACCGCGGCAACCTCGTTGTTGCGCGCGAGGATGTCCATGCCGACGGCGACGGTGCGCGTCGCAGCGCCGTGATCATGGTCATGGTCGTGATGGTGATGATGCTCGTGGCCGTGATCGTGCCCATGATCGTGGGAATGCGTATGGGTGACGATGTTGCCGTTTTCATCAACGTGGGTATGGCTGTGCGGATCGCCGCAGCCGCAGGTGGTGCACATGGTCGTTAATCTCCAAAATCAATGGGTGTGAATTCTTTTCAAGGCCTTTTTTAGGACATTTGCGTCTTGCGCAGTCCTCAGAGGCTGCCGGGGGAGGCGTCGTCTTGGACGTCATCGGCGTCTTCCTGGTTGCCGCCGGTTTCTTGCGGCTCATCGGCCGGCACCTCGACGTCAAGCACCTGCAGTTCGTGGCCCTGCGTGGCAAGAAGCTGATAGCCTCCGCATTCGGGGCAGGGGTCGCCGTGGCGGTGCAGCGCCACTTCCTTTTCGCAGTGCATGCACCAGGCGCGCCCGGCGGGGCGCTCGACGACAAGCTGCGCCGCCTCAAGCGGACCGCCCTTTCGGACGGACTGCCAGGCAAAGAGAAGCGCGTCGACGTCGACGCCCGCGAGCTCTCCCACGGCAACGCGCACGCTCACGACCGAGGTCTTTTCGCCCACGGCGCTTTGAACGGCCGAAGCTATGCCCTCGGCAATGGAAACTTCATGCATGGCGCTTTACTTATGCCTTCTCGGCGCCGGGGGCGGCCGCAAAACGAATGTGGTAGGGCACGCACGGGTCGACCGCGGCGATCACCCAGGCGGCGTCGGCGCGGTACTGCGCTTCGCTCTGAAAGTCGATCGATTCAAGGACGGCCTGCGCGGCGCTGTCGGGCGCAAAGTTCCACTCGGTGGGTGCAATGATCTGTACGCGCGCGATCGTCTCGCCCTCGACGTTGATGCGCGTTATGAGCATCCCTCGCGCGCACTGCACGGCCGCTAGCCCGCAGCCCGCTTCAGGCGACCCCGCCTTGATCACCCCCTGCGGCAGCCGGCGCTCAAGCCAGTACTGCATGAGATCAATGAGCCTCGCGGCAAACTGCGTGCGCACGCCGCAGCTGTACTGCTCGCGGATTTCAGCCAACAACGGATGGTCGTCGTGGCGGCCGAGCGCACTCGTCTGGTAGGGCGTGCCGTGCACCGTCGGTTCGCTGGCCGAAATGCCGTCGGCAAACCAGGTGTTGATCTCGTTCACCGAGAGCGCAGGCGAGAGCATCGGGACGGCCGTCTGCGCGCGGCACGGGACGTTTTCCCAAAGCTGCGAATAGAGGCGCGCCGCGGCCGTGACGCCGCGCATCATCCACGCCTCAAAGTCGGGAAGGGAATTGAGCGCGTGGAACTTTTCAATTGGGCAGCCCGAGCCGAAGTCCTCGATCAAGGGCTCAAGCGCTTCATCCAACATTTCGTAGTCGGGATTGGGCCCAGCAAAGGTGCGCGTCAGAAGCGAGCGCAGGGCGCCAAGCTTCTTCACGTCCGGATCGGACTTGATGCCCACGGCGTTGGGGGCGTCAAAGGCAAGAAACCGCAGATGCTCGCCCATCAGCTCATAGACGATGCGCCGCTCGACGTCGGGAAGCGGCTGCCCCGTGGTGGAAGCGAGCGCACTGCGAAATGCTCCCAAATGCGCCTGCGGGCAGAGGGCGTAGAGGCTCGAGAAGAGCGTCAGGGGCGGCGATGAATCGACCCGCTGCCCGGCCATCGCGCGGGCGATTTCGCCCGCCCGCGTCGAGCGGGTGCGCACGCGCGTCACCCCCGGAGTGGAGGCGTCGACGTCGATGATGACTGAACCTTCGGTAAAGCTCATGATTGGTCTCCGTTGCGGCGGGTTGTGCTTGGTGTCTGTCCCGTGCTCCAGCGCTTGATGAGCCCGCGGCGGGTGAGCGCCGGCGTGGGCTCTTCAGGCTCTTCTGTGTTCTTCGTGAGCGGATCAGGTTCGGGCTCGGGCTCGGGCTCTTCGGTAAGGGGGGACTTTCCCATCATCAGATCCATGCAGGCCGCGGCAAAGGCGTCGGCCGTTGCCTGATCCGCAAGATCAAAGACGGGGCTCTTCAAAGCGCACATGCGGTAGTGCCCGAGCGTCGAGTCCGCGCACGACATGAAGCGAAAGACGCCTCCCTGCAACTCTACTTCGTCGACGGCGCCGGCGGGGACGAACTTCCAGCCTTCGCGCTGCGCGGGCGCCAAAATCGCCTGCACCGACCAGGGGGTGACGATGACCCCGAACCAGGCCTCGGTGCCGTCCTTCAAAGCCGTCTTCACAAAGGGCGCGCTTCTCACGGCGAGCTTGGGGTTCACGATCGGCAGTCCCTGCATGCGCGTGGCAAGAATGGCGTTCATGCCGTTCACAAAAAACTGCGAGGGCTCGGTCTGAAAAATCTTGAGATGCGTGCCCGCGTGCCGCGCGCGCATGGCCTTCATGCGCAGCTCGGCAAATTCCGGGTGCTCCTTTTCGTACTCGCGCGCGGCCGTGTTGCGATCAAAGGCCTTCGGACGCGAGATGAGCGTGACGGGCGCCTCGGGAACGGCAGTGTTCTTGGACGGTTGTTCAGTCATGCCTGCTCCTTTCCCTCGTTGTCTTCATCCTCATCGTCGTCTTCAAGCGGCAGGAACGCCTGCTTGCCGTTGCCGCAGCCCGGGCACGTCCACCACTCGGGCAGGGCCTTGAAGGGCGTACCCGGCGGGGTCTGGCTCTCAACGCAGCCTTCCGCGGGATCGTAGATGTACCAGCAGACCTTGCACTGCATGCGCGTGTCGTCATGAATGCGTGCAAGCCGCTCGGCTTCAAGCCGGCGAAAGACTTCCTCTCCGGTCGCAAATTCGCTCATTTCCTCTCTCATGCGGCGGGCGGCTCTTGGCGTCCTCTCCGCCGCTCCTCTGTGTTTTATCGAGTTGTTGTTGTTTTTGCTGCGTCGTCGTCTTTTGTGTTTGTTTTGTGTTTGTCTGCTTTTCCCGCGGTGCGCGTGGGAATCGATGTCGACTCACCGCGTGAGCGCTTCAAGCTCCCTGCAAAGGCCCCGACGCGCAGGATCTTTGCAAAGAGGGTAGCGGACCTTACAAGTCCAAAGCCTACCGAATCGTCAGACTTTAGCCCAGCGCGCCACGGTTGAGGTCGTTTTCGATCCAGTCGTGCACCGAGCGGATCTTGTTGAGCGCGTCCGGCAGATCCTCAGGGGCCGCCGGCACCTCGGGCGGAATCTTTGCCACGACGAGGCTGTCAAGAAGAACCTTGCCCGCGGTGTTGATGATGACGCTGCGCCACAGGCCCTTCACCTTGGTCGAGAAGATGCGGCTGTCGGCAAAGCCCAAAAGCTCAACCGAGAGGTTGCCGCGGCCGATTACGGTCAACAGGAACGACTTGTCGGCAGGCGTCAGGGGCTGGCGCACCATGTCGACCTGATAGGGGACGTCGGTCGTCATCTTCGTGATGTCGGTCTTGGCAAGAACGCTTGCAACTTCCTTTAAAAGCGGCTCGGAGGCAAAAAGGCCCTCGGGCTTGTCCTCAGGGATGTCGATCGTCTCGCGCCCCTGCTCGAGCACCTTTTCAACGCACAGCGGCAGAAGGGCCGCAACGAGGCTTTCCTGCCCGCCCACGTTCAAACGCCACAGGCCCGGAATGTCGGTTTCGGTTGCCGTGGCCTGCCCGTCGTAGAGCGTGATGCGCACTTCGCCAGTGCCCAACGAGTTGTAGAGAAACCGGCAGACGTCGGCGCCGAGCACGCCGGTGTCAAAGATCCAGTGCAGGGGCTCGCCGGTGGTGATCGCCTTTTCATAGGCCGCCTCGAGCTCCTTGAGCAGCTCAAGGCTCTTGAGGGCGGCGCGGCGCTCGGTCTGTCTGTCGAGGTCCGGGCCGGTCCAATTGGAAATGCGGCTTTTGCGTTCAAACTGCACGGGTGATCTCCCAGAAAAATTCAAAATTGATCCCAAAGGCTTGTCGTTATTCTTTTTAGGCGCTCGCGATCGTGATCGTCTTCTTGTGCACGACGGGCGTCATGAGAATCTTGATGAGCTCCTGCTCGTACTCTTCCCACGTTTTGAGGCCTTCGATTGCGCCCATCTGCTCGCCGAAGCGAAACACCGCCACGGCCGGCAGCCGGTGGATGCCGAGCGAGGAGGCGAGCGCGCGCCCGCAGCGGGGGTCGGTGAAGCCCGCACCCGAGAGCGTGCCGGCGAACATGCGCACGAGCTCGGGGCCGATCACCACCATGTCGAACGTCTCCTTGTACATGACCGGATCGTCGACCATGCAAAGCAGCGCCAGTCCCGGCGTCTTCTTGAAGGACTCGATGTTCTCGTCGTTGATGCGCGTCATGCCGCTTTCGTTCCAGAGCTTCACAAAAAGCGGATGCGTGTCCGGATCGATTTGCACGAGTTCCTGCGTGGCGGCATTGAGTTTGGTCTTGCCCATGGATGTCTTGTTTCCTGTCGTGTGTCGTCGGGCGGGAGCCGCCTTCCCGTGAGAAGTTGCTCCTCACCGCCCGCGGGCGCCTCTTTCCCTTGATTCCCTTTTTTTAAAGGGCGGCGAAGGGGGTGTGAGTGCCCGAATTTCTTCAGATAGGATGGATTCTGCGCCCCTGCGTGCGCGGCGTAAATAACCCAAAGGTGGAGGGTGGGAGTGGTGCAACGCCTACTCAAGCGGTCTAATCCTTGCGGCGTAAGGCGGGGGAGCTTTTCGCGAAAGTTTGCATGCCAGTCTTGCAAATATCAGTGAAAATCCTAATGGATCAAACATTGAAGCGAATTGATCCACCCATAGGCGTGCCTAAAAAATAGGCACGTGTAAAAGTTTCTGATTTTTCATCATTTTTTGGGTGCTCTCCCCACCTATTCACAGATTGCGTGAATAACTCAAGCGTCGCTTGCCGATGGCTGATGTTCGTTGCAAGTCGTTGATTTATAAGGAAATTATTTTTTCAATCCGATGACGGACTTGACAAAGCCGGTGCTGTTTGCAGAGCCGCGCCGTTGTGGGATCGGATCAAGGCAGCGAGTGACGTCCGAGGGCCGCCATGGTCAACAGACGGTCAACAATCGGGAGAGGGGGATGCGCAGTGAACGACGCGGCGCGAAGACGTTCGTTTACAATTTTTTTTTCGCGCCGCCGGTGCGAGGAACCCAGCTCCGACTTCCCGAGCGTGCGCCGGGCGTAGTGACGAGTTGAGAGGCGGCTCGAAATGGCTTGCGCTATAGTGTCGCGGTTTGAAGAGGCCGGCATTGAGTAGAAGGAAGGCACAAGCGCCTTGCATTCTTCACCCGGCCGGTCGAAGAGAAAACCGACATTGGACATTTGAGACCGAAACGGGAGGGCATGATGAGTGAAGTGGATGCGGCGGGCATTCAGACGCGTCTGGCGGCGGTAAGAGAAAAGCTTTCTCAAGCATGTGCGCGCACGGGACACCCGGTCGAGCTCATGGCCGTGAGCAAGACGTTTCCGGCGCAGGCGGTTCTGGCCGCTGCGCAGGCTGGCCAACGCGTCTTCGGCGAAAACTACGCCCAGGAGGGGTGCGCGAAGATCGACGAGATCAAGGCCTCGCACCCGGAACTTGCGCTTGCCTGGCATTTCATCGGGCCGCTTCAGGCCAACAAGACGCGCATCGTGGCCGAGCACTTCGACTGGGTTGATTCGGTGGATCGTTTAAAGATTGCCGAACGCTTGAGCAGCCAGCGCCCAGCGGAGCTGCCCGACCTCAACCTTCTCATTGAAGTCAACATCGACGGCGAAGCCTCCAAAAGCGGCGTTGCGCCCGAAGACCTCGAAGCCCTGATCGAGGAGGTGGTGAAGCTACCCCACGTGAAGCTACGCGGTCTCATGACGATTCCGGCGCCCGCGGCAACGTACGACGAGCAGATGAAGCCTTTGACGGCCATGCGTGCGCTCTACGAGCGCTTGGCGCCGCGCTACGGCTTTGACACTCTCTCGATGGGCATGAGCGCGGACATGATTGCGGCCGTCGAAGCCGGCAGCACCATGGTGCGCATCGGCAGCGCCATCTTTGGTCCCCGCACGTATCCCAACCGCAAGCCGCAGGCTGAGGCATAAGCGCAAAAGTTCAAAAGCTTCAGGCAAAAAATCGCCCGCCTTCAGGAAAAGGATGACTCCCCCTCAAGGCGGGCTTTTTGTTGCGCTTGTTTTTGCTCTTTGACTGCGCCTGAAAGAAATTGCCTTCAGGCGCAGCGGCAGAAAGTCAGTGCTTAGCTCAGCACGGCGCCCTTCATGCCCGAGCTGACCTGCTTGGCGTAGCGCGAGAGGTAGCCCGTGGTCACGCGCGGAGCGCGGGGCTTCCAGAGCGCACGGCGGCGTGCGAGCTCTTCATCGGACACCTCAACGCTGATTCGATTGTTGGTGATGTCGATGCCGATGATGTCGCCTTCTTCAAGAAGCGCGATCGGGCCGCCCACGGCAGCTTCAGGCGAGACATGGCCGATGGCCGCGCCGCGCGTGGCGCCCGAGAAGCGCCCGTCGGTGATGAGGGCGACGCAGTTGCCCAGACCCGAGCCCATGATGGCCGAGGTCGGGTTGAGCATTTCGCGCATGCCGGGGCCGCCCTTGGGGCCTTCGTAGCGGATCACGACGACTTCACCCGGGTTGATCTTGCCCGCGTAGATGGCGTTGAGAGCATCTTCCTCGCAGTCAAAGACGCGGGCCTTGCCCTTGTGCTGCATCATCTCGGGCGCAACGGCCGCACGCTTGACGACGGAGCCGTCCGGAGCGAGGTTGCCCTTCAAAACCGCGATGCCGCCTTCGCGCGAGATGGGATTCTCGACGCTGTGAATGATCTCGGGGTTGAGAATGCGGGCGCCGGCGATGTTTTCGGCAACGGTCTTGCCGGTGACGGTCATGAGGCTCGTATCGAGGAGCCCCAGCTTGTTGATCTCGGCCATCACGGCGCGGATGCCGCCCGCGTCCTCGAGCTCTTCAATGTAGTGGTTGCCGGCCGGCGCGAGGTGGCACAGGTTCGGGGTCTTCTTGCTGATCTCGTTGGCAATCGAGAGATCAAGATCAATGCCGCACTCGTGCGCGATGGCAGGCAGATGCAGCATCGAGTTGGTCGAGCAGCCAAGCGCCATGTCGATCGTCAAGGCGTTCATGAAGGCCTTTTCGGTCATGATGTCGCGCGGGCGCAGGTTCTTTTGAACGAGCTCCATCACCTTCATGCCGGTTTCCTTCGCGAGACGCAGGCGGGCCGAGTACACGGCCGGGATCGTGCCGTTGCCCGGAAGCGCCATGCCGAGCACTTCGGAGAGGCAGTTCATGGAGGTGGCGGTGAACATGCCCGAGCACGAGCCGCACGACGGGCAGGCCTTGTTCTCGAGGTCTTCGAACTGGATCTTGGTGATCTTGCCCGTGCGGAACTGGCTCACGGCTTCGCTGATGTTCGAGTAGGACACCTTGCGGCCCTCGAAGTGGCCGGCGAGCATGGCGCCGCCGCTGATGACGATCGAGGGAATGTTGATGCGCGCGGCGGCCATGAGAAGCCCCGGTACGTTCTTGTCGCAGGCCGCGACCATGACGAGGCCGTCGAAGGGGTGGGCGGTGGCCAGCGCTTCGGTGCTGTCGCAGATCAGTTCGCGCGACACAAGCGAGTACTTCATGCCGACGTGGCCCATGGCAAGGCCGTCGCAGACGGCGATTGCCGGGAATACGATGGGCACGCCGCCCGCAAGCGCCACGCCCTGCTTGACGGCGTCGACGATCTTGTCGAGGTTCATGTGGCCGGGGACGATGTCGTTCTTCGAGCTCACAATGCCGATGAGCGGCTTGCCGATTTCGGCGTCGCAAAGGCCGAGGGCCTTCAGAAGACTGCGCTGGGGTGCGGCATTGATGCCTTTCGTGAGCGGATCGCTGCGCATAAATTTCTCCAATATTTCCTTCTACTGTATGTAAGTCAAGAGTTTTCGCCTGTGTGCGCGCAGAGGACTCCGTTGTGGCTCCCGGGGAGAGCCTCCGGATTTCTTCTAAAGGGGCCCTGAGCGCGCGCAACGTATCGGTGATTCTATCCCACAGCCGCCAAAGTTAAGAAGTCGGTGCAAAATCACGATGATCGCGAGCCTTTGGGCTTTGAGTGCCTGAGCGCCACCAGTACTTGTGGTCGCTCGTGATGTAAAGAAAAGTAAGACTGCCTTAATGCGCCGTTTCTAAACTTTGCGAAAATCTCGCAGACTGCCCTGAGAATAGAGGTCCGGCACTTGTTGATCAGCCGGCCCGCCTTCCAGGCGCTTCGGGTGCGAGGATCCCGCACCCCGATTGACCCAAATTGACCCCAATTGAGAGACGCCCGCAACGGGCGACTGTTCGCCGGAGGGCGACCATTTATGACGGACAATACGAGCAAGCCGCGTCTGACGGCCTGCAACCTAGAGCTAGAGCGCGGCGAGCGGCTTTTGTTTAGCAAGCTCGCCTTCGACGCCCCGGCTGGAACGCTCGTGCGGTTGGCGGGCGCCAACGGCACGGGGAAGACGTCGCTCCTGCGCCTTCTCACGGGCCTCATGCAGCCCGACGCGGGCGAAGTGCTCTATAAGGGACAAAGCATTCAGAAGCTTCGCGAAGACTACGCGCGCGACTTGGTCTACATCGGCCACATGAACGGCGTCAAGGACGACTTGAGCGCCATTGAAAACGTGCGCATTGCGGCGCGCATGGGCAACATCATTGCAACGGATGACGCCCTGATCGATGCCCTTTCGCGCGTGGGTCTGCAGGACTTTGTGGATCACTTGACCGGCGAATTAATCCAGGGACAGCGCCGCCGCGTGGCCCTGGCGCGCCTATTTGTGAGCTCCTCCAAGCCCGTGTGGATTCTCGACGAGCCCTTTGTAGCGCTTGACGTTGCAAGCGTTGCGAACCTCGCGCAGACCATTGCCGAGCACGCCCGCGCCGGCGGCATCGTGATCAACACCACGCACCAGGAGTGCGATATTCCGGCTGCGCCCGAGCACATGATGACGGTGGACGTCTCGCGCTTTGCGCCGGGGCGCCGCGCTGCTGTGCAGAAGGAGGAGGCCCGTGCTTAATCTTTTCCTTGCGGTCGTGCGCCGCGACCTGATGCTCGCGCTTCGTCAGAAGACCAACATCGTGCAGACGCTCTTTTTCTTTGCGGTGGTGATTACGTTGGTGCCGTTGGGCGTCG
>USAL01000036.1 GCA_900552545.1 uncultured Sutterella sp. | reverse complement strand
GATCATCGAATTTAAGGTTATCGAACCGGACGGAAAGGACCTTGCCTCCAACACGCTCTGGGTCGTGCAGGGGCACGATCACCCATGGTTGAAGACCGACGCGCTCACGGCCGTGCACACGAGCTGGGTCTCGGGCCATGCGCCCGCGCCCGATGCGCACGTCACGGTAAAGACGCGCTACCGCGCGCCCGACGGCAGCTGCCGCATCTGCGCCGTGCGCGAGGCTGCTGAAGGGGCCGTGAACGGCGGCGAAATCGACCTTGCCTTCCCCGAACCGCAGTGGGCCGCGACGCCCGGCCAGAGCGCCGTACTCTACGCGGGAGAGGTGTGCCTGGGCGGGGGCTTTATCGACGTCATTCAAAACGAAGTCGCTGAAGACAGCAAGAACGCCTGAAGGCGCCGGGCGCGCCCCTTTGACGGACGCGCTTGATTTTGTTCAATTCTCTTTAACGCCGGCATCAGCTTGCCCGACTAAGATGCCGCTCACAAACAGTTTCAGGATCGTCTTGAAACCCACGATTTGCTTCGCGCACCATGTCGCTTTTTGACTCTGCACGCTTTCGTACGTCGGCCGCCTCCATCGCCCAGCTTCCCGGGGCGGGGCTGCCCGAGATCGCCTTCGCCGGCCGCTCCAACGCCGGCAAGTCCACACCCATCAACGTGCTCACCCGCCAGGGGCGGCTTGCTTTTGCCTCCAAAACGCCCGGCCGCACGCAGTTGATCAACTTCTTTGCGCTCTCGCGCAAGCTGCCGCAGTCGACGGCGAAGAACCCGCTGCGCGAGGACGTGGGCTTTCTCGTCGACCTGCCGGGCTACGGCTACGCCAAGGCCGCGCAGGAGACGCGTGCGGGCTGGAGCGCGTTGATCGGCGGGTATCTCGCGCATCGACCGTCGCTTACCGGCATCGTGATCGTGATGGACGCCCGGCGCCCCTTCATGCCCGCCGACGAATGGCTGATCGAGTTCTTTGCCGAGCGCACCCACGTGCGCCAGCTCTGGCTCATCAACAAGTGCGACCAGATCAAGCGCGCCGAACGCGCGCAGGTGCTCGCGGCCGCCAGAAGCCGTGCGAAGGCTTTGGGCGAGCACGTCACCGTGCAGCTCTTCTCGGGCCTCAAGAAGGAAGGCGTCGAAGAGCTTCAGACGACGCTTTTTTCCTGGATTGATCCTGAAGGACGACTCAGCGCCCTGGAGACCGCGGCCTCCGCCGGCACCCCTTAGAGACGCTCTAAGGCACTTTTTTGTTTTGATAGAGGACTTAGCCACCATGCAAACGCTTGGTCAGTATCCCATGGTGCGCATGCGCCGCATGCGCCACGCCGACTTCTCCCGCCGCCTGATGCGTGAAAACGTCGTCACCCCCAACGATCTCATCTACCCGGTCTTCGTCATGGAAGGCGAGCACACCCGCGAACCCATCCCGACGATGCCCGGCGTGTGCCGCTACACGATCGACGAGCTGCTCGAGGTCTGCGGCGAAATGGTCGAGCTCGGCATCCCGATGGTGGCCCTTTTCCCGCACATCGACGACAGCCTCAAGACGCCCGACGGCGTTGAAGCCGCCAACCCCGACGGCCTCATTCCCCGTACGGTCCGCGCGATCAAAGAAAAGTACCCGCAGCTCGGCGTCATGTGCGACGTCGCCCTTGACCCCTACACCACCCACGGCCAGGACGGCCTGATCGACGAGACGGGCTTCATTCTCAACGACGAAACGATCGAGATGCTCGTGCGCCAGGTGCGCGCGCAGGTCGAGGCCGGCGCCGACGTCGTCGCCCCCTCGGACATGATGGACGGCCGTATCGGCGTCATCCGCAAGATGCTTGAGGACGAAGGCCACATCTACACCCGCATCATGGCCTACTCGGCCAAGTACGCGAGCGCCTTCTACGGTCCCTTCCGCGACGCCGTGGGCTCGAGCTCGAACCTCGGCAAGTCCAACAAGTCCGTCTACCAGCAGGATCCCGCCAACGGCGACGAAGCCCTCTGGGAAGTGGGTCTGGCCCTCGCCGAAGGCGCCGACATGGTGATGGTCAAGCCGGGGCTGCCGTACCTTGACATCGTCCGCCGCGTCAAGGACGAATTCAAGGCCCCGACCTTCGTCTATCACGTCTCGGGCGAGTACGCCATGCTCAAGTGCGCGGCGCTCGCGGGCTGCATCGACGAAAAGCGCATCACGATGGAAACGATGATCTGCTTCAAGCGCTCGGGCGCCGACGGCATCCTCACCTACTGCGCCATGGACGTCGCCCGCTGGCTCAAGGAAGGCTGGAACTACTAATCCGGCTTTTCCCGACGGCAGCCCGCCCCTTCACCGCTTGAAACCGTTGAAGCGAGCGGCCGCCGTCGCGCTGTTCAAAGCGAAAACGCCCAAGCACCAAACACACGAAAGGCCTTCGCCGCAAACCATCCTCCAATCAGGACTGCTGCGGCCGAAGGCCTTTTTTTATCCTTTTCGATTTTCTATCTGCTCCCTGCGGGCTTTCGATCGGTTTAGATCGGCGGCCTGCCGCAGAGGCAGTGCGCGTAGACGCTCTCGGGAGTCTTCACAAGTTGAAGAAGGCGGCTTGCCTGACGGGCGGGCTCCTGAAGAAGAGCCGCGCTCGAGAGCGGCGCGGGAACGAGCCCCGCAGCCTTCCCGTTCACAAGGCTCTCAAGCCCCACCACGCTTGCCGCGCGGGCAAAGAGCTCGCTAAAGAGCATCGAGAGACGCCCCTGCTTCTTTTCAAACCACATGATGTCGGCTTCCGGCGCCTTGGCCAACGTACGGGCCACGCCCACGGCGGTCATCATGCCGCCCAAGCTGTCGGCAAGGCCCCGCTCGACGGCCTGCCGCCCCGTATAGACGCGCCCCTGCGCGAGCTCGGTGACGCGCTTCTCAGGCAGATTCCTGCCTTTGGCCACGAGGCTTACGAAATCGCGATAGGTGCGGGAAACGGAGAGCTGCATCATGCGCTCAAAGCCCGGCGCCATCGCCAGAAGCGGGCTTTCGGCCGCGGCAAGCCACGAGCTCGAAGCGCCGCCCGTGCCGATGTCGGCAAGCTCAAGCGTCTTGTCAAAGCGCGGCACGATGCCGAAGACACCGATCGAGCCCGTGATGCTCATAGGGTCGGCGATGATCCGGTCGGCGGCCGTGGCAACCCAGTAGCCGCCGCTTGCGGCATAGTCGCCCATGGTGGCGACGACGGGTTTCCCGGAGTTCTTCACGAGCTCCAACTCGCGGCGGATGAGTTCGCTTGCGACGGCGCTGCCCCCGGGGCTGTCGATGCGCACGACGAGCGCGACCACCTGCGGGTTTTTGCGCGCCGCGCGGATCGTCTCCACGGCGCTCTTGGCGCCCGTCATGCCGGGAGCATCAGCGCCGTCCTTGATTTCACCTTCGATGGTGACCACCGCAATGCGCTTGTCGCTCGTGGGCGCCTTCATGCGCACGGCAAGATAGTCCTTGAGCGCAATCGTACGCAGGGCGTCGACGCCCTTCTTGCCGCCCTGGCGCTCGACCAACATGCCGAGCGTCTCGTCGTTGGTGGTGACGCCGTCGATCAGGTTTTCATTGAGCGCCACGCGGCTCATGTCGCCCTCGGTCTTGGCGAGCTTCTCGGGATACTTTTCGATGAGCGCGTTGACCGCCCCGGGCATCAGGCCGCGGGCCGATTCAATGGCGTTGGCAAACTGGCTCCAGGCATCGGTAAGCCAGAAGCGGTCGGCTTCAAGCGACTCCTTCGATGGGGCCTTTAAAACGAAGCTCTCGGGCGAGCTCTTGTAAGCGCCCGCCTTGAAGACGTGCACGGTGACGCCCAGGCGCTTCAAGGTCTCTCCCCAGTAGAGGCGGCTTGTGGAGATGCCCTTGATCATCACCTGACCCATCGGGTGCACGTAGACCTCGCTTGCGTGCGCGGCAATGGCGTACTGCTGCTGGCTGTAGCCCGTCGACCAGACGGTGATGCGTTTTCCCGTGCTCTTGAAGCGGTCCATCTCGGCGCCGATTTCGCGCAGCGACGCCAGACCCGCACTCGTCAGATCCTCCACGCGCATCAGCACGCCCTCGATGTCGGGGTCGGTCGCCGCGGTGTTGAGCCCCTGCAGGACGTCACGCAGGCGCGTCTGCGGCTCGGCGCCCGAAAAGACCGAGTCGAAGGCGCCGCTTCCCGAGAAGTTTCCGTGCTCGACGATTTCGCCCGCAAGGTCAATCGTGAGAATGCTGCGCGCGGGCACGCTCGGCGCGCGCTCCTGCACGAAGACAAGGCCCACGATGACGCCCACGATCACGAGAAGCAGGACGTTGGCGATCGCGCGGCGCGTGAAGTCAAGAATCGTCCACGCCGACTTGAATACGCCCTTGATGAATCCGAACATGTTGTTCAACAGATGCTTGAAGAGAAAAGACGAGCCGCAGAAACGGGAACGAAAGCCCCGCCCGGCCCCTGCTTTTGAGGACCAATTGTTGGGACCGGTTTTGAGGCGGCCTTCCTCATGTTAAACGGGAAGGCCCCGTGCGGGCGCAGCGCCCGCAGGAAAAATTGCCCTCGACGGTCCCTGATTGCCTTCGCCCACGTGCGGCATCGACGTGGGGACGCTGCCGGCGGTCAGGGCGATCAGCTGCGTGCCCGCATGAATTTGGAGAGCAGCTCGTCCAAGTTTTCCACCACCAGATCAGCCCAGGGGTGCGCTGCGGTGACGGGCTTTTCGTTGCGGTAGCCCCGGCTCCAGACGGTGAACATGCCAAGCGCCTTAGCCGCGGCCAGATTGTGCGCATTGTCGTCGATAAAAAGCGTCTGGCAAGGCCTTGCGCCGAAGGCGTGCGCGGCATGTGCAAAGAGCATCGGATCGGGCTTGGAGCGCCACTTGCCGCAAAGGTGCATGTCGCTTGCGCTGATCACGCCCGCAAAGAGATTGCTGAGATTAAGGCCCTTGACCACGGCCCGCGCGTAGCACCCCGGGCCATTCGTGAGCACCACCTTGCGCCCGGGCAGACGCCCGATCACCTCGCGCAGGCGCGTTTTGCCCGTATCGGTCTTTAAAAACGGTCTCAGGTCAAAGCCGTGCGTGGCCTCAAAGAATTCCTCGGGCGCAATGCCGTGGTGGCGCGCAAGGCCCACGAAGGTCGCGCCATAGACGCGCCAGTAGTCCTTCTGCACGCGCACGGCCTCCTCGGGCGGCAGCCCGAGCTTGCGGCCGATGTACTCCTCCATGCGCTCATGGATTGCCGCGAGCATCCCGGCCGAGGCGTTGAAGATCGTATCGTCCATGTCAAGCAGAATAAGGCGCACGTGCGAGAGCCTCGTGCGCACCTGCCCGTCGTCAGCCGTCTCCGCGCGGTGCACTCGCTTTTTAATCGGCATTGATCATCGTCCCCACGCCCTGCGGCGTCAAGATTTCAAGAAGAAGACAATGGATCACGCGCCCGTCGATGATGTGCACGCTGCGTACGCCGTTGCGCGCGGCCGACAAGGCCGAGGAGAGCTTCGGGAGCATGCCGCCCGAAATCGTGCCGTCCTTGAAAAGCGCATCAATGCCCGAAGCCGACAGGCCCGTGAGCAGATTGCCGTCGCGATCGAGCACGCCCGGGGTATTCGTGAGCATCACGAGCTTTTCGGCCTTGAGGGTTTCGGCCATCTTGCCTGCCACAACGTCGGCGTTGATGTTGTAGGCAAGGCCGTCTTCGCCCATGCCGATGGGGCTGATCACGGGAATGAAGTGATCCTGTTCAAGCGCCTGCACGACCGACGGATTGATGCTCTCGATGAGGCCCACCTGCCCCACGTCGTGCCAGACGTTGGGAGCGTTGGTGTCCTGCAGCTTCATCCGGCGCGCCTTGATCATGGCGCCGTCCTTGCCGTTGAGGCCCACGGCGTGACCGCCGTAGCTGTTGATCATCTGCACGAGGTCGCCCTGCACCTCGCCGCAGAGCACCCATTCGACCACCTCCATCGTGGCAGGGTCGGTCACGCGCATGCCCTGCACGAACTGGCTCTTGATGCCCACGCGGTTCAAGGCGCTGTTGATCTGCGGCCCGCCGCCGTGCACCACCACGGGATTGAGACCCACGAGCTTTAAAAGCACCACGTCGCGCGCAAACGCCTCCTGCAGGCGTCGGTCGGTCATGGCGTTGCCGCCGTACTTGATCACGATCGTCTTGCCGTGAAAGCGCTGGATGTAGGGAAGAGCTTCGGAGAGGATCTCCGCCTTGAGCGAAGCCGGCACCAGATTGGTGTTGGTGGAATTAGCCTTGGTCATTGTCCGTGCAAAAACAGGTAAGTCCGTTGCAAGCGGGCCGCGCTCGGGCGCCTGAAGGCGTCACGTCATGCGGTCCGGCACCGCGTGCTTTCGGGGCAAAGGACGCCCGCAAAAGCCGTCGGCGTGCATTGTTGCACAATTCGATGCCGCGCACGAAAAACGGCCGCTAAACGACCGATAAACGGCCGCTGAAGGGGTTATGGATGGAGCTCTGTTGAAGATGATCTGCGGACACAAAAAGAGCCCGGCCTGCAGTCGGCTTTCCCCGCGGTCCTTGTCCTGAAGTCCCGCCGGGAGCCGGTGCGAGCCGGGCCCGTTGATTTTCGCCTCGTGCAGCGCTCGATTAGAGCACGTAGCGCGACAGATCCTCGTTGCCTGCGATGGCGCCGAGATGCTCGGTGACGTAGGCCTCGTCGATGGCGACCTCCATCGTGCTGCGGTTGCCCGCGTCAAAGCTCACTTCCTCAAGGAGCTTTTCCATCACGGTGTGCAGTCTGCGCGCGCCGATGTTTTCCGTGCGCTCGTTCACCTCGAAGGCATAGCGGGCGATCGTCTTGATCGCTTCGTCGGTGAAAGTGACCTTGGCGCCGTCGGCCGCAAGCAGCGCCTGGTACTGCTTGACGATCGAGACGTCGGTCGAGGTGAGGATGCGCTCGAAGTCTTCGCACGTGAGGCTCTTTAATTCCACGCGAATGGGGAGACGCCCCTGGAGCTCCGGCACGAGGTCCGAGGGCTTGGACAGATGAAACGCGCCCGAGCAGATGAAGAGCACGTGATCGGTGCGCACCCAGCCGTACTTCGTCTTTACCGAGGTGCCTTCGATCAGGGGCAGCAGATCGCGCTGCACGCCCTCGCGCGAGACGTCCGCGCCGTTCGTCTCGCCCCCGCGGGCGATCTTGTCGATTTCGTCGATGAAGACGATGCCGTTGTTTTCGACGTTTTCAACGGCCTCGCGCGTGAGATCGTTCTCGTCGATGAGGCGTCCAGCCTCCTCGTCGGTGTAGATCTCAAGAAGCTCCTTCACGGGCAGGCGGCGCTTTTCGCGCTGACGCGCGTTGATCTTGTCAAAGACGCTCTGAAGCTGGTTTTCAAGATCGTCCATCCCCTGCGGGGTGATCATGTTGAAGGCCGGGGCGCTTGCGGGCACGTCGGCTTCAAGCACCTTGTCGTCGAGGCGCCCCGCGCGCAGATCCTCGCGTAAACGGCGCCGTGCGGCATTGTCCTCGGGCTTGGCCACGGATCCGTCGGGAATGGTGACCGAGGTCGCAGGCGGCACGAGGAGGTCGAGCACGCGCTCGCGCGCGGCTTCCTCGGCGCGGGCGCGCACCTTCTTTTTCTGGTTCTCGCGCACGAGCTTCATGCCCGCTTCCATCAGATCGCGCACGATCGACTCGACGTTGCGGCCGACATAGCCCACTTCGGTGAACTTGGTCGCTTCGGTCTTGACGAACGGCGCATCGGTCAGACGCGCCAGACGCCGGGCGATCTCGGTCTTGCCCACGCCCGTGGGGCCGATCATGAGAATGTTCTTCGGCGTGATCTCGGAGTGCAGTGGCTCGGGCACGCGCGAGCGGCTCCAGCGGTTTCGGAGCGCAACGGCGACGGCGCGCTTGGCCTCGTCCTGCCCCACGATGTACTTGTCGAGTTCACTTACGATTTCCCGCGGCGTCATCAGGCCGCGATCGGTGCCAGTCATGAAAAACCGTTCCTTTCAATGAAGAGAATTGAGTAGCGCTGCATTTGCGGGCTTCAAAAGGCCTTCAAGGGACTTTCTCAAGCCTCGGGCTTGCCCAGCACTTCCACGATGTGGTTCTGATTGGTGTAGATCAACAAGTACCCAGAAAACTTTAACAATTCATGCACGATCGCCTCGGGATCCATCTCGGTGTGCGCAACCAGAGCGCGCGCGGCCGACAGGGCGTAGTTTCCGCCCGAGCCGATCGCAGCAATCCCGCCTTCGGGCTCGATCACGTCGCCGTTGCCCGAAAGGACAAGCGTCGTCTGCTCGTCGGCCACGATCATCATCGCCTCCAGGTGGCGCAGGGCTCGGTCGGTGCGCCAGAGCTTGGCCAGCTCGACCGAGGCGCGCATCAGGTGGCCCGAGTGCTTCTCAAGCATGCTCTCAAAGCGCTCAAGCAGCGTAAACGCATCGGCCGTCGCGCCGGCAAACCCCACGAGGATGCGGTCGTGAAAGACGCGGCGCACCTTGCGCGCGGTCGCCTTGAAGTCCACGTTGCCCAGCGTCACCTGCCCGTCGCCGCCCATGGCGACGAACTTGCCGCGGCGCACGCTCACGATGGTCGTTCCGTGAAACTGTTCCATGCTTGAAATGTTCTCCGTATGTAGGCCCGCGGCGTCGGTGTCTGCTGCGGGAAGGCGGCTCAAGGCCGCCCGAAAACGCCAAAGGTTCGCAAAAAGCCGCTCGACTATAACGAAAAAAGGAAGGCGTGTAGAGCCTTCCCTGTTTTCAGTCTGCAAGAAGATGCAACAGCATCTCCGTCTAAATGGACACGCAAAGAGCGCCGGGGGGTTTCCTTGCGGCCAAACCGGAAACCGGCCGGCCGCCTTCCGTGAAGTCGCCAATTCAATCGCGATCGAGTAAAGAACGCGCCGCAGTCCGATCGGAGATCAGTCGCCGAACATCTTCTGCTTGATTTCGCGGCGCTCCTGCGCCTCGAGCGAGAGCGTGGCGGTCGGACGCGCCAAGAGGCGCGCAACGCCGATGGGTTCGCCCGTTTCCTCGCACCAACCGTAGTCGCCGTCGTCGATGCGCTTGATGGCCGCCTGCACCTTCTTGAGAAGCTTGCGTTCGCGGTCGCGCGTTCTGAGCTCCAGCGCATGTTCTTCTTCGATCGTGGCTCGGTCGGCCGGATCGGGCACAACGGTCGTTTCGCGCAGGTTCTCCGTCGTCTGCCCCGCGTTGTGGCGCAGCTCGGACTCCATCTGGGTGAGGCGGTTGCGGAAGAACTCGAGCTGACGCTCGTTCATGTAGTCCTTCTCAGGCATCGCCAGGAGTTCCTGCTCGGTCAAAATTTTCTTCGTTGCCATAGTGCTTGTTTTGCTGTTCGTACGAAGGCCCGCACGCCCCCGACATGAGGGCATTGTGTGTCTTCCTGCCTTCAAGGGCTCTTTTAGGCCGCAAACAATAGCATACTTTCCCGCCGGTGCGAGACGGCCTCAGGCCTGTTCCGGCACGGCTTTTTTCACTTTTTCACAGACTCGGGGGGCGTGTTGCAAAGCCCATTTGCCTAGCCTTTCACGGGGTCTTGCCCGCACACCGCCCGACGGCATCGGCAAGGCTTTTCTACGATTCAAGCGCCGCGGCAAACACAATCAGAAACAAAACCGCCGGCAAAAAATGGCCGGGTGCCTGCGTGCTGAAGCCTGCCGGCATCGGTCGTGGCCTCCCCTGCATCCCCATCGACAAAAATGAAAAAGCACCGGTTTTGTGCAGCCTTTTGACGCAAAGGGACAAAAAGCATTCACCCCCGCATGAGCTTTGAACAAACTCACCGGGGGTGACGCGCGGCCGCGGGATCAGAACCGCGGCTCATTGACGAAAAGACCGAAATTATTCGGCGAGGCAGCTCTCAAAGCCCTTGAGGATCGCCTCCTTGGGGAGCTTGCGGCCGATGATGACGATCTTCGTCTCGGGCGTCTGATCGCCCCAGAAGCCCAGCACGTCGCCGCCGAACATCATGTGCACGCCCTGGAAGACGCAGCGCCGGTCGGTGCCCTTCATGTAGAGGATGCCCTTGTAGCGCAGCATGTCCTGGCCGTAGACCGCGATGAGGCTCTGGATGTACTGCTCAAAGCGCGGCACGTCGAAGGGGCGGCGCGAGGTGAACATGAAGGCCGCGACGTCCTCGCCGTGGTGATGGTGATGCGCACCGGTGAGAAACGTCGGATCGACGTCGAGGATGTCGTTCATGTTGAAGCCCTGAAGGTCGAGCACCTTCTCGACGGCGACCTTGCCCATGTCGGCGGGCTCGATCACCGCACGCGGGTTCATCGCCACCAGGCGCGAGCGAAGCGCCTCGTACTCCTCGTCGGGCACGAGATCGCGCTTGGAGATGAAGATGCGGTCGGCAAAGGCGACCTGATCCTTGGCGACCTCCTGATCGATCAAAGTCTGATCGCCGTGCTTGGCGTCGACGATCGTCACGACGCCGTCAAGCCGGAAAAAGGGCGCCACGGCATCGTCCATGAAGAACGTCTGGCACACCGGACCGGGGTTGGCCACGCCCGTCGTTTCAATCACGACGTAGTCGAAGGCGATCTCACCGCGGTCGCGCTTGAGCCGCAGGTTCGTCAGGATGCGCGAAAGATCGCCTCGGATCGTGCAGCAGATGCATCCGTTGTTCATCGTCACGATCTGCTCGGCACCGCTTTCGACGAGCAGTTCGCTGTCGATGTCCTCTTCGCCAAACTCGTTTTCAATGACGGCGATGCGGTGATGGTGATCCTCGTGCAGGATACGGTTCAAAAGCGTCGTCTTGCCCGCTCCGAGAAAGCCCGTCAGGATGGTGACGGGAATGTCGGGCTCGGCCGGCGTCGGATCAAAATCTTCAGTCATTTTCTCTACTTTTCCTCAACAAAGAACGCACCAAACCCCTTCGCCGCATTCTTTAAAAGAAAGCGGCGAAGGCTTTCGCGCGTTCTGACGGTATTTCAAATTTTCGCGCCCAAAAAGGGTCTGCCGCGCGTTAGTCGCGCATCAGCAGATCAAGACCTTTGAGGTATTCGCCCTCCGGGCAGGTCATCAAAAGCGGATGGTCGCTGCCGGCGCCAAAGCGTTCCACGGCCCAGGCCGTGCGGCCGGCGTCAAAGACGGCGCCCGCGACGATCTTCTGGAAGAGGTCGACGTCGATCGCCCCCGAGCAGGAGAAGGTGAGAAGCCTGCCGCCCAGGCGCAGCAGCCGCATGCCGTTCAAGTTGATGTCCTTGTAGGCGCGTGCGGCGCGCTCGACGTGATAGTGGCTCGAGGCGCACTTCGGCGGATCAAGAATCACGAGGTCAAAGCTCTCGCCCGCTTCGCGCAGCTGACGCAGGTAGCCGAAGACGTCGGCCTCGACCCACTGCATGCGCGCGTCGTCAAACCCGTTCATGGCCGCGTTGGCGCGCGCCCGGGCAAGCGCCTCGGCCGAGCTGTCGACGCTCACCACTTCCTGGGCGCCGCCCTTCATGAGCGCAAGCGAAAAGCCCCCGGTGTAGCAGAAGCAGTTGAGCGCGCGAAGGCCCCGCCCGGTGCGTTCGAGAAAATCCGCGGCAATTTTCTGCGCTGCAAAGCGGCTTTCGCGCTGATCGATGTAAAAGCCCGTCTTGTGACCCACGCGTACGTCGACGCCGTAGCGCACGCCGTCTTCGACGATGTCGATCAACTGCGGCGCCTCGGCTCCGGCAAGCACGCCCACATGGGGCTCAAGTCCCTCGCGGGCGCGCGTGGCGGCGTCCGACCGGTCAAAGATGCCGCGCGCGTTCGTCACCTTCATGAGCGAGTCGATCAACTCCTTGCGGCGGCGCTCGACGCCCGCGCTCTGAAACTGCGTCACGAGCCAGCCGTCGTAGTCGTCGACCACGAGGCCGGGAATGCCGTCGGCTTCGCCGAAGACAAGACGCCGAGCGTTGGTGCGCGCCAGAAGCGGCTCGCGCGCATCGACTGCGGCCTTGATGCGGCGCTCGAGAAACTGCGGATCATCAACGTCGACCGAGCAGTCGAAGCTCCACATGCGCACGCGGATCGTGGAGGCCGGCGAAAAGGCGCCGAGGCCGAGCTCGCGTCCTTCGGAGGAGACGACGCGCACCGTCTCGCCCGAGGCGGGGCGGCCGGCAACGCGCTGCACGGCGGTGTCGTAAACCCAGGGATGGCGGCGCAGGAGGCTGCGCTCCTTGCCCTTCTTCAAAATCACGTCGATCATGACTGTCTGCCTGCTGTAAGTGAGTCGATTGGCTCTGCCGAAAGAGTCTAATTTCTGTGTCTAAATGTCGATTTCGCCGGTAAAGACCGTCACCGCCGGGCCCGTGAGGAACACGTGGCCGTCGGCGCCGTCCCAGGTGATGCGAAGCGTGCCGCCGCGCATCTCGACTTCAACGGCGTTGTCGAGCGCCCCGCGGCGGATGCCCGCGACGACCGCCGCACAGGCGCCGCTGCCGCAGGCAAGCGTCTCGCCCACGCCACGCTCGTAGACGCGAAGCCGCGCCTTGCTGCGGCTCTCAATCTGAAGAAAGCCCACGTTGACGCGGTTTTTAAAGCGCTCCAGGTGCTGAAACGCCTCGCCCACGGTCTCAACGGGCGCCTCGTCGACGTCGCCCACAAGGCGCACGGCGTGGGGGTTGCCCATTGAGACGATGCTCACCCAGTTGTCTTCGCCGCCCGCACGGATTTGATAGAGCGTATCGGCCGCGCGCGACAGGCGGCTCACGCCCTCGGCGTCAAAGCCCACGTCCTCGGGCGCAAAGTGCGGCGCCCCCATGTCGACCGTCACGCGGCCGTCGTCTTCAACCGTGGGCGCAATCACGCCCTTGACGGTCTCGCAGGTGATGGTGCGCTTGTCCGTGAGGCCTTGTTCACGCACGAACACGGCAAAGCACCGTGCACCGTTGCCGCACATCTCCACTTCGCCGCCGTCCTGATTGAAGATGCGGTACTTGAAATCGGCCGCAGGGGTCGTGCTTTTTTCGACGACGAGCATCTGGTCGCACCCCACGCCGAAGCGCCGGTCGCAGATGAAGCGGATCTGCTCGGGCGTGAGCGTCAAAGGCTTGTCGTAGGCGTTGAGCATGACGAAGTCATTGCCCGCGCCCTGCATTTTGGTAAAACGAAGCAGCATGAAAAATTCTCTGTGAAATCAATGGCTCAAAGCCAGCGGCCTGCCGCAGACGTCCATTTTGCCAGTATAAGGCGGAAGTCACGCGCACAACGCAATCGTTGCAGGACCGCCCGGCGTTCCGTCGGTATGGGACAACGCGTCAGTACACCGACGGCTCGCCCTCGGGCCGGGTCTTGAAGCGCCGGTGCGTCCAGAGGTACTGATCGGGCAGACGCCGGATCCACTCCTCGAGGTTGGCGGTGATGCGGCGCGTATCGGCCTCGTAGTCCTCGGTGGGAAAGTCTTCCCACAAGGGCGAGATGTGCACCACGTAGCCCTCGGCGGTCATCTCGGTGATGCAAAAACACACCTTGGCGCCTGTGACGCGCGCGAGGCGGCTTGCCATCGGAACGGTCGCCGCCGGAACGCCGAAAAAGGGCACGAAGATGGAATTCTTGCGGCCGTGGTCAAGATCGGGTAGGTAATAGAAAGGCAGCCCCTTGTGCATGGCGCGGATAACGGCCTTCAGGTCGCCGCGACCGGTCTTTGCGATGAGCTCGGGCTGGCAGAAGCGCTCGCGGCCTGCCAAGGCCGCCGCATCCCAGGCGGCGTTTCGCTGCTTTTGATAAAGCGAGCAGCCGCGCACGTGCAGGTTGAAGGCAATCCCTGCGGCATCGAGCCCCACGAAGTGCGGCGAAATGACGATGAGGGGCCTGCCGTTGGCGCCCGTGACGCTTTCGATCCCCTCAAAGCGCACCATGCGGTCGACCTCCTCGGCCGTCCCCGCCCAGAGCACGCCGTGATCGAGCGCCGCACGCGCCATGTTCTTATAGAGCGAATGCGCAAGCTTCACGCGCTCGGCCTCGGTCTTTTCCGGAAAGCACAACCGCAGGTTGGTGAGCGTCACATGCCGACGCTTCGGAATGGCCCACCACAAGAGCCGCCCCACCACGGTGGCGATGCGGTTTCTCGCAGACATCGGAACGTAGCGAAAAAGCTTGACCACGCCGATCCAGAATCGAGCGAGCAGTTCGTACATAGGTGTGTTGAAAGCGCCCCGGCAGCGCCTGAAAAAAGAGGATGCGCGCCATTGTACCAGTCCGCACCGACGTGCCTTGCGCGAATCGGGCGCGCACGGGCTTCTTTCGTGGCAGGCGGCTCCCTTATACTTGACGACCGGAGAATTCCTTCTGTCTTCGAAGAAACCCCCTCGCCAAGGGGCTTTGCCTCGAACACCGCCTCAGCGTCGATCTATGCCTCAGCTTTTCTTTCGCCGGATTCCCTCTTGCCGCAACGCGCTTGCGCGCCCTGTCGTGCTTTTTGCCTTGAGCGCGGTCGGCTCGCTTGCCGTCGCGGCCTCGGCCGCCGCCGCAGAAGCAGGCAATACGGCTGCCGACGCAGTTGACGCGGCGCAGACGCATGAAGCCGCGATCAAGGACACATTGATCCGACGCGACACGCTTGAGCATGTGCTCACCGGCGAATTCGCCCTGCGCGCCAACGATCCGGCGCGCGCCTATCAGGAATTCATGCGCGCGGCGCGCAAGTCGCGTCAGGCCGACATCGCAGGCCGCGCCTTTGCCGCAGCCGAGGCTGCGCAAAACGAAGAGGCCGCGGGCCTTGCCTTTGCGCTTTGGAAGGAGCTTGACCCCGACAACAGCCGCGTGCGGCTTTTGCGCACGGGCGAGCTCTTTACGAAGGGACAGTTTGAAGAGGCCGGAAAGATTGCGCAGGGGCTTCTGGCCGAGTCCGACGATCCGGCGGCGCTCCTTGAAAACATCATGCAGCTCTCCTCGGGCGTTGAGGAGAAGGCGCGCCTTTACGAGACGCTCTCGCCCATCTTTTCCAAAAACAACGAGGACGCGCGCGTGGAGCTTGTACTTGCCTCGCTTGCCGCCTCGGCCAAGATGCGCGAGGAGGCCCGCAAGCACGGCGCTGCCGCTATTGAATTGGCGCCCAACAATCCGCACATCCTGCTTCAGGGCGCCGACTACGAATACGCAATCGACCCGAAGGCCGCCTCAAAGCGCCTTGAGCTCTTTTTGAAGGATCACCCCGAAAGCGTACAGGTGCGACTTTCCTACGCCAAGACGCTTCTCAAGCTCGGCGCCACGCAAAAGCTTGCCGCCGAGCTCTCGCGCATTGAAGGCGAGCGCAAGGACGACGCACGCACGATCCTGATTCTGGGCATGTTCGCCGAAGAGGCGCAGCTCTACGACAAGGCCGTGCTCTACTACAAGAAATACCTCGTGCTTTTAGCCAAGCACCCCGAGGAGCAGCTTCTGCCCGACTCGGCCTACGTGCGCCTGGGCATGACCGAACTCGCGCAGGGCCACGCCGAAAAAGCCGTCGAGTGGCTCGACAAGGTTGAAAGGGGCGAGAAGTACCAGGCCGCCCG
>USAL01000035.1 GCA_900552545.1 uncultured Sutterella sp. | reverse complement strand
TTGCCGAGCGTGGCGGGTGTGAGGATCTTGGCTACGTTGGGCAGCTCCGCACCGCAACCCTTGGCGCTGACAACGATCTCACAGTAAGGCAGATCCTTCTGATAACGCAACTCGTAGTTGGGAACGCCTCGGCCGGAAGAATCGCCCGGATTGAAACGAGTGAGAGGATGAACAATCGACGGACGGATATAACCAGCCTTGGTAGCTTCGATCACTGCCTTGGTGATGTTGTCAGTGAGATTGGTGAGGTTGGGCTGCATCGCCTCGCCCCAGCGAATCCAGACAGACGGGAATCCCGGAGACTGGCACACCGGCTTGTCCATTTTGCCTGCGAGCTCAACATTTTTGAGCATCGTCTCAAGGAAGGTCTTGGCCTCAACGTTGGTCTCGTTCTGAGCGGCCCGCTTCATCAGAAACAGGACGTCAGGCGAAATCGACGTGCAGCATTTGTGCAGAAGGTCGTAGACCTTTTCATAAGGGAGTTCAAGAGTTGCCATTGGAGAGCCTCTCTATTGGAGTTATACATATGCAACATCGGCACACATGAATGCCGATATACTGGTATACTAACTGATTCTAAGCACTCTTACGCCTTACGGCGTATTTCCCGCACAGTCTTTTGCTCTGTGTTAAATCCGTACATTCAAGCTTACATTTCCCCGCATCACCTCCGGAGCGGAACACCACCATCATCGTGGCTCCACGCTGGGGATTCTGATTTTGCCTGCGGTCATCAACTCCCTCTTTATTTCCTTCCAACGTCCCCAACCTTCAACCTTCCTCCTCTCTTTGTTGAAAAACGCGTCTCGTCTCTTTTGGAAGTGTTGACCTGAAAGATTCATTGTTGACACAGAGCCTCAATCTTGGAATTTCCGTCCCGTAATTTTGCATTCAAATCCTGGCAAACTCTCCATGATTTCCTGAGATTACGACGACTTTGATCCGTCTTTTAGGACTACTTATTCAAAATTCAGCATAACCCCTCTGTAAATGTTTCAAGAGGTTTTGTGCTATATCAGCACTCCTCGCTGTCAAAATTCGTCCTTCAGCATCACCCGGTCAGAACAGGAGTTTATCTCAACCCCTTGAAAATCAATGAGAATCAATAGGTGCTTCTCTTGCATAAATAGATTTACTTAGGTGTTGTCACCTAAACTTACACGCCAAGTTTTACGCCACAATGCAGGCGTCACCAAAGTCGGTATACCAGTCTACCCGCCTACCAGAATGCTAAAGGGAACCGCCCCTTAGGGACGCGCTCTGAGTAGAAGCGGTGACCGCAACGGGCAGACAAACAACACCAAAAACAAAGGAGTGATTGCAATGCAGAAGGAAATTCTGTCCACAACGAATGCTCCGGCTGCCATCGGCCCCTACTCCCAGGGCATTGCCGCGGGCGACCTCGTCTTCGTCTCCGGCCAGCTGCCGATTGATCCCGCCACGGGCGTTATGCCTGAGGACGTTAAGGATCAGGCCCGCGCTTCCATCAAAAACATCAAGGCTATTCTTGAAGCCGCAGGCACTTCGCTTGACAAGGTTGTCAAGACGACGTGCTTCCTCTCGGATATCTCGTACTTCGCCGCCTTTAACGAGGCGTATGCTGAATTCTTTCCTGCTCAAGGTGCCCCGGCCCGTTCGGCCGTCGGGGTTGCAGCTCTTCCCAAGGGCGCCAAGCTCGAAATCGAAGCCATCGCCATCAAGTAGTCATTGGTGGTCCCTCGTATATCCGCATAGGAATTTATCAACATGCTTAGTTTGATCATTGCGGCGATCGTCATCGTTGCGGTCGTCTACCTGCTCTTGAAAGGGTACTACCCTCAGGCTGCCCTCTTCATCGGCGGTGCTGTGTTGCTGCTGTGCACATGGATCTTTGATCTCGGCACGCTGCTCGATGCCAAGAAGACGACGCACTTCGCCGGTTTTGATATCTTCAAGGTCTTCAGCGACGGTTTCGCAGGCCGTATTTCCGGTCTTGGTCTTCAGCTGATGGCAATCGGCGGCTTCTCGCGCTACATGGAGCATGTCGGCGCTTCGAGTGCTCTGTTTGCTGTGTTTGAAAAGCCCCTGAAGATGATCAAGTCGCCCTACATTCTGCTCGGCGCATCCTTCCTCGTCTCCCAGGTGATGGCGGTTTTCGTTCCCTCGCACGCCGGTCTCGCCCTGCTGCTGATGGTGACTCTCTATCCGATCCTCGTTCGTTCCGGCGTTTCCCCGCTCTCCGCCCTCGGCGTGATCGGCTGTGCTCAGTACATTGCCGCCGGCCCCGGTTCCGGCAACGCCAACATGGCCGCTCAGGTTGCCGGCATGGACGTTTCCGAGTACTTCGTGTACTACCAGCTGCCGCTCTTTGTGGCCGTGACGATCATCGTCTGCATTACGCACATGATTGTTCAGCGTTGGTGGGATAAGAAGGAAGGCTGGAAGTTCGACCCGAACAACATCCAGACCCTTGCTGGCAAGAAGTCCTCTGATGCCGACAAGGACGTTCCGCGCATTTATGCCATTCTCCCGATCATTCCGCTCTTCCTGATCATCTTCTTCTCGAAGGTTGCCGGCAGTTCGATTCGCATGGACGTTGTCACCGCCATGGTCATCTCGACCCTTGTAGCGATCCTCTTTGAGTTCGTCCGCTATCGCAACCTCAAGGAAGTTATGGCTTCCTTCAAGCTCTTCTTCGAAGGCATGGGCAAGATCCTTGTTTCCGTGGTCTCCCTGATCGTTTGCGGTGAATTCTTCGCCGCCGGCCTGATCAAGTCTGGCGCCATGGCCACCCTCATCAATGCCGCGGACGCTGCCGGCTTCGGTTTGGCAACGATGGTTATCGTGGGCGGTCTGCTGCTGTGGGCTTGCGCTTTCATCATGGGCTCGGGCAATGCGGCGTTCTTCTCGTTCGCTCCGCTCGTTCCTGATGTGGCCAAGACGCTCGGTGCTCCGATCATCTCGCTCATCTTCCCGTTGCAGATCTTTGTTTCCTTCGGTCGCGTGTCTTCGCCGATTACGGGTGCTTTGATTGCTATTGCCGGTATGGCTGGCGTTTCGAGCTTCCAGATCGCAAAACGTACATGCATCCCGATGATTGTTGCAACGATTGCAACGGGCATCATCTACTTCTGCTTCTACTACGTCCCCGTTGCCTAATCAAAATTGACGCGGTAAGGCACAACTAAAGCAATATCTTTTCTTGAGAGCCTCATCACTTACAACGATCTGGCTCTCATTTTTTAACCTCGACCCATAAGGAACCACCATGGATCCTCGCACAACTCTCGTTCACTGCGGCCGCGGCGACCAGACCGCTGACGTCCGTTCCGTCAATCCCGTTCTGATGCGCGCTTCAACGATCCTCTTCAAGGACTACGATACGTGGCAGAAATACCGCGACCTGCGCAAGACTGAACGTGTTCTGAGCTACGGTGCCCGCGGTACGACGACGAACTTTGAACTCGAAAAGCTCGTCTGCGCCCTCGAAGGAGGCCACCGTGCCCAACTCTTCCCGACCGGCCTCGCGGCTCTAGCGATGGTGCTTCTCAACTACGCCGAAACGGGCGCTCACTTCATTGTCTCGGATGCCATCTACGGCCCCGTGCGCAAGGTCTGCGACCTTTTCCTCAAGAAGGTCAAGGTCGACGTTACCTTCTGCAAGGCCGACTGCTCGGATGTTGCCGAAAAGATCCAGCCCAATACCAAGCTCATTCTCGTCGAGAGCCCGGGCTCGATTCTGTATGAAGTAATCGACCTGCCCAAGCTCTGCGAGCTCGCCCACGCACACAACATCCCCGTTGCAATCGACAACACTTGGGGCAGCGCATGGCTCTACAACCCGCTCAAGCTCGGCGCCGACATTTCGGTCATCGCCGCCACGAAGTACCTCTGCGGCCACTCTGACGTGACGATGGGCATCGTCGTCTGCAATGAGAAGGAATGGAAGAACTTCGACAAGCTCCCCGAAGCGCTCGGCTTTACCGCGAGCCCCGACGACTGCTACCTGGTGCTGCGCGGCACCCGTACGCTTGCCGTTCGCATGGCCCAGCACGAGAAGAACAACGACGCCGTGGTCGAGTACCTCAAGACCCGTCCCGAAATCAAGACGAGCTTCTATCCGAAGCTTCCGACGCACCCCAACCACGACGCCTTCATGCGCGACTACAAGGGCACCAACGGCATGCTCACGATTGAATTCGCCGACGGCTACACCAAGGCCGACGCTGTGAAGTTCACCGATGCCCTGCAGTACTTCTCCTGCGGCGCGAGCTGGGGCGGCTACGAAAGTCTCGCCACCGTCACCACGCCTCCTCGCACGGCGACCGATTGGAGCAAGCGCGGCCCGTTCGTGCGCTTCCACATCGGTCTTGAGAATGCAGAGGATCTGATTGCCGACATTGCTCAGGCCCTCGACAAGATCACGCACAAGTAACTCAGCGTTTTCTTCCTCTCGTGCCTCAAGATCGTTCCCGAGGCACACAGGGAGAAAAGCGGCGGCTTGTTGCTAAACCGCCCTCCGCAGATCATCATGCGGAGGGCGGTTTTTATCGGATTTTGTCGTCAGACAGCGCAGAACATCCACACCTGACAGTACGCATCAAAATTCCTCGCTGAGATCACCGATGATCTCGGCCTCAGAAAAGAGCGCCGTTGCGCCGCCAGTGTGCAGGAACACGACCGTCGATCCTTTGGGAACGAGCCCCTTGCGGATTTGATCCATCATGCCGTGGAAAGCTTTGCCCGAGTACACGGGATCGGTGAAGATCCCCTCAGTACGTGCCAAATAGCGGATATCGTCATTGGCCTCATGGTAGGGCTTCTCATAACCGGGGCCCACATAGGAGGCAAGCTCGAAGTCCGAGGCCGAGGCTCCGGCCTTCTCGCCCAAAAGTTCCAGCACCTTGTTGGCGAGTGCCGCCACTTCGCCGGCATAGGTTGCCGGATCCTTCTTTCCGACGATCATGCCGCGAATCACTCCGTGCGTTTCGCCGGAAAGCACCTTCCCGGCAACAAGACCGCCAAGGGTGCCGCAGCTGCCGGTGGCCGTGTAGAGATAGTCTACGGTAAGGCCATTGGCGCCTGCCTGCTCCAGAAGCTCAACGTAGCCCTCGGCAAAGCCTACGGCGCCGCGCGGAGTCGAACCGCCAATCGGAATGTCGTAGACCTTGTGACCTTCTGCGGCCAGTCGTGCGCGATGCTCGGCCATGATCGCCTCATTGGCCTTCATCGTCTCCTTGGTGGAGCGCCCCTGTGAGGGCAGGATATGAATTTCCGCCCCCAGAATGCGATCCAAAAGAAGATTCGCACGGACATCGTCCGGCCGAGGCTCGACAATGGCGCCGAGGTAGAGCACTGGACGCATGCCGCAGCGGCGCGCCGCCGTACAGGTCTGCATGGCGTGATTCGACTGCGTCGCACCATAGGTAAACACCGTGTCGCAACCTTCGTCCCGAGCTTCCTTCAGAAGGTACTCAAGCTTTCGGATCTTGTTGCCGCCAAACAGAGAGGCTCCAGAGAAATCCTCACGCTTGATCCAGAGATTGATTCCGAATTCTTCGGAAATCCGTTCGAGTTTATGAAATGGCGTCGGATAAAAACCCAGCGAGAGCTTTCCCAGGCGGGCAAGCTTCTCGCGAGCCGCAGCGAGTTGATCTGTCATGGTACTTCTCCTCCTTTGGGAATGTGTTTGAAGGGATCGAACCCGCTAAAGAATAAAGGCGGCAATCCAAGCCGGCAACGTCGCCATTGCCGCCACTGTTTGCACTGTGGTGATATTGGCCACCGCAGCTGCATCTCCGCGCATGTTTGCCGTCATCACGTAGCAGCTCTGCCCTGTCGGCAGCGAAGTAAAAATCAGCAGCACCCCCGCAGCCAGCGGCGACAGATCAAAGAGATGAATCATCACTACCGCTACCACGCTGATGGCAACAAGCCGCACGAAGCTTGATGCCGCCAGAAGTTTGAAACTGCCTCGCATTCCCTTCAATCTCAGGCCGGCACCGATGCAAAGAAGTCCCATCGCGAGTGCTGCCGAACCAAGATGCCGCATGAAGTCAACGGCCACCTGAGGAAGAGCAATGCCGCTGACGTTAATACCCAACCCGCACAGCGTTGCAATGATGAGCGGATTGCGGATGACTGCGGCAAGGGTTGAGCGCAGCAGCTGAGCGGCGTTCACTTCCGATCCTGTTGCAGTATTCCTCGCTGCATCACGCCGCGCGACAGCGTACGCAAGAACCGCTACGGCAATCGTGTTGCTGACCGGCACCCAGAAGGCCATGATCAACGCAAGCAGTGCAAATCCTTCCTCTCCGAAAAGCCGTGAGCACAGCGCGAATCCGATATAAGTGTTGAAACGAAAGCCGCACTGAAAAACCGACGCATGCGTCACTTGATCAGCACGGACGACATACCGCACGGACCAAGCAAGCACGACGCCCAGACTCATCGTTGCGAGCCCCGCCGCAAGGAACTCGCTTGACTGCGAAACGGAAAGCCGTGAGGTTGCAATTGATATCAACAGCAGCGGCGGAAACAGAATGTAAAAGACGAGCTTCTCTGCCCACTGCCAGAAGATCTGAGGATACTTCAGATAGGAATAAGCTGCCGCACCAAGAACAATGATGAGGAAATCCGGAGCAATTAGAAGAATGCTTTGCATGAACCGTGGACCCTGACCGAGAGACTGCAGTCGGATTTGAATTAAAGCGTAACGCCGAACCTCGTGCCTCTGCTTCTCAGGACGCCCCGCCGACGGCGGATTCCCGGCGCGCGCGAATCATCATCAAACATGCATCATGACGCGTGTCTGGGATGGCGCGATTTGCCCGAGAGCTCGGCAATGTCCACCCTCCAGACGCAGACCTTCTGACGGGCGCCGTCGATATAGTCCTTCGTTGCTCGCGGATCGCAGTTGGGATCATAGTGCACGGCAATTGCATCAAGCGCCTTTCTGCATTCATCGGCGTCGTCAACGCGCCTGCAGATCCCGCGCACAATGGCGCTGGCGTAGTCGATCGTATAGCGGTTGACGAGAATCTCGCAGCGCGCCACAAAGCACAAGCTCACGTCAGGATGCATGACAATGGCTCTTGCGCGAGCCCCGTCTTCAGCCGCGCTGTGAAAGTAGAGCACCCCATCCACCAACACCGGCGACACCGGAGTACTGTAGGGGCGGCCTTCGGCATCCACAGCACTCAATACGGCATAGGGCGCGCTGCGGATGATTTCGAGCGCCTCTCCGATGCCTGTCTCTCGATCAATTCTTCGCATGCCTATATCCTTACGCTTGTAATCCCTTCCGTGTGCCTCATCAGCACACGCAAACTTTCTGACTGTGCATGCAGCTCTTCCGTGATCGCCTAGTTGAGCGTTTTACCCGCCGATTCGGGTATCGGCAGGACGGCGATTCCCTCTTCGACAAGCTCCACAGCCTCGCGACTCGTGCAGCGGCCACGGATGCTGCGCACCGGCGCACGTCCTGCCCGGATCTCGCGTGCCTCGCGGACGAAGTCATCCCCCACATCCTCAGCCTTGCCTGCGGCGTCGCGCACCATGGCCATCACGGCCTGAAACTTCTCTTTTACCAGAGCTTCGATTTCTGCGCGATCAGGAACTCCTGCCGAAGAAGAACCGATGTGGCTTGCACTCGGCAACCGCGTAATTTCAGCGCTGGCACAAACCGGACAGGCTATCAAGCCCTTCCGATTCTGTTCTTCGTAATCCTCGACGCTCGAAAACCAACCTTCAAACGTATGGCCGTTGGCGCAGCAAAGGTCAAAAATCTTGATTGCCATGAAGTGTGATTGCAACAAGGGAAAGTTGCGGGTAATTCATTGAAAGTCCGCAAGCCCGTGCAGATGATTGTAGCCAAAGCCGAAGCAAAAGCCTTTGCCGCCGAGGTCAAGGCCGTATTCGCCTGAATGCACAAAAGGCTGGTCAGCGTCCAGGAATAGCGTCGGCATCCGATCAGTTGTGAGAGTGCATCTCGGAACTCGGTGTTCCAGCCGCTACAGCCTCATGAGCCTCTTCATGCAGCGGCCCCATGACCGCAAGTGAGAGCACGATGCCTGCTGCCATCGCCGCCAGCTCCCTGACAGGCAAAGCTGCAACCTTTTCCTCGCCGCAGCAGGAACTGTGCGTGAGCTCCGGAAGCAGCACGTTCAGCACGACGAAAATGAAGCTTGCGGCCGAAATGAGCATGGCATAGCCCACGAGCAGCTGCGCACCGGACAAAACAGCCCACCCGGCGACGCCTCCGGCGACCGAGGCGCTTGCCGCAAGCAATGCAAGCCTTACCGCTCGGCCACGCCTGAGACCGGTCTGCAAAAGAATCACCAACTGACCGACCATCTGCGGCAGCTCATGACCGAAGACCGCAAGCGTCACCACGATGCCCGTGAGGTTTGAAACCAAAAACGCCGCGGCAATCAGCACGCCGTCGACAAAGTTGTGACAGGCCGATCCCAAAAGCAGCGTAACAGCCTTGCCCGTCATTCGATTGGTAGGTTCAGGCACGCCCCGACCACCCAAAAGCACAGCCTTCGTCGTGATGGCCGGCAATCCATGATTGTGTCCCGCCATGCGCGAAAGAACGCACTCCAGAGCAACGAAAAAAACAAAGGACGCAAGCAGAACGATGCCGCCCTCGTGCACATCGATGCCCGTGTGCAGCGCCTCCGGAATAAGGTGAGTGCAGGCCAGGGCAAGCATCAGTCCGGCCGCAAGCGAGGCAATGAGGCTCGAGCAGCGGACAAAGACTCGAAACGAAAGCCAGGAGCCCAGAAGCACTGTTGCCAACCGACAGATCACATTGGCCGTGACAATAGACAAAAGTGAGAACATCTTGACGAAAGTGCAAAAAATCGAGAGGTTTGTATCAATTTGCAAGGAAAGCCGCAACCTCCTGCGCAGGCCGGACCAGGAACGCCTTTCGGACAGACTTTTCAAGAGACTTCAATGAAGTCGACTGCGGTTCGATGCCGCAAGAAGCACTCCGAGCGACACATTGCCCGTTCGGCACGGCTTTCAGAGCCTTGTCCGTCTTCTTCATAAGACATCCACACAAAGCCGGACATAGTCATTGCGGAACAGTCAGACATTGTGGAAATCACCGCGGCATAGTGCGTTTGCCTCAACCCCGGCGCCATTTGTCGCCGCAGTCGGATACATCTTGTAGCGGAGCTCAGAAATGGTTTCAGATTTTCCAAGACGGCATGCGTAAAGTACGTCCTGAGAAAACTGAACTCTTCCTTGTTTTCTTAATTCTCCTTTGGTTTGATTGACAGCGGAAGCGCCCCTGCGGCCTTCCGCTCTTTTTTTCAAACACAGGAAAGCCCGCGGCCTCGCCCTTCATGCGAGGCAAGCATACACGAGCCGCAAGGCTGCAGAACATGTCGGACAACGTATGCGCCGTTGCAACGAATCTGCGCGGCGTCTCCGCCGTATCGTGCCTTTGAACCGTTAGAATGTGCGCACAACTGCGGCGTGAGCATAAGCCCGCCATCTAAAATTCAGCCTTATTCTGTCGAAAGCCTTATGAAGAAACTTCTTACCTCCGTAGTCCTAGTCTCCTGCTGCGCGCTCCTGAGCGCCTGCTCCGTCAATGCCGTCAAGGCTCCTGAAGAAGCCGCCAAGCCCGTCGTACTTGAGGGCACGAGCTGGATGATGCAGGTGCCGGCCGAGGCCGAGTGCGCCGTCACCCCGATGCTTGAGTTCGGCCCGAACAACACGGTCACGGGCGACCTCGGCTGCAACCGCGCCTCGGGCTCCTTTGAATTCGACGGCACCAACATCCTCTTTGACAAGGTCGCCACCACCCGCAAGATGTGCGGCAAGAAGTACATGGCGCTCGAAGAGCAGATGCTCAACATGATGTCAGGCGCGCGCTCGGTGAAGCTCACCGAGAAGGGACTCACGTTCCTTGATGCCGACGGCAAGGAACTGATGACGATGGTGCCCGAGATGGCAGGCGCCTGCAACTAAGAAGCTCTTTCAAGAGCCCGGCACATGCCGTGAACTGGGCTCATTGATGAAAAAGCCGCCCGAAATCCTTTCAAAGGACGCCGGACGGCTTTTTTCATGTCTGATTGTCTTGCGGGCTTTTCCTTTGGGCTTAATGCGCGGCCTCCCAGTTGTCGGCCACGCCCACCTCGGCCACAAGCGGCACCGAGAGGCGCACGACCGATGACATGAGCTCGGGGATCTTGACGCGCATTGTCTCGACCTCGTCTTCGGGCACCTCGAGGATCAATTCGTCGTGCACCTGAAGGATGAGGCGACTTCGGCTGCCTTCCTTTTCCAACCAGTTTTCAACGGCCACCATTGCCATCTTGATGAGATCAGCGGCCGTGCCCTGCATGGGCGCATTGATGGCCGCGCGCTCGGCCGCGGCCCGCACGGGCGCGCGTGAGCTCACGATGTCGGGAAGCCACAGGCGGCGGCCAAAGGCCGTTTCGACAAAGCCCTGGGTGCGCGCCTGCACGCGCGTGCGCTGCATGTACTCGGCAACCTTCGGGTAGCGCGCAAAGTACTCGTCAATGTAGTGCGAGGCGCCCGACCGCTCCACCCCGAGGTTCTGCGCCAGGCCAAAAGCGCTCATGCCGTAGATGAGGCCGAAGTTGATCACCTTGGCCATGCGGCGCTGCTGCGCGCTCACCTCATCCAAGGACTCGTGAAACACCTCGGCTGCCGTCGCCCGGTGAATGTCTTCGCCCCGGCGGAAGGCCGAGAGCAACCACTCATCACCCGAGATGTGGGCCATGATTCGCAATTCAATCAGCGAGTAGTCGGCCGAGAGAATGCGCCAGCCCTTGGGCGCCACGAACGCCTCGCGCACGCGCCGGCCTTCTTCGGTGCGCACCGGAATGTTCTGCAGATTCGGATCGGAGCTTGCCAAGCGCCCCGTCACGGCCGTCGTCTGTCCGAAGGGGGTGTGCACGCGCCCTTCGGCGTCCGCCAAACCGGCGAGCTTGTCGGTGTAGGTGCTCTTTAACTTCGTCAACGCCCGGTATTCGAGAATGGCCTTCGGCAACGGATAGTCGAGCGCCAGAGCCGAGAGCACCTCCTCGTCGGTTGAGGGCGCGCCCGAGGCGGTCTTTTTCTTTACCGGCAGCCCTTGCTTTTCAAAGAGGATGTGAGCCAACTGCTTGGGGCTGCCGGGATTAAACGGTTCGCCCACGATCTCGTCGATGTGCGCGCGCACGGCGTCGATCCGCTCACCCAATTCCTTGCTTTGGTTGGCGAGCTTGTCGCCATCGATGAGAACCCCCGTGCGCTCCATCTTCTGCAGCACCCGCATCACCGGGAGCTCCAGATCCTTGTAGATGTGAAAAAGCCCGTGGTCGGCGGCGAGCTTTGCCGACATCACAGCCGCAGCCGAATGAAGCTGCGCGGCAACAGAGCAGAACATCGCGGCCGACTCCTCGACCGAAAGGCCCGCGGCCTTTCGGCGCGAGGCGCCCTTGCCCAACACGTCGGTCAGGTCGGGCGCGGCGCTCGCAAGATAGCGCGCGGCGATCTTCGAGAAGTCGTGCTTTAGGTGGGCTTCGAGCACGTAGCTCATGACGGAGACGTCGTCGACGTCGCCCGCCACGGTGAGCCCGAGGTTCTTCAAGACATGGCCGTCAAACTTTGCGTTGTAAAAGACCTTCTTGCCCGCGCCCGCAAACCAGGGGCCGAGAAGCTCGCGCACGTCGTCGGCCGACGCGTTGCCGCCAGCTTCATGCGCAATGGGCACATAGTAGGACTCAAGCGCCGAGAGCGCGATCGCCAACCCCACCGGGGTTTCCGTCATGGCGTTTTCGTGTTCGCTCAAGACGACGACGGCGGGCGCCAAAAGGCCGTTGGCCTCCATCAGTTTGTTGGCGAGAGTCGAGAGCTCCTCGTGCGAGTCGACGGCCGTGCCAGCCTTTGCGCGCGTGTCGGCTGCGGCAGGCGCGGGCGCTGCGGCTGCATCCGAAGGGATGGCCGGTGCATCAAAAAGTCCGGGCTGGGCGGCAGAAGCTGCGGCAGTGGCAGCAGCGGTCTTCGCGGAAGCGGCGCGACGGCCGCCCGCGCGCATTTCCCAGCGCACGAAGAAGGCTTCAAGCCCTGCAGCATCCGGGGCGCCGACGACGAGGTCTTGGGGCTTGACGTCGACGCCCGGGGCGTCGGTGTTGATCGTCACGAGCTTGCGGGCGACGTCAAGAAACCCCATGCCTTCGCGCAGGTATTCGCCGATCTTGCCCTTCACCTCGCCTGCGTGCTCCAGAAGCGCGTCCATGGAACCATATTCGGCAATCCACTTTGCGGCGGTCTTGGGGCCGCACTTGTTGATGCCGGGCACGTTGTCGACCTTGTCGCCCATGAGCGCAAGGTAGTCGATGATGCGCTCGGGGTAGACGCCGTACTTCTCAAAGACCCCCTCGCGGTCGTAGCGCGTTCGGGTCATGGTGTTGATGAGCGTGATGTCGTCGTTCACCACCTGCGCGAGATCCTTGTCGCCTGTGGCGATCACGGCCTTCATCCCCGAGGCCTGTGCGCGGCGCGCGAGCGTTGCGAGCACGTCGTCGGCCTCGACCCCCGAAATCTGCAAGAGCGGAATGCCCTTGAGGCCGATCAATTCAAAAATCGGCGCGATCTGCACGCGCAGCTCGTCGGGCATGGGCGGGCGGTTGGCCTTGTACTCGGGGTAGATCGCGTGACGAAAGTTCTTTCCCGGCGCATCGAAGACGCAGGCCGCGTAGTCGGGCTTGATCACGTCAAAGACGGTCTTGAGCATCCCGTTGAATCCCTTGATGGCGCCGGTGGGCTCGCCGCGGCTCGTGGCCAAGGGCGGCAGCGCATGAAAGGCGCGGAAAAGGTAGTTCGAGCCGTCGATGAGAAGTACGGTGGTCATAAAGAGGTTTCTTTCAAAGAAAAAAGCGCATCAGCGCTGGCGGAAAACCGATTTTACCTGCGCCCATCCGGTGGCCTATCCGGGGACCCGCCCGATGGCTTTGGAGAGCGCCTGTCCCCCTTGCGGCCCATCCCTCGACGTGCGCAGTGTTCCAAGGCATTTTGAGCCGATATAATCGAATCAAAGAGGGCACGCAGCCGCCCTTGCACGCAAAGGGACGCAGGGCAGTTGAAAAAGCGTTTGTTGCGAAGCGAGGAACGGCCGGGAAGTGCGTGCCGCACACTCTCTCGTGAGAAAGGCTTTGTATCATGCTTAAAACAACCAAACTAACGCTGCTGGCAGCCTTTTGCACGTGCTTTACGTACTGTGCTAGCGCCGTTGCCGCTGACAGCCTTGAAACGCCCCCGAAGATCACCCCGGTGCCGATGGCCCAGCCCTCCAAGGCAAAGGCTCCGGAGCCCACGCAGCAGCGCGCCAAGATGCGCGCGCAGGATCGCGCGACCTATGAGGCAAGCCGCCTTGAACCCACCGCCGAAGACATGGCCCGCGCCCGTCAGAACCAGCGCGACGCCCAGAAGAACAAGGCCAAGAACAAGCCCTATGTGTCCGACTACGGCACGGTGATCGAAGAGAAGTACGATCAGAACAACCGTCTCACGGAAATCCGCGTGACGCCCGGCTCGACCTCGATTCCCTACACGATGAAGAACACGAGCGACAGGCCCATCGACCTGCGCCCGGGCGCCGATCCCCGCTCGACGCTTGATACGCCTAAATTCATTGAATTCGGATGGTAACCGTTCATGGCCGTCTTTACTGACCTGTCGGCTGAGGAAGTCGCCCGGGTGCTCAAGAACTTCGCCCTGGGCGATTTTCTTCGCCTTGAGCCGATCGCCTCGGGCATTGAAAACACCAACTACTTCCTCGAGACCACCAAGGGCCGCTGGGTGCTCACGGTGTTTGAGCGCTTGAAGCCCGAGCAGCTTCCCTACTACCTTGAGCTCTGCGAGCACCTGAAAAAGAAGGGCTGTAGGGTGGCAAGCCCCGTGAGGAGCCTCGCCGGGAACCTCTTTGAGTACATCAAGCAGAAGCCCTTTTCGATTGCCGACCGTCTCACAGGCGAAAACGTCGCCGACGTCAACGATCTGGAATGCGGCTCAATGGGAGGGCTGCTCGCACAGATGCATCTTGCAGCGCGCGACTTTGCGCTTGAGCAACCCAACCTCCGCGGTCTTTCCTGGTGGCAGGAGACGGCCCCCAAGGTGCGCCCGTATTTGAGCGACGCGCAGCGCTCGATGATGGACTCTGAGCTCGCCTATCAGGAAAAGCTTCAGACGTCCGACGAGTGGCTCTCGCTTACGTCGACTGCCTGCCATTGCGATCTTTTTCGCAACAACACGCTCATTGCCGGGCACGGGACGCCAGAGGCGCACGTTGCGGGCGTCTTTGACTTCTACTTTGCGGGCACCACGCCCTGGCTCTACGATCTCGCGGTGACCGTCAACGACTGGTGCATCGATCCCGAGACCGGGCTTCTCGATGCCGAGCGCGTGCGCGCGCTGATGGACGCCTACAACCGCGTGCGTCCGTTGAGCCAGACCGAAAAGGGCCTCTGGCGCGGGGCGCTTCGCGCCGCAGCCATGCGCTTTTGGATGAGCCGGCTCTTTGACTTCTATCTGCCGCGCAAGGCAAGCCTTTTGAAGCCCCTCGATCCGACGCACTTTGAGCGGGTTCTCCGCGACCGCATGACCTGCAGCCTCTATTGGCCGCAGTAAGACGCTTCGGCACCCAGGAAATATTTTTCAGCAACACCCCACGACGACCTCACGGCACTTATGTCCAACGACGATTCGCGCAAGCTTCCCGCCGCCGCCGGCTGGCGATGGTTCATGGAAGGCATTCGAGCGACACGCACCTCGCCGGTGACGATGACCGGCATCGTTTTGTTCTACTTCATCGTGATGGGAGGCCTCTCGGTGCTGCCCATCGTGGGCTTCGTGCTCGCGGCCTTCTTCATGCCGTTTGGCACAGTCTTCATCGCACGCTCCACCCGCACGGTTCTCGCAGGCGGGATCCCGAGCTACGGCGTTTTCGGCGAACTCTGGCGGCAGCAGCAGACGCGCCGCACGCTCATTACGATCGGACTTGTCTACAGCATCCTTCTCGTGGTGGTCGAGGGCGCCTACGCGTTTCTGGCGGCCGACGACATCAGCCGCTGGGTCATCAGCGAACAAGGCCGCATCGACTGGACGAGCGTCTCGGCCAACTTCCCCTGGGACGGCACGATCACGGCGCTTGTGCTCTACATCCCGGGCATCATGGCCGTGTGGTTTGCGCCGCTTCTGGCCGCTGAACGCCGGATGACGACGGGCAAGTCGCTTTTTTATTCGTTCTTCGGGTGCATCCGCAACATCGTTCCCGTCATCGTGCTCGTGCTGGCGGTAATGATGATGCTCACGCTCGCGCTTGTGGCGGTGGTCTCGATTGCGCTCATGTTCACCTCGCAGACGCTGGTGTCGATTCTCACGATTCCCTTCATCTTCCTTGCGGCCACGGTCATGTACGCAAGCTACTGGCCCATGTACCGCGATCTCTTCGGAGACCTCGGGTAAGACGAAGAACAGAAGTCTTCACGCCTTCACGACAAAGCCGGCCTGCAGTGCAGCAGCCGGCTTTTTCATTGCATTTTCGTTGTCCTTTCGTTACTGGACGCTCAAAGATACTTTTCCTCGAGCGCGAGCCTTCCCTGCCGAAAGTGCTCGCCCACGGGGTCGGAAACCGAAAGCCCCAGAAGCCTGATGCCGCCCGCGGGCACCACCACGGTCTGCAGGAGTCCGGTCGCGGCCGCGGCAATCGACTCGCGGTCCGTCCAGGGCTCCTTGGCCGAGCGCGAGCGCGTGATCGTCTCAAAGTTGAAAAAGCGCACCTTGAGCGTCAAGGTGAGCCCCTCAAACTTGCGGGCCGCCAGCCGCGCAAGAAGCTCCGCCACGAGCGCAGGAAGCGCCTCTTCAAGGGCCCGGGTGAGGCCGATGTCGCGCTCAAAGGTATGTTCGCACCCCACGGACTTTCGCTCGCGCACGGGCTGCACAGGCCGATGGTCGATTCCGCGCACGAAGTTGTAG
>USAL01000034.1 GCA_900552545.1 uncultured Sutterella sp. | reverse complement strand
TTCGCAGTGCGGTGATGCCCGAATTCATGACGAGCCTTCCGGTGACGGGCGTTGACGGCACGATGAAGAGACGGCCGCTAGAGGCGGGCTCGGGGCACGTGAAGACGGGATTTTTGACGAACGTGCGGGCGGCCGCAGGCTACGTCACCGACGATCGCGGCATGCGTTGGACGGTCGTCGCCATGGTGAACGCCGATCCGATGCCCGAGAAGGCGCAGGACTTCACGCAGGCCGTGCTCAACTGGTGCGCCGCGGGCGGCGCGCGCCGGGCGTTTCAAGAGCAGCGGGCGAAAAAGTAGGCCTCTTTCATTGGTCTTTGAAGTCGAGCCGGGCGGGCTGTCGACCTCGGGCAGGCCGGGAGGGTACTTCACAGAGGGAGTGCAAATGACGTATCCTCTCGCCTCGAGTCTCTTTGACCGCTGCCGGCGTGCCGTCGGCACCGCTTTGCGCTTGCCGTTCGACATTCATGATCCAATCCTTCTGGGCCCTCGCCGCGTCCGCCTGCTTTTCCATCATGGCGGCCTTCGTCAAGATCTGTGCCGCCGATCTCGGCTCCTTTGAGCTTGTCTTCTACCGCTCGGTCTTCGGCGCCCTTTTCATCGCCACCATCGTCACGAGCCGCGGCGGCAGCCTCAAGACGCAGTACTTCGGCATGCACATCGTGCGCTCCGTGCTCGGCGTGCTCTCGATCGTGCTCTGGTTCTATGCCCTGGGCAAGATGCAGTTCGGCACCTGCATGACGCTCATCTACACGACGCCGCTATTCATGGCGCTCAACTTCATCATCCTTGCCAAGGTGCGCGGTACCCGCGCGCCGTGGCTCATGACCGCGAGCATCCTCGTGGGCTTTGCGGGCATCACCGCCATGCTCAAGCCCAACTTCAACAGCGACGAGTTCATCCCGGCGCTCGTGTGCCTGTCGGTGTCGGTGATTGATCTCGCAAGCTACTGGCAGATGAAGCAGATGGGGCGGGTGAAGGAGCCCTCCTGGCGCATCGTCTTTTACTTCTCGGTGTTGGGAATCGTCTTTGCAGCGGTGGGAACGATGTTCACCGGGGGCTTTCATGCGCTTACCACCACCAACATCCTGGGCATCCTCGCCATGGGATTTTTCGCCACGCTCGGGCAGGTCTGCACGACGCGCTCGTACGCCTACGGCAACATGCTGCTGTCGTCGTGCCTTGGCTTTTCGGCCATTCCCTTCTCGGCGATTCTGGGCATCGTGCTCTTTGACGACGCCATCGAGGCCGCTTCCCTTGTCGGCATGAGCCTTATTTTGGCCGCCGGCATGACCGCCGCCGTCACCACCAAGCGCATGGAGGCGCAGACGCACGCCGCCGAGGCAAAGATCGGCGAAAAGGCCAAAGAGGCCGGCGCCTAGATCAAGGAAAGGGCAAGCAAAAAGGCCGACGCGTGACGTCTTCGCGCCGGCCCTCTGCCATTCATCTGTTTTTGCACTGCCCAGGCCTTACGGTTCTCAATCGTCGGACTGCGTGGCCTTGGCCGCAGGGGAGGCCGACTCCCCGTCCTCGTTCCTGTTCTTCTCGTCCGACGCCTTCCCCGAGACCTCTTTCTCGTCGATTTGCGCGCTCGCAACGAATCGTCTCGGCAATGGTCTTGAGAATCTCTCGGGTGCGCTCGCTTCCGAGCTCGCCCACGCCGAACTTGTGCACGAAGAAAAGACCTTCGAGCGCCATCAGCGCCGTCAGAAACTTGGCGCGCTGTTTGGGCGGCAGCTTGTCGAACTTTGCGTAAAGCCGGTTGTACCAGTCGCTCACGGGCTTGATGAGCTCGGGGGCAAGCGCCTGCTGGCCCAAAAGCTGCACGCCCACCGCAGACCACCCGTGGTTGTCGCGGGCAAAGCTGCGAAACCACTCGATGTAGCCCGCCATGAGCTTTTCAATCGAGGTGCCCTCAAAAAGCGCTTCGTGGCGGTGCAGCTCCTCGTCCATGTGCTCGGCATAGTCTTCAAGCAGCGCCGCCTGCAGCGACCTCTTGGAGGGGAAGTGGTACATCACCGCACCCTTGCTCAAGCCCGCCTGCTGCGCGACCCGATCCATGCTGAGGCGATCGATGCCTTCCTTGCGCACGATCTCTCGGGCGGCCTGAAGAATGGCGGCGTTGGTCCGGATGGCTTTGTTTGAAGGCATGGTGATTGGCTTTGGGTGTCGGAAAAAGAAAAGGGCGCGAAGCCCCCGATCGATGGGAAACCGCCCGGTTTGAAATTGTAGTTTTCCTGCGCAGAGAGCGCAGACAAAAAAGAAGGTCGCCGGATCGAGCTTTTTCCAAAAATCCAGCGGCCTTTGTGTTTTGCGACTTTGCTATTTCTTTGCGCCCGCGGCTTCGGTCGGAGATTCGCCTGCGTTGCGGCGCAGCGCCTCGATGAAGGAGGCCTCCGTCAGAAGCTCAGGCAGCACCGTGGTGTCGCCCTGCGCGGAGTAAAGAAGGTAAAGCGGTACGCCCGTGCGGCCGAACTTGTTGAGCACCGCGGTGATGTTGGCGTCGCGGTTCGTCCAGTCGGCTTCAAGACGTACGTAGTTAAGCCGCGCCATTTCGGCTTCGGCCGCTTCGGTGCGAATCGCCGTGGCCTTGTTGAACTGGCAGGTGACGCACCAGGCGGCGGTGAAGTCGACCACGACCGGGCGCCCTTGCGCGACGGCGGCCGTCACGGCCTCTTCGCTCCAGGGCTGCCAGCTGCTCGCAGAGCTTGCAGTGCTAGCGGTGCTGCCGCCCGCCGCAGTCGTGGCAGCGCGGTCAAATGTTCCCATCGCCACGAGCACGACGCAGGCTAGCGTCAGGATGCCGCTTACGATCTTCAAGACTTGCGAGCGCCCGCGGCCGTACTGCTCGCGGCCGATCGCCCAGAGAAGCGCCGCGGCCGAGCCTGCCGCCAGAAGCACGGTGAGAATGCCGTAGATCGTCACCTGACGCGAGAGCACCCAGAAGAGCCAGATCGTGGCCGCGATCATCGGGATTGCCATGATGCGCTTGAAGGTCACCATCCAGGCCCCGGGCTTGGGAAGAAGCTTCACCCAGACCGGCACGAGCGTGAGCATCAGCCACGGGAAGGCCATGCCAAAGCCCAGCGCCGCAAAGATGAGGATGCTTTCAAGGTCGGACTGCAGCACGGCATAGCCCAGCGCCGCGCCCATGAAGGGCGCCGTGCAGGGGCTTGCGACGACAACGGCGAGCACGCCCGAAAAGAAGCTTCCTGCGGGACCCGTCGTGGGAAGCTTGCGCACGGCGCGGCTGTCCGCGAGGTGCGAGGCGGCCGTAAATTCAAAGAGCCCGAAGAGGTTGAGCGCGATCGTAAAGAAAAGAAGTGCGAGCACCGACACCACCCAGGGCGACTGCAGCTGAAAGCCCCAGCCGATCGCCCAGCCGCCGTTTCTGAGCACGATCAGCAGCCCCGCCAGGGCCATCATCGTAAGCATCACGCCCGCGGTGAAGGTGATGCCGTGAACGGGCAGTGCCCCGCGTCTGCGCGAGCCGTCGACAAGATGCAGGATCTTGAGGCTTAACACCGGGAAGACGCACGGCATGAGGTTCAGAATCAAGCCGCCCAAAAAGGCAAAGGAGACGGCCGTGATCGTGGTAAGTGCCGGCCCCTGCGAGAGGTCGGTCACGGTTGCCGTGTGCGCGGGCGCAGCCGCAGGCTCCGTTTCCGTCCAGGGCAGCGTCACAGTGCCGGGTTGAGGCGTAATTTCGGTTTCAATCGCCCAGCCGCCCTTGGCGGGACCGCCGTCGGCCACAAAGACGCCCGCCAGCGGCGCGACGGTGCCAGCGGCGACCTTCTTCATGTACTCGGGGTGCGCCTTGAGGTAAAGCGAGGTGACGCCCTTCTGCGCCCCGGGGCTCATGCGGTCGAGCTTCTTGAAGTCGATCACGCCCGCCTCAAGCGGGAAGAATTCGATCGACTTCTCAATCTTGCCCGCAAGGGGCTCGAGATCGATGCGGATGCGGTCTTCCTCGATCGTGGCGGAAATGTCGCGCGTGGCGACCTTCTCGGGAATCGTCTGGTGCGCGGCTTCAAAAAGGGGCGCATCGTCGGACGGCTTGCTCGCGACTTCGACGGGAACCGTAAAGGTTGCCGTCGCCTCGCCCGGGATGCAGATGTCCTTGCAGGCGAGCCACTCGACTTTGGCCTGCACGCGGCCCTTGGTACCGTAGGCCGTGCCCCAGGGAATGTCGAGCTTAAAGGGCAGCAGCACGTCGCCCGAATACACGAAGTTGGTGATGGGGCCCGTGCGCTGCTTTTCGCCGATGGGCCAGCCCAGTGGCGTTGCCTCCCAGCGGCGCGGCAGCGTCCACTCGACCGAGGGGGAGTAGCCCGTGTCGCCCGCAAAACGCCAGTACGTGTGCCAGCCCGGCTCGTGGTGCAGAAGGATGCCGAGCTCGTAGTCCGAGCGCGGTGTGCCCGCGGTGCGGTTGGCGACGATTTCGACCTTGACCGTCGTGGGGGCGCCGCCGAAGGGGGCGCCGGCAAGCTTTGCTTGCGGCACGGATTCGGCCGCACGGGCGAAGTCGCCCGGAGCGGCGCAGGCCGTGCCGATGGACAAAAGCGCAAGGCCCGCGGCAAGCGTGCCGCCGGCCGCGGTGAGTGCGGATTTGAGGGAGTGAAGCAGGCGCATGAAGAAAAGGGCGTGAAGCCTTGAGAAAAAAATCATTGAAGCCGCTCCGGGCGTCGAAGCGGCTTTTGAATCGGCTTGAAGTAGCGGTCGCGGCCGGCGCCGGTGCGCCGCTCTGCCGGCCGCGAAAGCGTACGAGCTCTTAGAGCGCGGCGAAGGATTCGCGCGCGGCCGCAATGGTCGCGTCGATGTCTTCGTCGGTATGCGCTGCCGAAATGAAGCCCGCCTCAAAGATCGAGGGCGCAAGATAGACGCCCCGATCAAGCATGCCGTGGAAGAACCGGCCGAAGACTTCGGCGTCGGCCTTCATCACGTCAGCAAAGCCGTTGGGAAGATCCTTGAGGAAGAAAAGGCCCAGCATGCCGCCCAGGCTCCGCGAGCAGAAGTCGACGCCCGCGTCCTTGGCGGCAGCGTTGAGCCCCGTCACGAGGCGCGTTGCCTTCTGCGAGAGCAACTCGTAGAAGCCGGGCTTTTGAATTTCCTTCAAGGTGGCAAGGCCGCTAGCGACCGCAACGGGGTTCCCGGAGAGCGTGCCCGCCTGATAGACCGGGCCGATCGGGGCGATCTTCTGCATGACGTCGCGGCGGCCGCCGAAGGCTGCCACGGGCATGCCGCCGCCGATCACCTTGCCCAACATCGTGATGTCGGGCACGACGTGATAGAGCGACTGCGCGCCCTGCAGGGCAACGCGAAAGCCCGTCATCACTTCGTCGACGATGAGAAGCGCACCGTACTTCGTGCAGAGCGCGCGCATCGTGTCGATGAATTCCTGCGTGCCCGGCACCATGTTCATGTTGCCCGCCACGGCCTCGACGATGACGCAGGCGATGTCCTCGCCATACTGCTTGAAGGCGTCTTCAAGCGCCTGCGGGTTGTTGTACTCGAGCACGAGCGTGTGCTTGGTGATGTCGGCGGGAACGCCGGCAGAGGAGGGGTTGCCGAAGGTGAGCATGCCCGAGCCCGCCTTCACGAGCAGGCTGTCGGAGTGGCCGTGGTAGCACCCTTCGAACTTGATGATCTTGTTGCGGCTCGTGAAGCCGCGCGCCAGACGAATGGCGCTCATGCCGGCCTCGGTGCCCGAGCTCACCAGACGCACCTGTTCGATGTTGGGCATGATCTTGACGATTTCCTCGGCGATGGCGATTTCGCCTTCGGTGACCGCGCCGAACGAGAGGCCGTGGTCGACGGCGTCATGCACGGCCTTCACCACGGCCGGATGGTTGTGGCCGAGGATCATCGGGCCCCAGCTGCCCACGTAGTCGATGAAGCGCTTGCCTTCGGCGTCCCACATGTAGGCGCCCTGCGCGCGTTCAATGAAGCGGGGCGCGCCGCCGACACTGCGAAAAGCGCGCACCGGGCTGTTCACGCCGCCCGGATTGGTCTTCTGTGCACGTTCAAAAAGCGACTCGTTGATGCCCATTTTGGAAGTTCCTTTCAATGCTCAAAAAATTGCTGCCGCCGCAGGATGCGGGCCGATCGACAAGACACTGGCGCGGCGCTCCTGCTCGGACAGCCGGTCGAAGACGGAGCCATTTAAAAAAAGCGCCCGGGGTTCCGGCCGGCAACAGGGAATATTCTTTGAGGGCGCAAAGGCGCCCCTTTGCGGGGTCCGGCTTGCGTCCAAACACCGCACTCTAGCACGCTCAACGCTCGATTTTGCTTAAAAATCAGCAAGCCCGGCGTGTCGCCTGCAGGATTCAAAGCTGCCAGCCCGAAAATGGCCAGCCGGGGCGGGGCGTATTGCAACTTGCCGCGGTTGCGCGTAAATTGCACAATTCACGCTTAGAAAGCGCAGCCGGAGAATCGCGGAGGCCCCTTTTTGGTGGTCGATGAGGAAAGTCCGGACTCCGCAGGGCACCGTAGCAGGTAACGCCTGCCCGCCGCAAGGCGAGGATTAGAGCAACAGAGACGAGCCGGTTAGGTCCGGGTGAAACGGGCAATCTCTACGGGGAGCAATACCAAATAGGCAGCCGCCTGAGTCCGGCCCGGATGATGGCTGCGGGTAGGTAGCTTGAGGCGCCGCGCGAGCGGCGTCCTAGATGAATGATTCTCACGGAAGGCTCCTTCGCAAGAAGGCGCCTTGCGACAGAATCCGGCTTACAAGCTGCGCTTTCTACGCGTGATTGTCTTCCGGGGCAGGCGTGGCCTCTGCCGCCGGTTGTGTCTTTCAAGTGGCGTCCCTTCGGGTGGCGTCATTTTTTATGCGCGCCGCGTACGATTCCTTCCAAAAATGGCGGGACGGCGGCTGCCCCCGTTTTCGTTGCTTTTTGTCGTTGACCTTTGTCGTATCTTTTCCTCTGAAGGAATCGCGGCATGACCCTCAACCAAGCCTCACCACAAATTTCCGCCCCGAACAACTCCTCGACCTTTACCCGCGGCGTCATTCTCTCGCTTGCCGCCGGCGTCTTCTGGGGCTGCATGGCCGTGTGCTCGCAGGTGCTCTTTGCGGGCACAAGCGGCATCACGCCCATTGATCTCGTGACGGTGCGCCTCATTTTTTCAGGCATCTTTTTGCTTGGCACCGTAGGGCCCTCGGCCCTCGGGGTCATGATGAACTGGCGCAACGCCCGCGACATCGCCCTTGCCGGGTGCTTCGTCTTCATCGGGCAGTTCTGCTTCATGCAGGCGCTTCTCACCATGAATGCGGGCACGGCCGCGATCGTGCTTCTTACCGTGCCCTTCTGGGTGGCGTTCGTGCAGGCCATCACGCAAAAGAAATTGCCGCGCCGCATTGAAGTCGTCTGCTTCGTGCTTGCCATGGCGGGCGTCGTTCTCATCGTCACGCACGGGGACTTCACGACGCTCAACTTCAGCACGGTGGGCGTGTGCTGGGCGCTTGGCTCGGCCTTCGGCACCACGGGCTACACCATTCAGCCGCGCAAGGTTCTCATGCGCGTGCCGGCCGTGACGCTTCTCGGTTGGGCGATGCTGATCGGGGGCTTTGTCTCCTTGCTCTTTAGTCCACCCTGGAAGATCAACGTCACCTGGTCGATCGAGGCCGCGCTGGAAGTGGCCTTCGTCGTCATCGTGGGCACGGTCATCGCCTTCTGGTGCTACATGACGGCGGTGAAGTGCATTTCGCCCGTGCTCGTGGGACTGCTCGTGTGCGCCGAGCCTCTGACGGCCTACCTGCTTTCGGTAGTCTTCCTAGGCACGCACCTGACGGCTACCGAGATCATAGGGGCGGCGCTCGTGCTCGCGGCCGTGATCCTCGTCACGACGAAGGGAAAGACGGGTGAGAAGAAGACGGTGACGAGTTCGGCCGGGACAAGCGGCTAGAACACGAAATTCCTCTTGCTGCAGCAGCCAACTTCGGGCGGCGTCGCGCCGGAAAATTTTTCCGAGGGGGCGTCGCCCGAAATAATTTTGATCAGCGAAATTCTCATATCCCTCGGGAAAGTCATCCGGGAGTCGAGATTTGCCGGAAGCAGGCAGAGGAAAATAGTCGGCGACCGGTATTTTGTGATCAGGACGTACAAGGTCGGGTTGAAGAAATTGTGTTTGTTCGCAGTGACAATCTACGCGTCGAAGGACATGGAGGACGAGAGATGAAGCGCGCGTATTCACGGGGAAGGTGGTGTAACCATACAGTCACAGATTAAGAGACGAGTGAGCAAGTGCCAAACTTTGGGGTAGGGGATGAATTTGTTGATATAAAAGGAAATTTTCACAACCATATGGAAGGATCCGCTACTGTTTGAAGAGAGTGGAAATAGGGGGTGGTACACTTGAGAAGAGATCTGAGCATCGGTTTTGCACTTGGATTGCAAGTCGAAGTCAATGTTTCGACTATTTCAACCTCTTAAGGTGAGCAGACATGATGAAAAGAAGCTCCAATCAGCTCCCCACGACAGAGATCAGGCGTTTGGCCATATCACTGGCGGTTGCACTTGCATGCGTTGGATTCTCGGCCCAGGCCGGGGCAACGGATTTTGAGGTGACGTCCGACAATAACATCAAGAAGACCGGAACATCAGAGGATACGATCGATTTCAAGCCGACCGGTAACTCGATCAACAATTCGGCTGAGATCGAAGGATTTGGCACTCTGACCGTCAAAAACTGGACGACCCTCACAAATACAAATGAGGGTTGGATAGAAGTTGGTCATTACGGGAAGACGGACACGGTTTCGGAAAATGGAACTATTGACAATCAAGGCACCTTGATCATTAATGACAGCAATTTTCAACTTGGATTGCGTAACTCGGGAAAGGTTCTGTCCGCGACAGGCACGCTCAACATAGTGAACAAACCCTTTGAGATCTTAGAAAATTCTTCCATTACGAAAAGCGATGGTTCAGTAATGGATGAGATTCGAGTGGATCATCAGGATCGTGTAGGCAGCGTCAAGATTCATGAACAGGCCAAGCTGGTAGCCAACAAAATTTATTTCAACGTCAATGATCAAGGCTTTATTCTTGACGGCGCTATTGAGGGATCGACGATTCAGGTTGACGGGAGCTACATCAACTTAGGGAGCGCCGCTAGCATCGTTGGGGATGAAGTGACGCTGACGCAAATTGATCAAACAAGTTCTGGCTCACGGGGAGGGGTGATAAACGCTAGTCAGAAGCTTAATTTCCGTAGTTACGTTGATTTTGTCGGAGCAAAAATTTCAGCTCCTGAAATTACTTTCAGTCAAGCGGGAAATCTTCGAGACGGAGCCACTATCTCAGGAGTCAAGACGCTGACAGCCAGGAGTACCCTTTCCTTGCACGACAATGCAGGATTCAAGGACAATGTCATTGAGACGCTCAATCTTGCAGCTGTGGAAGGGACGGCCAATGGCCCACGCATTCAGCTTATGGGTACCAATTCCCTCTCAATCGGGACACTTAACATCGGCAAATCGACCAATGCCGACGGACAGGTTGTGTCCGCCAACATTGTCGATAAGATGACCTCATCTGCCGAGGGAGGTACGAGCTTTCAAATTGAGAATATGAACGTCGAAAGCGGAGCTCTGGCTGCCGTTTATGCCGACGATAAGAGTGAAACAGCGGCTAAGACGAAACTTGAAATTACCAATCTTGAGGCCGGAGAAGGAAGTGAAATCCAGTTTGGATGGCGTACAGGGACTTATTCCGGATTTGAAGCCCAAACAGTCGAAACCTTGACCCTGCAGGCTAATTCCAGCTTGAACGGGAAGCCAGACGACAAGATCCCAGCCATTGGCGCGGAGGTCCACAACATCGTATTAGCCGGAGACAATGCTTCGGTCACGACCTCCCTTATCGGGCCAGTAACGAACATTGCCCTCAGAGGCGGAGTTTCCGGGGCCCATATCGAGGATGTTCAGACGAATGCATTGAACGTCTATGTCGAAAAAACAACGGAACAACCGGCGCTGACGGTACAGACAACTTCCAACGAAACGGATGTCAAGGTGACGGGGGCTGCGCTCAATAACACGGGTGATGCGCAGGCCGATCTGCAGAGAGTGGCTTCGTCGGTTGCCTTCGTGAGCAAGGCGGAAGCTGGACAAACAATGACGGTTGCACAGGACGCCAGCGCGATCTTCGACTCCGCAAGTGCACAGGCAAGCACCGCGGCGGATGGCACGGTGATAATCAGTGATATCCAAACCTTTGAGAATCCACATGTCTACGGCATTGCACAGATGGCGGCTACCGGTCTCAGCATCTGGCGCAATGAAATCAACGACATGAACAAACGCCTCGGTGAGCTGCGCGATAGTTCAGCCCAATCAAACGGTGTCTGGGCTCGGGTTTATAACGGCAAGGCCAAATATGGAAGTCAGTCTGTGTCGAATAAGTACACGGCTTTCCAATTCGGTTATGACCGCCAGGTTGTTCCTGGCGTCTGGCTGGGTGGCGCATTCTCTTATACCGACGGCGATAACGACTTCAGCAATGGCGGCGGCGCCAGCAGTATTTATGCCTTCACGGCTTATGGTTCCTGGCTATTCGACAACGGAGCATTCGTGGATGTGACTGGAAAGATTGGCCGTTTGAAGAATGAATTCAGCGTCATGCAGGAGGGTGTTGCTTCGGAAGGAGACTACCACGCGAATTCGTACTCACTGTCAGCAGAATTTGGATGGCGTCTGCATCTCTTCTCAACCAAGCTTCTTTTCATTGCGCCCCAGGCCGAGTTGATGTATGGACGTGTGGCAAGTGTTGATTACACGACAAGCACTGGCGTACGCGTTGAAAACGATGCCGCTGACGCATTGGTTGGACGCGTCGGTTTTGCATTGGGACTCACTTGTCCCAACAAAATGGGCAATGCGTACATCCGGGCTTCCGTTCTGCACGACTGGCAGGGAGAAGCTGGCTACTCTTTCACGAAGGACGGCTTTACGCGTCGCTTGTCAGAGGATCTTGGCGGAACATGGTATGAATACGGCTTGGGCGGCAATTTCAATGTCTCGGATAAGGTATATGTCTACGCAGATCTTGAAAGAGCTGACGGCGGTGAAGTGGATACGGAGTATCGCGTGAATCTCGGCGTCCGTTACTCCTTCTGATGAAAGAACAAAACAGATGTTTTTAAAGGGGTCCTCAAGCCGAACTTTCCGTGCGGCTCATGAAGACTCATGAAGAATGCCGCAGACTGCTTGCTTGTGAGGCAGTTTGCGGCATTTTGTTTTTGATTGGTTCGGCTCACTCGACTGGTTCTGAGAAGCTGAAATGCGTTTGTCGTTGAAGGTGGGACCAAAAGCTCCCGTCTCTGGAGAACGCTTACTCGTGGCATTGCGAGCAGGGCTTGAAGGTGTAGTTGTGGTGGCACTGGTAGCACACGTAGACATTGGCCGAGGTGTCCTTGTAGCCCTTGACGGGCGGCACAGGGTGCGGATCGTGGCAGATGGTGCAGGCCGGGAAGTCGTTCGGGTTCTTCGAGTCGTGCGGGAAAAAGCGGTGCGGGTTGACGATATAGCCGTCAACCTTGAATTTGACGTCGACGGCAAGGAACTTTTCAAGCGGACCGTGGCAGGCAAGACATTCCTCTTTCTGACAGGTATTTTCCGCCGTGGCAGAAGGCGCGGATAGACCGATCGCAAGAGCTGTGACAAAAAGAGAAAGCAGTCCGGGGATCTTCATATTTTCTTGCGGCATAAAAAAGCGCCGTCCGGAGTCTGCAGCAAACCGGAAGCGGCGCTTGATTCGTTGATCGACGCGGCCCTTCTCCGTCCGCTGCCGCAGGCAGATTGAGCCTCGGGATCACATTAGAGCTTGATCTTGATGCGGCCGTCGACGGCGATCGCCTCGCCCGTCTTGTCCGAGATCATGAGCGGGTTGATATCAAGTTCGACCACCTGCGGGTAGTCGGTCACAAGCTGCGACAGGCGCATCAGGATTTCCTCGACCTTGGCGATGTCGGCGGGCTTCGTGCCGCGGGCGCCTTCAAGAAGCTTGAAGGCCTTCACCGACCGCACCATGTCGTGGGCGTCCTGATCAGTGAGCGGCGCGAGGTTGAAGGCCACATCCTTCATCACTTCGACGAAGACGCCGCCCAGACCGAACATCACCATCGGGCCGTACTGCGGATCGGTCGCGACGCCGCAGACGAGCTCGCGGCTGCTCTTGACCATTTCCTGCACGATCACGCCCTCAAGGCCTTCGAGAAGGCCCTTTTCGCGCAGCTTCTCGACGAGGTCGCGGTAGTTGGCGCGCAGCTCCTCGGCCGAGCCGAGGTTGACGCGCACACCGCCTACGTCGGTCTTGTGCGAGGTGGTTTTCGAGGTCATCTTCATGACGACTGGGTAGCCGATCGAGTCGGCGATCGCCACGGCCTCGTCTTCGGTCTTGGCAAAGCCCGCCTTGCACACGCGCACGCCGTAGGCGTCGAGCACATCAAGGCTCTCGCGCGTGGTGAGCTCGGCGCGGTTTTCGCTCTTCGCGGCGGCAAAGAGCGCTTCGACGCGGCTGCGGTCAACCGGGTAGGAGGCGATCTTGCCCTCGGGGCGCGCAAGCCACTTGCGCTGGGCGTTCAAGCGCGCAAGGCCGTCGACGGCTTCTTCGGCAAATTGGAAGAACGGAATGTTGACGTCCATGTCGGCAATCTGCGAGAAGAACTCGTTTTTCGTCATGAAGACGCCCACGACCGGCTTTTCGGGGTGCTCGGCCTTGATCTGCATGATGGCCTTGGCAACGTCGATGTCGCGCAGGCCCAAGAAGGGCAGATAGATCGAAATCACCATGTCGACGCCCGGGTCTGCCAACACCGTGGTGAGCGTCTGCTGGTAGTGCTCAAGCGGCGCCGAGGCGATCATGTCGACGGGGTGCTTCACGGAAGCCGCAGCGGGCAGGAAGCTGCGCAGCTTGGCCTTCGTTTCGTCGGAAAGCTGGGCCATCTGCATGCCGTAGTCGGCAATGACGTCGGTAGCCATGATGCCGGGGCCGCCCGAGTTGGTGATGATGCAGATGCGGTCGCCCTGCGGAATCGGGCAGTTTCTAAAGACCTTGGCGGTCGAAAAGAGCTGCTTCAAGGAGTATTCGCGGATCACGCCCGACTGGCGCAGCAGCGCTTCGGCGGCCTTGTCGGAACCGGCCAAGGACCCGGTGTGCGAGCTCGCGGCCGAGGCGCCTGCGGCCGAGCGGCCGGCCTTGAGCGCGATGATGGGCTTGCGGCGCGTCACGCGCGTGGCGAGCTTGCGGAAGTTGGCCGGATTCTGGATCGACTCCATGTAAAGGAGGATCTGGTGCACGTCGTCCTGGTTTTCCCAGTACTCGATCGCGTCCTCGGCGTTGACGTCGGCCTGGTTGCCGATCGAGATGAACTGCGCAAAGCCGATGTTGAGATCCTTGAGAATGTTGAGAATGCCGCCGCCCAGGGCGCCCGACTGCGACACGAAGCCGATGTCGCCGCGCACAGGCAAAGATTCGGCAAAGCAGCCGTCCATGCTCACGTCAGGGCTCGTGTTCACGACGCCCAAGCAATTCGGACCCACGCAGCGCATGCCGTAGGCGCGCACCTTCTCAAGCAGGGCCTTCTCGAGCTTGGCGCCTTCTTCGCCCGACTCCTTGAAGCCCGCGGAGATGACCACGAGACCTTTGATGCCTTTTTCGTGGCACTGGTCGATCGTATCGAGCACGAAGCGGGCGTTGACGACGACGATCGCCATGTCGACGGGCCCCTCGATCTCGAGCACCGACTTCACGGCGGGTAGACCTTCGATGACGCCTCCCTTGGGGTTGACCGGGTAGATCTTGCCGGGGAAGTGGTATTCCTGCAGGCGCTTCATGATGTCCGAGCCGATGGTGTGGGCCTTGGTGGAAGCGCCGATGACGGCGATGCTCTGGGGACGCATGATCTTGTCAAGAGAATGCATGATTTGTGTTTCTCCTCGTTCAAATCACCTTGTACTTAGGGGAACCGCCCTTCACGCAAAAATCTCTTGCATCGGCCGACAGGCGCCGGTCAACAATCATGGTAATTCCCCATAAACAGGAACATTATTTCAGATTCAAGCCGCGATTGAGCTGGTCACTGGGTAAAGCCCCAGTAACACGTGAGCCATTTTCAAAAATGATGAACGGCGTGCCGCTGATCTCAAACTTGGCGCCCAAGGCGAGGTTGCGGTCGAGCATCGAGTCGTCGCACTTGGCCGCGGGCGGCTCCGTGCCGTTGAGCATGTGCTCCTGCAGGGCCTTGGCGGGGTCCTTGGAGCAGACGATGTTGCGGGCGACTTCGCGCGAATTGAGAATCGGGTAGAGGAAGTTGTAGACGGTGACGTTGCCGGTTTCCCTGAGGGTCTTCTCAAGCATCTGGCAGTACGTGCAGCGCGCATCGGTAAAGACGGCGACCTTGCGCTCGCCCTTGCCGTAGACCACCTTGATGGCGTCCTGAAGCGGCAGCTCCTTCCAGTCGATGCGCGAGAGCTCCTCGATGCGGCGCGCGGTGATGTCGGTTTCGGTGGCGGCCTCAAAGATGCGACCGACGATCAAGTGCGTGACGTTTTCGTCGACGTAGAAGACGCGGCGCTTGACCACGACTTCGTAGAGACCTTTGACGGGCGTCGAGCGCACGCTGTCGGGCTTCATCGTGGTGACGGCAAGAACGCGTGCGGCGATCTGGTCCTCAAGCTTGCCCGCGGCGGAGGCGGTGTCGGCGGCAAAGGCCGAGGTGGCGGCGGCAAGGGCTGCGGTGATGGTCGCAGCGGCACCAAACAGTGCGGCTCGCATGGTGGTGAAAGACTCCTCGAAGAGAAAATTGAGAAAAACGGTGGGCGCGCCGCGTCGATGAAAAGCCGCCTTGCTGCAGGCGGCTCGCGCGGGAGGCGGTCTGATTTTTTAGTGTGTGTCGGGCAAGTTTAGCCTATGGCGGCGCTTGAGCCGCTGAAGAACCCAGCAGCAAACTTTGCCCGGACTTAGCAATCGTCGGCAATCGGGCTATGGGGCGCCTAATTGTCGACTTCTAAACTGCATGGCAGATAAAGAAAAAGGCCGAGAAAAAAGCCGTCAGGGCAATTCAATTGATTCCAGGAGCCTTTGATCGAATTGTTGATAGGAGAAAACATCATGCGTGCAGCCAAGACTTTCAAGACCTTTGCCATCGCCGCGGCCTGCCTTGCGGGCCTTGCCTCGGGCGGCGCCTTTGCCCAGTTCGCGGGCGGCCCGATCAACCACGCCACGACCGTCAAGAACCTGCTTGAAAACGGGCGCGACGATCAGCTCGTGGTGCTCGAGGGCTATATCGTCGATCAGGTGCGCCGCAAGGACTACACCTTCAAGGACGAGACGGGCACGATCACGGTCGAGATCAAGGACCGCGTGTTTGCCGGCCAGCGCGTCGATCCCAAGACGAAGGTGCGGCTTGAGGGCGAGTTTGAAAAGGAGTTTGCCGAGCCCGATACGGTCGACGTGCATCGCCTCACGGTCATCCGCTAAGCTTTTCTTCTCCGAGGGGGTGCCCCCTGGAAAAACGGGGGCCCCGGTTCCCTGGATCCCCCAAAGAGCTTTTTCGGGAACAGTTTTTTTTCAAGGTGAGTTTTTCGTGTTATGACCGAGACGGTGCTTGTCGTTGAAGACGATCTTATGATCGGCGCAGCGGTGTGCGAGGCCTTAAAGGAAGCAGGAATCGAGTCGCACTGGGCCAAGAGCGGCTGGGAGGCGACGGGGTTTCTGTCGCAGGGGCGCTTTGCGCTCGTGCTGCTTGATCTCGGGCTTCCGGGCCGGGACGGCATGAGCGTTCTAAAGGACATGCGCGGCAAGGGCGACCTCACCCCCGTCATCATCCTCACGGCCCGCGACGGGCTCGACGATCGTCTCGTGGGACTTGACGCCGGAGCCGACGACTACGTTTTAAAGCCCTTTCACATGAGCGAGGTGCTCGCACGTATGCGGGCGGTTTTAAGGCGCCGCTCGGGCGCCTCGGCGCAGACGGCCGCCTCGCGCGTGCTCACGAACGGCGAGCTGACGCTTGATACCGAAACCAAGGTCGTC
>USAL01000033.1 GCA_900552545.1 uncultured Sutterella sp. | reverse complement strand
TCGGCAGGGCTCAGGTCTTCGGCAACGAGAATGACGGCGCTCTCGCGCATCACCTGCGTGACGGTGTCGGCGGGCCGGCGGCGGCCGGTCAGCACGCGCTGCACGCGCTCGACCACCTGCGCGATGTCTTCGACGCGTTCGGCAAGGTACTCGTCATCCAATTCCTCAAAGGCCCGGCGCAGATCCTCGAGCTTGATCGAGAGCGCCCATTCGGCGTTGATAAGGCGCTCGCGGATGATGTCCTGCGTATCGGTGATGAGCGACTCGTCCTTGAGAATCTGGCAGTGCAGCTCGATGAAGGCTACCGCCTCGGGCGGCGCGTCGCCGTTGGTCGAGGCTTCAAGCAGCTCGTTGAGCTCCTTGGCGACGGTGTTGATGGCCGCGCGCAGACGCGTGAATTCCGAGCGCGTCTGGCTGCTTTCGATCATGAAGTGGGGAACTTCGAGTTCACCTTCGCCCAACTGCTGGGCGTAGCCGAAGGCAACGCCGCTGCAGACCGTTGTGCCCGTGAGCTCAAAGCTCTCCTCGGGCTCTTCGGCGCTTTCGGCGTCCTTATCGGCTTTCTCAGCCTTTTCGGCTTTTTCCGCTTTTTCGGCCTTCTCGGCCTTCTCGGTCTTTTCAGCCTTTTCGGCTTTTTCCGCTTTTTCAGCCTTGGCTTCGGCTGCGGCCTTCTTTTCGGCTTTTTCCGACGGCTCGTCCTGGATGAGGGAGACTGCCTTGACAACTTCTTCGGGCATGCCTTACTCGTCCTCCCCAAAGCGCGACTGGAAAAGTGCACAGACCGCTTCGAGAGCGGCGATGTCGTTGCGGCCCTCGGTCGTGATCGTGAGCTCGTCGCCGCACTTGGCGGCAAGCGTCATCACCGCAAGGATGGACTTGGCGTCGACTTTCTTGGCGCCCTTTTCGATGGTGACGGAGCATTCAAAAAGATTGGCGGTCTTCGTCAGAAGCGCCGCCGGCCGGGCATGCAGGCCCAGCTTGTTGATGACGGTTACGGTGCGGGATGTCATGGCGCAGTCGAACCCAGAAAAAATCGGGTTGCAAAGGAAAAGTTTTGACGCGGGGCGCAAGCGGCAGGATGCACGGCCTGAAGCGACAGTCAATTGTGCATCGTGCAGCGGTAAAAATGGAGCGGCGGCGATGACGGGAATCTGCTGCGGGTTCTTTACCCTCAGTCCGTGCAAGCCGCGTTTTGAAAGAAGTTTCAGGCCTTTTCAGGGCAGATGCTCACCAAACCCGCCTTGCGGACCATGTCGATCAGGTCCTCGAAGGGCTCGTCGAGATGGCACAGTGCGGTGAGCACCATCGGAAGATTGACGCCGCTCACGACGACGGCTTCGTCGCTCGCGAGCGAGACGGCGATGTTCGAGGGCGTCGCGCCCACGATGTCGGTAAAGAGAATGACCGGCTTGGCGGCCTTGACGCTTGCGTCGATCTTGGCGCGTAGGGCTGCGGCGATCTCCTCGGCGTTGCCATCGGCGGGCACGTCGCAGGCTTCGATGCGCTCACCCGTACGATCGTCGTATGAGTAGACGTGCATGGCGCAGTTTTTGAGCGCGCTTGCCAGAGGTGCGTGAGCGATAATGAAGATGGATGTAGACACGTTGTCTGCCAAAGTGATCCCAATGTCCGAAAGTCTACATGAGAGGCGTTCGGTGGGGGGCGGTGTTCGACTGACCCCTCGGGGTGTGCGGAAGGCGCTCCGCCTTCTGCGTTTTGACTGATGCCTGTCGGCGGCCTGCCGGCAGTCTTTTCAGTCTGCGATCGCTTTAAAAATGCGTGAAATCGCCGAAGTTACATGGCTTTTGGCGGATTGAAGCGTCAAAAGCAGTGTTTTGACGCGATTTTTGTTTTTTTGTCGCTTCTTTTTTCTTTTGGAGGTGCCTCGTGGCTTTGCTTGAGTTTCGTTCGCCGGCGGCAGGCGGCTTTTTCATGATGCCCGAGACCTTTGCGACGGTCTGCAAGGTGCTCGACCGTCCTTATGCGGAACAGGGCTGCTGGCTTGCCGAGAATCTCGACGGTGTCATCGCGGCGCTTGAGACCGAGGTCAAGAACGAGGCCGCGCGCCTTGCCGAACAAAAGCGCCTGGCGCGCGAGCGCGAGGCCCGCGAGGGCCGCGGCTATCGGTCCTTCGCCGAAGAGGAGCAGGCGGCCGAAGAGAAAAAGCGCGAGGACGAACGGGTGAGCTTCGGCATGCGCGTTTTTCCGCTTCTCGAAATGCTGCGTGCGGCCCGCAAGAAGAAGGTCAAGGTGATGTGGGGCGTGCCGTAAACGGCAGCCGAACCGCGGGGGTGTCCAAACGCTCCCCTCGGAATTTTGAAGTGTTGCCTATTTGGTCACTATAGGGCACTGTTGACGGCGCTGTGGGAGCGTGATGGAGCTTGAACTTTCCACCTATCTCATCGTCTGTCCGCTTGTCTTTTTGGGAAGCGTCGTCGACGCCATTGCGGGCGGCGGCGGTCTCATCACGCTTCCTGCCTACCTCATGGCGGGCGTCCCGCCGCATCTGGCGTTGGGCACCTCGAAGCTTTCAAGCACCATGGGCATGGCGACCTCGGCCTGGCGGCTCTATCGCAGCGGCTTTACCAACCTGAGGCTCTCGGTGCTGCCGGTCGCGGCGGCCTTCGTGGGAAGCTTCGTGGGCGCGCGCCTTGCGCTGTTGGTGCCCGAGGCGGTCTTTGAACTGCTTCTCGTGGGGATGCTTCCCTTTGCCGCGCTCTTCGTGATGAGTAAGAAGACGCTTTCGGACAACCCCGAGGCGATCTCGCCCACGCGTCAGATGGCGCTTTTGGCGCTGTGCGCCTTCTTGTGCGGCACCTATGACGGCTTTTACGGGCCTGGGGCAGGGACGTTGATGCTCATCAGCTTTTCAGCCGTGGCGCATCTCGCGGTGCGCGAAGCCGCAGGCCAGATGAAGATGGTGAACTTTTCAAGTGGTCTCGCGGCCTTTGTGTCGTACGCCGCCGCAGGCGAAGTGAACTGGGCGCTGGGGTTGGCGGCGGGGCTTTTCGGCATTGCCGGCCACTACATCGGTGCGGGGCTTGTGATCAAAAACGGCGTGCGCGTGGTGCGCCCGCTGATCGTCCTTGTGATCGCCGCCCTGTTTGCCAAGACCGCCTGGGACTATTTCGCGGGCTAGTTTCGCGGGTTTAATTCATTGGCTAGAAGCGCCAGAACGTGCGGGTAAAGAGCACGAACACCGTCACGAGCTCCAGGCGCCCGAGGAGCATCAGGAACGTACACATCCACAGCTGCACGTCGGTGAGCACCGAGTAGTTCGAAAGCGGCCCGACGATTCCAAGGCCCGGCCCTAGGTTCGTCACGCAGGCCACGGTGGCCGAAATGGCCGTCGTGATGTCGAGCCCCGTCACCATGAGCGCCAACGTGATCACGATCGAGACGATGAGCCAGAGCACCATGAATGCCATGGCCGAGAAGATGACCGAGCGGCCCACCACGACGCCGCCCACCGTGAGCGACACGATCGCCTTGGGGTAGAGCGTGAGCGTGAACTGGCGCGAGAGCTGCTTTAAGAGAATGATGGCGCGCATCATCTTCATGCCGCCGCCCGTGCTGCCGCCGCAGGTGGCAAAGCAGGCGACTGAAAAGAGAATGAAGGGCGCCGCAGCCGGCCAGAGGCTGAAGTCGGCCGTCGAAAAGCCCGAGGTGGAGATGATGCTGATCGTGTTGAAGGCCGCGTAGCGCAGCGCCGTGAGCGGATCGTCGTAGACCTCGTAGTCGTAGAGGATGGCCGTGACGAGCGCCACCATCAGCGCGACCGTGATGAGCCAGGCCCGGCATTCGGGGCTCTTGAAGTAGGCCACGGGCGAGCGCGAGCGCCAGGCGATGAAGTGCAGCGAGAAGCTGATGCCGCAGATCGTCATGAAGAACATGCCGATCATTTCAATGTCGACGTTGTTGAAGTAGCCGTAGCTTGCGTCGTGCGAGGAAAAGCCCCCGAGGCTCACGGTGGAGAAGGCGTGCAGGATGCTGTCGAAGGCGTCCATCCCAGCCAAACGAAAGGCCGCCGCACAGGCTACGCTCAACACCAGATAAATCGACCACAACCCCTTGGCCGTATCGGCAATGCGGGGGGGCAAGCGCGCCTCCTTCATGGGGCCCGAAATCTCCGCCTTGAAGATCTGCGAGCCGCCTACGCCCAGCGCGGGAAGAATGGCGACGGCAAGAACGAGAATTCCCATGCCGCCAAGCCAACTCAAGAAGCACCGCCAGAAATTGATGGATTGCGGGAGCAGATCGAGCTTGTCGAGCACCGAGGCGCAGGTCGTCGTCGTCCCGCTCATTGCCTCAAAGAAGGCATAGGTGAAGTTGATGCCCGGAATCTCGAGGTAAAGCGGAATGCTCGCAAAAAGCGGAATCGCCACCCAGATGATGGTGGCTAGCAGAAACCCGTCGCGCGGCATCAGCTCGCGGCGGTCCTTGCGCGTGATCGCCAGAAGAAAGACGCCCGTGAAAAAGCAGATCACCGCTCCGGTCTGAAAACCGCCTGCGGCGCCGTCTTCGTAGATGAACGAGACCACGCACGGCAGCAGCATGATGAAGGAGAAGGCGATCAGCACCGGCGCCGTGATGTTGAGCACCGGAAAGAGGATGTAGCGCAGCGAGTGCAGCATGGCGACCCCGGCCTTAGAAGAATCCCACGTCGACCGCAAAGAGTTTTTCAACCTGCGGGATCGTGCGCTTGTTGGGAACGAAGACGATCACGCTGTCTTCGGATTCAATCGTGAGGTTGGGCGAGGCGATGAACACCTCGGGCTCGAGCGTGTTGGGATCCTCGCGCACGATGGCGGCAATCGAGACGCCTTCGGGAAGCGTGATCTCCGAGAGCTTCTTGCCGACGACGCGCGAGCTCTTCTTGTTGCCGTGCGCGACGATCTCAAGCGCTTCGGCCACGCCGCGGCGCAGCGAATAGGCCGCAAGCACGTCGCCGTGGCGTACGTGCCGCAGCAGTTCACTGATCGTTGCCTGCGTGGTCGAAACCGTGATGTCGATCTGCGAGCCCTGCATCAGGTTGCTGAAGGTGGCGCTGTCGGTCAACGCAATCACGCGCCGCGCGCCCATCTTCTTGGCAAGAAGCGCCCCCATGATGTTCGTTTCATCGTGGCGGCTGAGCGAAATAAAAAGATCGCATCGGTCGATGCCCGCGCTCTCGAGCACTTCCTCGTCGATGATCGAGCCCTCGATAAAGAGCGTGTTCTTCAGGTCCTGCGCGGCCTGCTTGCGGATCTTCTGCTTGTCGGAAACAAGGATGTTGATTTCGTAGCTTCTGCGCGAGTCCGGGCCGTTGAGGCGGTGCGCCAGCTGCAGCGCAAGCGACGTGTCGCCGCCCACGATGATGCGGTGAATCGTCTTTTCGTGGTGCCGCAACTCGCTGATCACGCGCCGCACGTCGCGGCCCGAAGCAAGCGCAATCACCTCGTCGCCGCTTTCAATGACGGTCTGTTCCGACAGATCAAGGCGCCGGTTGCGGCGAAAGACGGCGATGATGCGCGCGGGGACCTTCGGCAGATGCAGGGCAAGATCGCCTGCCGGGCGGCCCACCAAGGGGCTTCCCGCGACGGCGCGCACGCTAAAGAGCATGGCGCGGCCTTCGGCGAATTCAATGATCTGCAGCGCCTCGGGAAATTCGATGAGCTTTAGAACCGACTCGGTCAGCGCCTCTTCGGGCCAGATGGAGCTTGTGATCTGAAAGCCTTCCTCGGCCATCACGCGCGGATATTTGCGCAGTTCGCTGTTGCGCACGCGGGCGATGCGGGTGGGGATGTTGAAGAGCCGCGAGGCGAGCAGGCACACGGCCATGTTGGTCTCGTCGGTTGCCGTGACGGCGATGATCATGTCGGCGTCGTCGGCGCCGGCCTGGCGCAGGACGTCGGGCGAGGTGGCGTTGCCCACGATGCCGCGCAGGTCGAGGCGGTGCTGCATTTCCTCAATGCGTTCGCTGTCGGTGTCGACGAGGGTGATGTCGTTGTCCTCGTCAACGAGAGCTTCGGCCACGGATCGGCCGATGCGGCCAGCGCCAATGATGAGAATCTGCATAGGAGGCGACCTGCTTGGGGGCCTTTGACGGCGGGCGCCCCGTCCTGGGTCTTTGAAAAGAGTCGATGTCTGCCCGATTTTAACGACTCGGGCAGAAGGAAAGAAATGCGGGGGCGCTGCGCTTGAGGAAGTGCGCAGAGCGCTGATGTTGAAGGAAAAAGAATCCGCGCAAAGGGAAAATCGGCACGCAGCCGAAATTCGCCTGCGGTCGCCCTCAATCAAAACCGACCGAATCAAGCGAATCTTGCTGCTTTCGGCCGGTTGTGCACGTTACTTGGAAGAGGCTGCCTTTTCGCCCACGTCGATGTCCTGATCGACGTCGTCGTCGAGCTCCTGGTCGTTGACGAGATCGTTGTCGATGTCGCCCTCGACGTCGCTGTCGGTCTTGCGGCGCTTCTTGGACTTGCGCACGATTTCCATGTTGAGCGCCTTGAGCTTGCGATAGAGGTGCGTTCTCTCAAGGCCTGCGTGGCGCGCCACGCGCGTCATCTGATAGGACTCATGGCGCATCAGGGCAAGGAGATAGGCGCGCTCGGTCATCTCGCGCACTTCGCGCATGGTCTTTCCGAAGTCGATCACCATCTCGGCGCCCGGCACGAAGAGCTTGGGCATTTCGCCCTTCACCGGATCTTCGGCAATCGGGGGCAGGGCCGGGCGCTCGACGGGGGGCGCGGGCGGCTGCAGGTGCGACATCGTCGAAATGCGATTGCCGACGTCGAGACCGTGCCGGACGGTGTCGAGGAGCTTTTGCATTGAGATTGGCTTTTCAAGGAAGGCAAGCGCTCCGAACTTGGTGGCCTCGACGGCGGTCTCGATCGTGCCGTGTCCGCTCATCATGATGACCGGACAGTGCAGCATCTTGCGCGCGCCCCATTCCTTCAGAAGAGTGATGCCGTCGGTGTCGGGCATCCAGATGTCGAGCAGAATCAGGTCGAACTGCTCCTGGCTCATGAGGACTCGGGCGGCTTCGGCATTTTCCGCGGCGTACGTCGTATAGCCCTCCTCCTCGAGGATTTCGGAGAGCAGCTCGCGAATGCCGATTTCATCGTCGACAATGAGAATGTTTGCCATAGAGTTCTTGCATCCTTGTTTGCAGAGGGCCGCGCAGAAACACATTGCTTTGACCCGCTGCCTCGATGTTGCATCCTAACATATTGGATATTTTGTACAGAGCCTGCGTCCAATCATGTCGCAGCCGGTGCGCGGGGCAGAACGATCACGATCTGCGCGCCTAGAACGTTGCCCTGCAGGTCGGTTCGGTTGCCGATCGTGATGCGGCCGTGATGCTCTTCAATGATCTTCTTCACCATCGGCAGCCCCAGGCCCGTACCGGGGGGCTTGGTGGTCGTGTAGGGCTCGAAGGCGCGGGCGAGGATGTTGGGCGAAAAGCCCGAGCCGTTGTCTTCGAGCACGACGCGCACGGCTTCGATCTTGCCGTCGGGGCGCCGCAGGCCCGTCGTGGTGAGGTGAATCTCGCGCTTGGCGCAGCCGCTCGTGGCATCCATGGCGTTGCCCACGAGGTTGTGCATGACCTGCCGCAGTTGGCCCGCGTCGCCCGCAATGGCGGGAAGCCCTTCTTCAAGCGAAACCGAAAGCGGGGTTCCTGCCGTCGCGTAAAACTCTTCGAGCTCGCGGAAGAACGCATTGATGTTCATGGGCACGAGAACCGCCTCGGGGAGCTTGGCGTAGTCGCGGAAGTCGTTGACCATCTGCTTCATCGCATCGACCTGCGTGATGATGGTGCGGCTTGTGCGGTGCAGAAGCGCCGCGTCCTTGTCGCTTAGCTTGTCGGCAAGCTTCATCTCAAGGCGCTCGGCCGAAAGCCGGATGGGCGTGAGCGGATTCTTGATTTCGTGCGCGAGGCGGCGAGCCACTTCGCCCCAGGCGACGGCGCGCTGCGCTTCCAAAACGGTCGAGATGTCGTCAAAGACGATGACCCAGCCGCGGCGGCCCGCGTCGATTTCTAGCCTTGCGGCGCGGATGAACAAGAAGATCGAGGCGTCGACGTCGCGCCGCGGCAGCTCAAGCTCAAAGCGGATGTCCTTGTTCTTGTCGGCGATCTGAATCTGATCGGTAAGGGCCTGTGCGAACTCGGGAACGATCGAGGCAAGCGGCATGCCCGCCGTGAGGGCCTCCGTGCGCAGGATCTTGGCGGCCGCGCCGTTGACCTGCGCGACGGTGAGCCGCTCGTCGGTGACGATTACGCCCGAAGAGAGGTTTTCCAAAATGAGCTCAAGGTTGGCGCGCGCCTCCTCGGCCTGGATCTTCTGCTTCTTGATGGTGGTTTGGGCTTCGGCAACCTGCGCGACCATCACGTTGAAGGACTGGGTGAGGGCGTTGATTTCGCTTTTGCCGGCAAATTCCTTGATGGGCTGAAGATCCCCTTCGGCCACGCGCCGGGTGCCCTTGGCGAGCTGCTGCACGGGGGCGGTGACGTTGCGCGCAAAGGTAAGCGCCAAGGTCACGGCGCCCAAGACGGCCAAAACCATGGTGAGCGTGAGCGTCACGCCGTAGATGTTTCTCAGGCCCGAGCGGGCGAGCACGAGCTCCTGATAGTTGCGGTAGCCCTGGATGAGGTCGAAGGTGTGGCCTGCGTATTCGCGCGGAATGAGCTGCGTGAGCTGCAGAAAGCTCGAGGGCTTGAGGCTTGTTGCCATCTCAAGCGGGACAAGGGCCCGGATGCGCAGCACGTCGTCGCTTTCGAGCTGATCGCCTTCGAGCATGTAGATGCCGTTGTTGGTGGCGGCTTTGTCCAACTGCTCGACGCTCGGACGGTCGATGATCGTTGCCGCCGTGGGCGAAAAGGAGCTCAGAAGAATCTCGCCCGTGGGCGAAAAGACGATTGCCGAGGCGGCGTTCGTGGTTTCGCGCATGCGGTCAAGCGCCACGGCTCGATCGCTTTTTGATGTGGCGTTGATGATCGAGGCGATGCGAAGCGCCGTCTGCCGCAGGCTTTTTTGCTCGCGGTCGATGATTTCGCTTGAAAACGCCACGCCCGAGTCAAGGGCCTGTTCGATGCGCACGTCAAACCACGAGTCGATCGAGCGGCCGATGAACTGGCTAGAGACCATGTAGATCAAAAGGCACGGGAGAATGGCCGCCGCCGACATCGTAAGCGCTAGCCGTGCGGACATCTTCGAGCCGAAGACGCCCTTTTTGAGCCGCACGCACATGCGGTAGATGATCGCCACCACGAAGGCAAAGAGCGTGAGCGTGGCGAAGATGTTGATGACGAGAAGAATGGGGAAGTAGCGCTCGAATTCGGCCGAGTTCGAGCCGCCGGCGGCAAGCGTGATGAGCATGCCCGCGCCGAGCGCAACTGCCGAAAAAAAGATGATCCGCAGCCAGTTGAGCATCATGCGGAAAAACTCCCTCGAAAGCCTTTCTTAGTCCACCTTAGGCGGCTGCGTTTCGGATGCGCACCGGAATCCAGTCGCTGTCGAGGTTCCAGTCGGAGTTGCCGCCAATCGTCACCTGCAGGGGTTTCGGAAGCCGCGAGGCATCGAGCCGCATGCGGACTTCGGCTTCAAAGTCGTCGACATCATCGGGCGAAACCTGCGAGGCCACGCGCCAGTCGTGCACCTGCTTTACAAGCGGCAGCACCTGCTCGAGCGAATCAAAGCCCTGCGACAGGCCTCCCATCGAGAGACGGTAGCTGCGCGAGAGCGGGCTGAAGCTGATGCGCTGCACGAGCTCGGCGTGCACGAGATTCTCGTCAAACCAGTACCAGCGCTTTTTCTGCAGCCGCATTTCGCACACGAAGTAGAGCGCAATGCCGCGGCGCAGGCTTTCGATGAGGGTGATGGCGAGGTCGAATTCCCAACTCGCGGTGAGGTAGAGCCCGTCGGGGCGATTCTCGGCGCGCGCCTGCATGAGCGCGATGCCGTCTCCCTCGGCATGCGCGGCAAAGGGCCAGACCGCAAAGGGTGCGGCGGCAGCGGCGGCGCATAAGGTTCGACGGGAGATCATGGTCGGGAAGTCAGTCTTTTTTGCCGCGCCCGGCGCCCCATGGACGGGCGCCCTCGGGTTGCGGACGTCTGTAGCCGGGCCTAGGCCGGCGAACGTTTCTCAAGAAGGGCGTAGAAAAAGCCGTCATGCACGCAGGCGATGCCGGGAACCGTCGGCGGACACTCAATGCCGTCGGCGTCCATGGGCGTCATCGTGATCATCGTTTCAGTCTGCGGGCGAACGGCCTTCAGAACGGCGTCCGGATGCCGCGACAGGAACGACGTGATCTGCTCCACCCCTTCTTCCTTAAACACTGAGCATACGACATAGAGCAGTCTTCCGCCAAACTTTACAAGAGGCCAAAGCGCCTCAAGAAGCCTTTTCTGTTGTAATGCAAGCGCGGCGACGTCCGAGGGGCGCCGGGAGAAGACGATGTCGGGGTGGCGGCGCACGATGCCGCTGGCGGTGCAGGGGGCGTCAAGAAGCACCGCGTCGTAGGGAGAGCCCTCGTACCAGCGCGGCTGCGAGGCGATGTCGCCCGCGTCGGCCGTGACCACACGCGCGGTGAGGTTCAAGCGTTCCAGATTTTCATGGATGCGCGCCGTGCGCTTGGGGTCGACTTCAAGCGGCGTGACGCGGCAATCGGCCAACTCCAGCAAATGCGCGGTCTTGCCGCCCGGAGCGGCACAGGCATCCAGCACCCGTTCGCCCGCGGCAGGCGCAAGAAAGTGCGCCGCCAACTGCGCTCCGGCATCCTGCACGCTCACGAGACCTTCGGCAAAGCCCGGAAGGTGCGTCACCGGCACGGGATCGAGCACCTCAACCGCCTCGGACGTAAGCGCTCCGGGGGCGGAGCCAAGCTCGCGCACCGCCACGCCCGCAGCGCGCGCTGCGGCGCACCAGTCGGCAACCGTCGTCTTTCTTCGATTCACGCGCACGGTCATGGGAGGACGCGTCTGCACGAGCGCCATCATGGCGTCGGCCCGGTTCTTCCCTAATGCAGCGCGCATCTTGGCAATCCACCAGGTCGGGGCGTTGAAGCGCACTTCCTCGCGGCGGCGCGCCTGCGCCAAAAGAGCCTCGCGCTCGCGCATGAAGCGTCGCAGGCAGGCGTTTACAAACCCCGCGGCGTGGACATTGACGCTCTTGACGGCCTTGACGGCTTCGTTGCAGACGGCATACGACCGTTCGGGCGACTCGACGAGAAGCGAAAGCGCCACCAGAGCGATGAAGCGAACGGTCGCTTCCGGCGGGCGCTTGGCAAGACGCGAAAAGACGACGTCGACCAACATGTGCAGGCGCGTGGCGCCATAGACGAGCGACTGGGCGGCGGCGCGTTCGGCGGCGTCAGCGCCGCGGCAGGCGGCTTCGAGCGCTTTTTCAAGCGAGGCGCCCTCGCTCATGGCGCAGCGTGCCTGAGCGGCAAGCAAAATGGCGCGCGAGAGTCTCGCCGAGGTATGAGGCGTTGTTTCTGACATTTAGCGAAGAGGGCCTGCAGAGAAAACGAAAAGGTTAGGCGGAACTTGCCCGCGGCTTCAGATTAGGAGAGTGTGTCGCCCGGCTTGAGCGGGAAGCACTGCAAAAACGAATTTGCCGGCATCTCGGATTTGCCCGCCTTCTGCAGGCGCGTGCATTCAAGCGCGCCCGAGCCGCAGGCAACGACAAGGCGCTTCTTGGCCTCGATCACTTCTCCCGGCTGGGCCCCTGCAGCCTCGGCGGGGCGCTCGACGGGGTGCGCGGCCTTGAGCTTGAAGACTTCGCCGTTGAAGGCGGCCGTCATGAAGGGAAAAGGCGTAAAGGCGCGCAGTTTCCGGTCAATCTCCTCGGCGCTCATCGTCCAGTCGACGGGGCTTTCGCTCTTGAGGATCTTTTCGGCGTACGTGACGCCCTCCTCGGGTTGCGGCGTGATGGTAAGTTCGTCGGGCGTCTGAAGCGCGCGTACGGCAAGTCCCGCGCCGATTTGCGCGAGGCGCTCGGTGAGGGTCTCGGCCGTGTCGGCGGCTGTGATGTCGGTGGCGTCCTTCAAAATCATCGGGCCGGTATCAAGGCCCGCTTCCATCTTCATGAGGGTGACGCCGGTCGCCTTGTCGCCTGCCATGATCGCGCGCTGGATGGGCGCGGCGCCGCGCCAGCGCGGCAGCAGCGAGGCGTGAATGTTCATGCTCTTGATTTCGCCGTCGGCGCCGATGCCGCGGGCGGCGTCAAGCGCACGCTGCGGAAGGATCAGGCCGTAGGCCGCAACGATGAGAACCTCGGCCCCGCAGGCTTCGAGCTCGGCAAGCGCCTCTTCGGCGACTTCGGGGTTGCGCTTGACGGAAAGCGTCACCGGCGTGATCACCTTGAGTCCGTGGGCGAGCGCGAGCTCCTTGACGGCCGAGGGCTTGAGCTTCATGCCGCGGCCGCTCGGGCGGTCCGGCTGCGTGAGAACCAGAGCAACCTCGTGGCCGGCATTGATCAGGGCTTCAAGAGCAGCGGCGGCAAAAGGCGGCGTACCGGCAAAAGCAATGCGCATGGGGGAAGTTCCTAGGAGAGTCGAAAACAAAAAAATCTGACGGCTGCCGCGCATCAGCAAGAGATCGACGTGAGATCGATGTGAAGGGCGGCGAGGCCAAAGCCAACAAGAAATTTTAGCCGCGCTCAGACTGACCCCACGGGCTGCCGCACGGGCAAACCCCACGGGAACCGCCGCAAGGCCGTATCATCATGGCTGCCGGAGTACCCTCCGGCAAGACGTACTTTGATCCAACAGGACACTACACGCATTAAGGCAGGAATTTATGGCATCCGACCGCGGTTTGTTGAGCTACCACACCTACGGCGACCCCCGCATGCCGCCCCTCATTCTGCTCATGGGACTGGGACTGCCGGCCGCGGGCTGGCCGCGCGGCTTTCTTGAGCGGCTCGTGCAAAAGGGGCTCTACCTCATTGCGCCCGACAACCGCGACAGCGGCGCAAGCCCCGTCTACACGGAGCACGTCTCGATGGCGCGCCTTCTCACGAGCGTCGTGCGCTACGTCATGGGCGGCAGCGTCTCGGCGCAGTACCGGCTCGAGGATATGGCCCGCGACGTCGAGGAGCTCATGGATGCCTTGGGAATCAAGCGCGCCCACATTGCGGGCGACTCGTTGGGCGGCATGATCGCGCAGGTCTTTGCCACGCGCTCGCCGCATCGGACGCTGTCGCTTACCTGCATTTCGACCGCAACGGGCAACCCCCGCACGGGCCTGGGGAACCTCTCGGCCATCCGCGCTCTGCTGCAGACGCACCCGGATGGCAACGACGAAGCGTCGCTATTGAAGTACTACCGCCACATCATGGACGTGATCGGCTCGCCCGGCGAGGTCTACAACGACAGCTTCTTTGAGGGGATCATCCGCGTGACGCGCGAAAACGGCATCACCGAAGAGTGCCGCTCGCGGCAGTTGATGGCGATTCTCGCAAGCGGCGATCGGCGCGCACAGCTGCGCCAGCTCGTGACGCCCACGCTTGTCATTCACGGCACGGCCGATCCGCTGCTGCCGCTGCGGGCGGGAAAGGAAATTGCCGAATGCATCGAAGGCGCGCAGATGCTCGCCGTCGAGGGCATGGGGCACGATCTGCCCGAAAAGCGCCTTGACATGATCGTCGAGGCGATCGCCGCGCACTGCTACAGCCGCGCGCTGCGCTAGAGCGCTCTCGGGCAGGTTTTGAGGAATCGACTTACTGATCCTTGTGCTTGGCCGCGCGCGCCTTTTCCTTGCGCATCTTGGCAAGCTTGGCGGCTGCGCGCTGCTTTTTGAGCATGCTGAGGTGATCGATGAAGACCGTCCCGTCGAGGTGGTCGATCTCGTGCTGCGCGCACACGCTCATCAACTCGTCGCACTCCATTTCGTGCGCCTCGCCCTTGAGATCCTGATACTTCACCTTGACGCGCGCCGGGCGCTTCACCTTTTCGTAGAGACCGGGCAGCGACAGGCACCCTTCCTCGCATTCGACGACCTCGTCGGAAGCCGCTTCAATGACGGGGTTCACGAGCACGTGCAGGTCGTTCTTTTCGTCCGAGATGTCGATCACGACCATGCGGATCAATTCGCCTACCTGGGGCGCGGCAAGGCCCACGCCGGGGGCCTCGTACATGGTCTGCGCCATGTCTTCGGCAAGCTTTGCGAGCTTGTCGTCAAAAACGGTGATCGGCTTGGCCTTTTGGGCAAGACGCTGATCGGGGTACTGGACAATAGGCAGAATCGCCATGGCAAAAATCTCCAGGGTCCTCAAGGGCCGAGACGGCGGCTTTGCAGGGGCCGCACGGGCTTTCGTGCGCTGCGGCTTCATTGCGCGCGCAATGCCGGCCTCAGGACTCTCAATACAATATCGTCGATAGGAAGTGGGTAGACCGCCAAAGGGTGAGTTTCCCTCGCGTTTTTCGGGAGTCCGCGGCAAAGTGCAGATCACATCGCAGGAAGACATCGACTGGCTGCAGCTCATGCTGTGCGCCAACGACATCGGCGCCGGGGGACTTGCGCGTCTGACGGAGGTCTACGGGTCATTGGGCGAAATTGTACGTGCGGGCAGGCGCGAAGTGGCGCAGGTGATCGGTCAGGATGCCTCGCGCGTGCTTTTTTCCGACGACAAGGTCCGCGAATGCGAGGCGGCCTGTGCGTGGCTTGCCGCGGGAGGGGGCGCGGACATCGTGGTGCTCTCCGACCCCGACTACCCCAAGCGTCTTCTTCAGCTTCCGAGACCTCCGGCCGTACTTTTCGTGCGAGGACGACGGGGAGTTTTGTCCGATAAAGCGGCGATCTTTCTCACCGGAACAAGGCGGCCCGACGACGAAGGACGACGCAATGCCGAGGATTTCGGAAGGGCGATTGCGCGTCGTGCGGCGCTTCTCACGGGCTTTGAAGAAGGCGTCGAAATGGCGGCTGCGGCGGCTGCGCTTAAGTCTGAAAAAAGAGACGAAAACTGCACCGTGATCGGCGTGCAGGCAACTGGCCCGGATCGAATTTTTCCGGCGTCTGCACGAGAGCTTTTTTACGCTGCGGCAGAACGCGGACTTCTCGTTTCGCCTTTTGTTCCGGGGGTTGGCTACGCATCGGAGAACGACGTCGTGCGTCGTTCGGTGAGTCTTGCGCTCTCGCGGGCGCTCTTTGTCGTACAGGCCGAAGCGGGGTCGGCAGCCGTTGCCTTGGCGCGCGAAGCAGCCGAGTCCGCGCGTGACGTTTATGCTATTCCCGGCTCGATACACAACGCCCTTTACAAAGGGTGCCACAAGCTGCTGCGAGAGGGGGCTGGACTTGTCGAGCGGCTGGAGGATCTCGACATCTCTGTTATGGAAGGATCGGACAAAACTTAGGTCTTACGAAACCCGAGGCCTTGTCAAAATCATCTTCGGACAGCTATGCTGAAAAAAAAGAGGCGCATGCACCGATGGTTTCGGTCGTGCGCTTACATTTTGAGCCCTGCAGTCTGCAGCCTCAACCAAAGAAGCACAACAACAAAGCTTGAAAAGCTTGCAAAACCACACAACAAATGAAGACTCTGATCATTGCCGAGAAGCCGTCGGTCGCCACCGATATCGCCCGCGTTCTGGGCGGCATGAAGAAAACCGGCGACTACTATGAGGGCGAGAACTACGTCGTCGCCAACGCACTCGGCCATCTGCTTGAGCTTGCTTGTCCTGAAAAGTACGAGGTCAAGCGCGGAAAGTGGACCTTCGCGCACCTGCCGGTGATCCCGCCGACCTTCGACTTGAAGCCCATTGCAAAAAGCGGCGACAAGCTCAAGAGCCTCTCGAAGCTCATTCACCGCAAGGACATCGGCGAAATCATCAACGCATGCGACGCGGGACGCGAGGGCGAGCTGATCTTTCGCTACATCATGCAGGCCACCAAGGCCCGCCAGCCCATCAAGCGCCTGTGGCTGCAGTCGATGACGCCCGCGGCGATCCGCGAGGCCTTCGCGAACCTGCGCACCGACGAGGAGATGCAGACGCTCGCGGCGGCCGCCATGAGCCGCTCGGAAGCCGACTGGCTCGTGGGCAGCAACGGTACGCGCGCCATGACCGCCTTCAATAGCCTAGACGGCGGCTTTTTCCTCACCACCGTAGGCCGCGTGCAGACGCCGACGCTTGCAATCGTCGTGCGCCGCGAAAACGAAATCAACGCCTTCAAGCCCCGCGACTACTGGGAGGTGAAGGCGCGCTTTGCCGTCACGGCTGGCGACTACGAGGGCCGCTGGTTTGATCCGACCTTCAAGAAGAACGCCGAAACGCCCGAGCTCAAGGAGTCGCGCATCTTCGACGCGGACAAGGCGCAGGCGATTGTCGAGCGCTGCCGCGGCCAGAAGGCCGAGGTAAGCGAAACGAGCAAGCGCTCGACGCAGCTCTC